>CALLDR010000053.1 GCA_937997955.1 uncultured Emergencia sp. | reverse complement strand
ATCTGGGCTACAAGACTCTGACCGTTGACACTTCCGAATACAGAAAGATCGACGGTGGACTGTCCTGCCTGTCCCTGAGATTCTAAACGACAGCGTAAATATCCAAATATCCAATATCATTTTGAAAAAGTGCCGGCATCGTCCGGCATTTTTCTTTTGCGCGCATATCTTCCCAGTTTCTGTGAATACTAGTAGAGATCAATGCTTTGAAACAGGAGGAAGAAACATGTCTGTAGAATTTAACATGAGTGAGACGAAAACCAATTTGATGCGCGCCTTTGCGGGGGAAAGCCAGGCCAGGAACCGCTACACCTTTGCCGCGTCCCAGGCAAAAGAAGCGAAGCTCCACGTGGTGGAGGCGGTCTTTACCTATACGGCCAACCAGGAAAAGGAGCACGCGGAGGTGTTCTACAACCATCTGAAGGATATGGCCGGGGAGACGATTCATATCGATGGAGGCTATCCGGTGGACATTACGGATTCCATCGTACAGCTGCTCCGCTACGCCCAGCACAACGAGTATGAGGAGTATGACGACGCCTATAAAGCTTTCGGTGATAAAGCCATGGAAGAGGGCTTCCCGAAGATCGCCAACTCCTTCCATCAGATCGCCCAGATCGAAAAGACCCACGGCGACAGGTTCGGAGCGCTTGCGGATCAGCTGGAGCAGAACAAGCTGTTCGTCTCCGACGTCCAGTGCAAGTGGATCTGCCTCAACTGCGGACACATTCTGGAGGGAACCCAGGCGCCGCCAAAGTGTCCGGTGTGCGATCACGACCAGGGCTACTTCATCAGGCTGGAGCTCGCGCCGTACACCTGCGGGAAATAACGATAAGAAAAGCGTGCAGCCTCGCTGTCTGAACGTTGTCTGAACGTTGTCAGTCCGCGGGTGTGCACGCTTTTTTCTGGGCCTTGTGGCCGCTTTGCTTATTTTCCCAGCACGTCGTCTAAGATCATCTGCAGATCTTCACGGCAGCCGCCGCATTTGTTGCCGACGTTGGCCGCGGCGCAGAGATCCTTCAGATTATCCACGCCGGTTTCGCGGATGAGATCCTCTACCTGGCCTCTGGTCGTGTGGCAGCAGAGACAGACTTCGTACTCTCTCGATGTTTTATCCATGTTTTCCTCCTGCGTTTTGTGGTATTATTATAATACCACAAAGTGAGAGAAGAATCATCACATCTTCTTCACATAAAGGCAATAAAATATATACAAAGGCAGAGTAAGATAGAGAAAAGCAGAAAACTTGGAGGAAAAGGGCGAAATGAACGGATTCAGATATAAATTATACAGGTTTATGCAGGGGAGAAGAGGCATCGACCAGTTCAGTCGGTTCCTCATGATCGCGGCGCTGATCATGATGCTGGGCGCCATGTTTTTCGGCCGTCTGCCTGTGGTCTACTACATCCTCTACTATGGGGGACTGGTCCTGTTTGTTTACGCGTATTTCCGCGCTCTTTCCCGGGATCTTTACAAGAGGGAGAGGGAGAATAACTGGTATCTTTCGATGAAATACAAGCTGACCAAGGGAAAGTCTTTTCAGCAGCGTCGCTATGAGCGGAAATTCTACGCCTACTTCAAATGCCCGGGATGCGGACAGAAGATGCGGGCGCCGAAGGGAAAGGGCACGATCAAAGTGAGATGCCACCAATGCAATACGGAATTCAACAAAAAAGTGTAGTTAAGCAGTAAAGTGCAGTAAAAGATATAGTAAAAGGCATAGTATTTATGGAAGCAAATGAAGCGAGACTTTACGAAGTCTTTGAGGAAATAGGAATCACGGAGTATACGATCATCGAGCATAAGGCCGTATTCACCAGCCAGGAAGCGGAGGAAGAGCTGCCGGAGCTGCCCGGCCTGTCATTGAAGAACCTGCTGGTCAGAGAGAAAAAGTCCGGCAGGTACTTTTTGATCATTCTGGACGACCACCGCAGGCTGGACATGAAACACTTCAAAGCTCTGACAGGCTGGGGACAGGTGCGGTTTGCCAGCGCAGAGGAACTGATGGAGTGCCTGGGGCTGATCCCAGGGTCCGTATCGCCTTTCGGACTGGTCAGCGCGGAGGAAGGAACGGTGACCGTGGTACTGGGAAAGGAGATCACAGAGGCCGCGGACACGGAGCTGGTCAATTTCCATCCTAACCGGAACACAGCGACCCTGGCTCTTTCCAAGGCGGATTTTGTGAAATTCCTTGGACATATGAAGTGCCCGGTGATCTGGGAAGAAGCGTAACGATGAAGCGCGACGATGAGATATTTTGCGGGAGTCCTGCGGGGCTCTTGCTTTTTTTATATTTTAACGTATAATAATGTTAGAAAAGCCGCTTCGGCGGGCGAGATCAGGAGAATGAGCCGGGGCAGCATCAAAGCTATACAAATACAAATGCAGAAAGGAACACTAATGAGAAAGACAAAAATTGTTTGTACCATCGGACCTGCATCCAGAGATCCGGAAACTTTGAAAGCGATGCTGCAGGCGGGCATGAACGTGGCCCGCGTCAACTTTTCTCACGGCACCCACGACGAGCACAGGGAGACCATCGAGACCTTCCGCAGAGTGCGGGATGAGCTGGGAATCCCGGCGGCTGTCCTGCTGGACACCAAAGGACCGGAGATCCGCATACGGGATTTTGAGCGGGGAGAAGAAACGCTGCGGGACGGCCAGGAGTTCACCATCACCACCAGAGACGTGATGGGAACCGCTGACATCGTCTCCGTCACATATAAGGACCTGCCAAAGGAGGTCAGCGCGGGAAACCTGGTGCTGATCAACGACGGCAAGATCGTCATCAAGGTCATAGAGACCACGGAAACCGACGTCAGAGGAAAGGTCATTCACGGCGGCAAGATCAGCAACCACAAGGGGATCAATCTGCCCAACGTGAACCTGAACATGCAGTAT
>CALLDR010000052.1 GCA_937997955.1 uncultured Emergencia sp. | reverse complement strand
AACTCACGTAATTTAAAAGTTAAAGATCCAAACGCCACTTTTTGTTGGTTTTCAAGGTCGCAGCGGCACCCGCCCTGTCCGGCGCGCCACTTTCTGATTCAAAGAAGCTTTGATACGGCGTGATACGGAATGAATGACAAGAATTACAACTCAAATCATTCTAAAAAATACCATAATTCCCTTATAATGTTCCTTTCTCACAGGATACTGTAATCCTGCTTCACCTCTGCACGCCGCACGAAGCTTAGAAATCAGGCAAAAGTGGCGTGCAGCACAAGTGTCGTGCCGCATGGTGCACAAAAAGCAGCAAAAAGTGGCGCGAGCCGCCAATGGCCACGAAAGACCACGATAGCGGAATACAGCGGAATACAGCAGAATACGGCGGAGCAATCAATCTGACCGATTGCGGGAATTTACCGAAGCGCGAGATGAAGAGATGAAGAGATAAAGAGATAAAAAGGCAGAAATGAATCAGCCCGGACCCTGGCTCTCCGCTGCGACCTACCGATCCAGCCGTTCCTCTATCCGCTCCTCCAGCCGCGTAAGCACGTCAGGCTTTTGGAGCCAGGCCAGGGTAGTCTCGGGCACCAGCCTTGCGAGAGTATCAAAAACCGGGCTGTCCGCCAGCTGAGACAGTGTGCCGGACACTCTTTGCGCTTCCATCAAGAGGCGTCTGACCGCCGTTGCGCTGACCGCCGTGCCGTCCGACGTAAGACGTGGTATTTCCTCTACGCAGATGCCTGCCCTCGGCAGCCGCTTTTTCAGGGTCTGGTTGTAGATCTCAGTCACAGGGGAAAAGGGTTCGGTGCCGACGAATCGGATGCCAACGCCCAGCGCCGGCCCGATCTGCGACGCGAACAGCTCCGCGTCTATGGCTGCGTGGGCGGCGGCCAGATTCTCTTCCTTGGTAAAGTAGCTGGGGAAGGTCAGGCTTGACACGGCGTAACGGCCGCCAGGGATCACGTTCACATTGGGCAGGTCAGCGGTCCCCGCCTCCACCATGGCCAGACGGTCCGCAAAGGAAAAGAGGGACGCGTCCTCCTCCACCACCAGCAAAAAGACGCAGCCGCAGGCCGCAGCCGCCCGCTCGATCAGATAGCGGTGGCCCAGAGTGAAGGGATTGCAGTTCATCACTAGACAGCCCGCCGGCCTGCTGTCAGCCTCATCATCTGACAGCCCCGCGGCCGCCCGCCGCTCCTCCAGCTGCTTCACATACTGCCGGATACCAGCCTCGCCCCATTCCAGCAAAGCCGCGTAGGGCCGCGCCGTCGCCGCCGTCCGAAACCCCAGGCCCGCGAACTGCCCAGCCTTTTCCGGCTTGGTAAACAGGTACAGACTGCGAAGCCCCGCGGCTCCGGCGCGGCCCACTAACTGGGTCACCACCTTCGCGGTCAGATCCTCACCCTGAAAATCCGGATCCACGGCTACGCCCTGGATCATATCCCCTTTCAGGCTGCCGCAGGCGGCCAGCCGCCCGTCATCGCGGAAAACCCCCGCCGTGTAATCCACATTTTGAGGCAGAGAAAGGCCGCAGGCGCTGAGCAGCGCCTGCGCTCGTTCCAGTTTGATCTCCTCCGTATAAAACATCTTTCCTGCCTCCTTTTCCCTGATCCGGCCATCGCGCGCAGAATCGGAACGGCCCGCCAACGCGGCGCGGCCGGCTCTGTTCAGGCTCAATTTCAGCTCGATTTCAGCCTTATTCAGGCTGCATTTCGATTCTATTTGATCCTATTCAAGAATCTATTTGATCCTATTCGATTCTATTCGATCCTATTTCACTGGCACGTTATAGATGGTATCCAGCAGACTGCCGTCGCGGTACAGCACTTTAGCAACGGCCCTGTCTCCCAGCACCGGCTTCTTCGCCTTTCCGTTCAGCTTCTCCGCCGCGTCCCGCAGCTGGCAGATATCCACCACCGGAAGACCGGCAGCTTTGAAGCGGTCAGCCAGCTCCGGACGAAGCGGGTTCACCGCGATGCCCCGCTGCGTTACCAGTACATCTACCGTAGATCCCGGCGTGGACTTGCACAAAACCTCATCTACCACGATCGGAAGCCGGGCCCGGGACAGCGGCGCCACGATCATGGACATTCTGGCTCCGGCTGCCGTATCGCTGTGGCCGCCGCTGCCTCCCATGATATATCCGTTAGAATCCGTATGGACGTTTACGTTAAACTCCGTGTCGATCTCCGTGGCTCCCAGGATTACCACGTCCAGACTGTCTACGGCGCTGCTGGCCGCGGCCGGGCTGGCGTAGTGGGAGGCGGTCACTTCACGGTGGTTCGGATTGGTGCGAATGGATTCCACCGCGTCCAGATCAAAACACTGAACGTCCAGCAAAGCGCGGAAACAGCCGCTCTTCATCATGTCCACCATGTAGCCTGTGATGCCGCCCAGGCCGTAGCTGCCTTTGACGCCCTTGCGGAGCATGATGTCCTTCAGATACTGGGCCGCCGCCAGTGAAGGGCCGCCTGCGCCGGTCTGGAAGGAGAATCCGTCCACCAACAGGCCGGAAGCGTCGATGGCTCTGGCGGCATAGTCAGCGATGACCAGGCCGACCGGATCCTTGGTGATCTTGGTAGTGCCGGAAACGATGCCGGAAGGCTCTCCGATCTTATCTACGCAGACCACGTAGTCGATATAGTCCTCCGCGATGGAAAAATCGGTCAGAGGATATTCCACCAGATTGTCGGTGATGACCACGGAGGTCTTGGCGTACATGGCGTCAGCAAAGGCGTAACCCAGGGATCCGCAGGCCGATTTGCCGTATTTGCCGGTGCAGTTGCCCATGGGGTCTGCAGTCGGCGCCGCGATAAACGCAACGTCAATAGGCGAGGCTCCGCTGATGATGTCGGCGGGACGCCCGCCGTGGGTGCGGAACACCACCGGCTTCTCCAGAATGCCTTCGCTGATGGCACGGCCCACCACGCCTCCGATATAGTCCGTCTCAATACCGGTGATCACGCCGTCCCTGATGTATTCGATAAAAGGCGCGTGGGTATCAAAGATCGAGCTGATGTTGACGTTCAGGTCTTTGATGCCCATCTCGCTGACAGCGTCCATGACCATGACCGCCACCATGTCGCCGTTTCTCAGATGATGGTGGAAGGAAACCGTCATGCCGTCTTTCAGACCTGCCAGGCGAATGGCCTCTTTGATGTCCTTTACCAATTTTCCCGTTTTTCTGTCACGCTTCATTTCTCGCTGCCCCCTTTCACTGCCGGAGTCTTTACAGGCCGCTCGTACAGGCCCATGGCCTCCGCCGCTTCCAGCACCTGGCTGGCCCTGGTGACGATCGGCGCGTCGATCATCTTGCCCCGCAGGGATACCACGCCCTTGCCCTCGGCCTTGGCCCGTTCGATGGTTTCAAAGACATCTTTGGCGTATTGTATTTCCTCCATGGTCGGGCTGAAAACTTCATTGATGAACGGAATGTGCCGCGGCGAAATGGACGCCTTGCCCGTGAAGCCCAGACTCTTGGCAAACTGCGCGTCAGCCACCAGACCGTCGTAGTCCTCCACGTCAGTCCACGGCGTGTCGTATACGTCCACGCCGGCGGCTCTGGCCGCCATAACCATGCGGCTGCGGGCGTAAAAGATCTCCTGGCCTTCCTTTGTACGCTTGCAGCGCAGATCCGCCGTCAGGTCCTCGCCGCCCAGGAAAATAGCCGCGACCCGGGAATCCGCCGAAGCGATCTCAAAAGCCTTCTCCACGCCCAGCGCCGTCTCGATCAGAGGGATCAGCCTGACAGTGCCGGCCGCGAACCCGCACTGCTCCTCCAGCAAAGCGATGCGGTCAGAAATGATCTTCACGTCACCGGCGCAGCTGACCTTGGTCGGCATGATCATGTCCGGCTTCACAGGAATGATGGCGGCAAGGTCCTTTTCCCAGTACGGACTGTCCACCGGATTGATCCGCACGATGACCTCCCTGGTATATTCCAACGCCCGGATACCGTTGCGCACTAAAATCCGGGCCGAGTCCTTCTCCGTCGGCGCTACCGCGTCCTCCA
>CALLDR010000051.1 GCA_937997955.1 uncultured Emergencia sp. | reverse complement strand
TGGAAGTGGATGGATTCATGGCTGTATCATTGACATTGATTATTATAATCATGTATATGTGAATCCAGTCGATATGACAGTGCGAAGTTATTGGGCATCTGATATTGTTAACAAGCTTGTATATCCAACTGTACCAGCATTGTTAAAAAATGAATGCCCGGAATTATATGCTAATTATCTGAAACTGATTGAAGGTGAAAAATCAAATCCTTTAGCTGTGAAACAGACAAAGAATGAAGTATCATTGTTGCCACAAGAATATTTGGAAACAGATATTTATAAGGCATCTCGTGAGATAAAAAAGATGCAGAAATTGAATTCAAATGTGCTGACAACATGGTATGACATTGTTCCAGAGAGGAATGAATTGCCATGTAAAAAATTAGTATCTAATAAGGAGTGACGATTATTGCAAATAAAGCATACAAGAACCTGAACTGTAAGATTGATAAGTCGGTATCAGATAAGCTGGAGAAATTCATTGCTGATACCAAACTTTCAAAGACGGCTACAGTAGAGAAAGCATTGGAAGAATATATCAACAAGTACAATAAAACTGGTAAGATTTAATAAAAAAGACAGCCACTTTTCCGTTAATTGAAAGGGAGCTGTCTTTTAATTTGTGCTGTCAAAGATGGAGTTCATAAATGATGTGTTCATAATAATCGGTAAAGATGGATTGTAATATATTCATAATAGAATTTTACAATAAAGAAGGAGATAAGAAAACCCCTTCCCCTCATGAATGAGGGGTTAGGGGAGTTGAGAGTGTCGCAGACACTTTTTTATTGTGGGAGAAGCCTTGACCGCGGTCTTTGCTGAAAATGCATTGCTGGGCAAAATCAAGGCAAGCCCTCTTGGCTGTATGGACAATTTGAGGCAGAACGATTGGTTCGGCTTTTTTGGGGAGACTGCGTTTTTACCGGCTCCCGTTACAGCTCTTCGTACTTGGGCAGCGACTTTACGGTGCCGCCTTCCATGGCGCTTTCGTGGGCCAGGAGACCAACGCCGGTCCAGTAGGCCGCATCGATATCGGAGGGGAAGGGAGTTCTGTCTTCCAGAATGCTGGTAACGAACTCATGAACCAGATGCGGATGGGAACCGCCATGACCGCCGCCCTGCTTGAAGGACAGATGGGGATTGACCTCGTCATAGGCCACTTCGTAGGTAAACCGGCCAATGACGTCCGGCAGCAGATGGGCATAATCGGGGACCTGAACGTATTCCTCATCGATCTTGCCGCCGCGGTTCTCGTTCTCCCAAACCAGATCCCGGCTGAACATCACATGTTTGTCGCCGTTGAGCTGATCCCACTCAAAGGACTTGTTTTCACCATAGATATTAAAGCATTCGCTGTAGCCACGGGCGACATGGTACAGGAAGCGCTCCATTTCAACGGTCGTCTCGCCATCCTCCAAGGCCACCAGAGCAGACTCAAAGGCGAAGGGGCAGCCGTACTGCTTTTCCAGTTCCGGACGGACCTTGCCGGAGCCTCTGCCGAAGACGCTGACCGGACGCTGCCCTGCCAGAGCAAAACAGGGGCCGATGGCATGGGTGGGATGTGCCAGGGGCGGGAAGCCGTCCCAGTAAGAGGGCCAGCCCTCCATATCCTGATAGTGGGCGCAGCGCATATACTGCAGCTTGCCCATTGCGCCGGATTCGTACAGCTCCTTCACATACAGATACTCGCGGGTGTAGACGGAAGTTTCCATGAACATATAGTGTTTGCCGGAAGCCTTCCGCGCCTTGATAACGTCTTCCAGCTCCTTCATGGACATACCCATGGGGATGGTGCAGGCGCAGTGCTTGCCTGCGTTGAGCACCTGAACCGACATGGGCGCATGCAGCGCGGGCGGAATGACCAGATGGACCGCATCCACATCCGGGTTCTGCAATACCGCTTCAAAGTCGGTGGTGTAGTAGCTTTCGTCCAGCAGGTACATATCTGCCAGCGCCTTCAGCTGGTCCGGATTGGTATCCACCATAATGACATGCTCCACATCCGGATGCTTCAGATAGATGGGCAGGAAACAGCTGCCGAAACCCATGCCCACGATGGCAACCGTCAACTTTCCATTTTTCATAAAATTACTCCTTTCATGCTGTGAGCGACTTGCTGTTTTCATTTTATTCTTTTTGCATTCCGTGTATGTTATTCGACGAGTGAAATACTGATACAGGCAACGCTGCGGGGTGGAAGCTTCGCCTTGATAATATCATCCTTGACATGAATCATCAGGGGATTTTCCGTAAACGGGGTACCAGGCAACAGATTTTCGGCCTGAAGTACCTTGTTTTCCAGAACTGTTCCGCATTTATTCAGAGAGTAAGTAGTTTCCTCCTGCCAGTTCAGGTTGAGCATCGTCAGGGTCAGCACATGATGATCATCGATGGTGGCAACGACTTCAAAGTCTTCTACACCATCTACCGTACACAGCTTTCCGCCGGCATGCCGGGAGAGCAGCGCAAAGGCCTGACCGGTTGCCGTCAGCTCGGTATGATCCGGATGCACCTGCATGGCGCCTTCGTTAACCGGCTCAAAGTAGCAGGCCATGGGCATGCGCTGTTTTTCGCTTTCATGCATGAACATGTGCAGCATCTGCGCAGTGAAGATGCCCTCCATGGAGGAAGGATTGCGGCACCATGTTTTCCACAGATTCCATTCATCGTAGGAGATGAATGTCTTTTCCGGGAGCATGTCATGCAGCCTGCGCAGGATTCCTAGATTGTGGATGGGCATGCGGATCATTTCGTTATAGCAGCGCTCCATGCCCTCCGGAGAGGTGAAGTCCCAATGGACTGAATTGTACGTATGCAGAGAAACGTATGGCGCAATGGGAGCCAGCTTCTTGATGGAAACATCTACCCACTCCTGATTCGGATAGGGGCCGGAAGAAACAAATTTCAGATCCGGCGTGACCTTCAGCATGGCACGCGCATGCGTTTCCACCAGCGATGCGTATCCATCCGGCGTATTTGCGCCCTCCATGTGGCCATAACCCATTTCGTTGCCCAGCGACCACCATTTGACATTGTAGGGCTCCTGATGACCGCGCTGGGCACGCAGCCTGCCGTATTTGCTCTCGGCAGGGCCGTTGCAGTATTCCACCCAGGCGGCGCATACTTCGGGGGAATCCCAGGCGGCATTGATGGTGAGGAAGGGCTCCGCGCCGATCTCACGGCACAGTGCAATAAAATCGTCGGTGTCTATTTCATGCATGTCATAGCCGTGTGTAAAGGGCTGCGTTTCATTTTCCATGTAGCCCTCCATGGGAGCGCGCCTGTCGGGATGCAGGAACATATCCTGCCAGCGATATTCGCCGGCAAAGTTGCCACCCGGCCAGCGCAGCAGACGCACGCCGATTTCCTTGAGCTTTTCCACGGTGTCCCTGCGCATGGTATGGAAATGATTGTCCGGCATCATGGAAACTGCGCCGATGAGCAGTTGTGCCTGCTCCGTGTAGGTAATGCTTATCACGGCATGCGCATCGTCGACGCCGGGGGTCAGAATCGTCTCAAAGCGCTGCCATTCATCCACCTCTTCCTGTGCATCCTCCTTCGCTAGAACGGGCTGAACAGGAAAAACGGTTTCCGCATAAATCTGCGTACCATCGGCGTTGGTGAGCGCGACGCGCACATCCAGCGGCTGCTGTACTTTGACAACGACGGCAAACGGATAGCTCCTGTCCTTTTGAAGGAAGAGCTCCTTTTGACGGATACCGCTCACCTGATTCGGAATTGGGTTCTGAATCATCTGAGACTGACATTCGTTACGCCGCCACATGCCGTTGTGCGCGTAATGACATACATAAGCTTCGTTTGCGTTGCTACCGGGAAGGCGGTGTTCATTGGCAAAGTACACGCATTCGCCGATGCCTTCCCAGTCCAGCGCTACGCCGTTGCGCGCCGCAGCGCCGGCAAACTTCCGGTTGCGGATCATCTGGGCGCTGAGACCATCCATGATGCTGGCTCTGGTATGCTCCAGGTTGTGGCCAAACAAATGGGGCGACACCGTAGAGGTGGTTTTGAGATCGA
The DNA here is from genome assembly GCA_937997955.1 of uncultured Emergencia sp. GTDB lineage: Bacteria > Bacillota > Clostridia > Peptostreptococcales > Anaerovoracaceae > Senimuribacter. The sequence goes on along the minus strand of CALLDR010000051.1, from coordinate 1,722 downwards.
TATACAGGTAATGGCTGTGCTGCTGCGCCGCAAACAGCGTGTCCTGCGCAGGATCTTCCGTGGTCTGGCAGCCGGGGGTATTACCGAATTTGCCGTCGTATTCATCCAGCAGTTCCTGCACCGTCAGACCCAGAACACGGCATAGTGGCACCAAAAGCGAGATGTCAGGAAGTGTGACGCCACATTCCCACTTGGAAACGGCTTTGTTGGTTACACAAAGCTTTTCCGCTAACTGCTGCTGTGTGAGTCCCAAACGTTCACGGGCTTGGATTATTTTGTTGGAAACAAGGGAGCATCGCATTGGTGAGATCGTCTCCTTTCACTATTGTAGATTGTAGCTATGTGTTGCAACATCACTGCTTATGGCAATATCGTATCATGCTTTTTTCGAAAACACAATCGCTTTACAAGCGATTTGATGGGGCTGTTGCCCCGAAAGACCGTAACAAGAAAATGAAAAAAAGAGTGAGCAAGGATATGTGCGTTGTGCCCTTAAAAAAGACGTGTTGGGGATGTGGGTAGGAGAAAACGAAAGTGCCAAGTACTGGGCAACGGTACTCAACGGGCTAAAAAACGAGGCGTGGAGGACATTTTCATTGCCTGCACGGATAACCTGACGGGATTCTCTGCGGCGATTGGGGCTGTATTTCCCAAGACGGAAATTCAGAATTGCATCATCCATCAGCTGCGTAATTCGAGCAAATACGTAACGCCATTCCTCAATCCAAAGACAAAAGCCACAGTTTTGTTTTGAACTGTGGCTTTGCTCAATTGTCTTGCAGCTTTCTTACACGATTCCCATGCCCATCTCCACCAGCAGCGCCACAATTACAACCAGCGCAGAAATGATGAAACCGTGAATCATGGGGCGGATGCCAGCCTTCTTCATGCTGGCGAAGGAGGTATTCAATCCGATGGCAGCCAGTGCGCAGACCATCAGGAACTTGCTGGCAGTCTTGGTGCCGCTCACCAACTGCGCAGGGATAGGAAGGATGCTCGCCACGATGGACATGGCCAGAAAACCCAGAATGAACCAGGGGAAGATCTTCTTGATGGAGAACTCAGCTTTAAGCGCACTGCCGTCCTGCTGGAGAGCCATGGCTTCCTTACGCTTCAGGTTCAGCTGCACAAGGGCGAACACGATCACCGTGGAGATGATCGCCAGCGTGCGGGTCAGCTTGACCATGGTGGCGAAATCGCCTGCCGCCTCGGAGAAGGCATAGCCGGTGGCCACCACGGAGGAGGTGTCGTTCACCGCCGTACCTGCCCAGATGCCAAAGGCCTGATCCGTCATACCCAGTGCCCGGCCCATGATGGGAAACAGCACGATCATCGCCATGTCAAATAGGAAGGTGGCGGACATGGCGTAGGCAACGTCGTTGTCGTCCGCGTCGATGGTGGGGGCGATAGCGGCAATGGCAGAGCCACCGCAGATGCCTGTACCAGCGGAAATCAAATTGGACAGCTTCCAGTTCAGTCCCAGCGCCTTGCTGATGAAGTAACCGCCGCCAAAGCAGGTCAGCAAGGTGAAGACCATTACTGTCAGGGACATCTGGCCTACGTGCAAGATGGCGGTGATGTTCAGCGACAGCCCCAGCAGGATAATGGCGAATTTCAATATCTTCTTGGAGGTGAACTTCAGCCCTGTGGCGAACACATCCGTCTTGCGAACGAACTGGTTAAGAAACATGCCAATGAACATGGCAATTACCGCAGAGCCAA
>CALLDR010000050.1 GCA_937997955.1 uncultured Emergencia sp. | reverse complement strand
TCATATTTTTTTTGTAAGCGCAAGTCTCAAGACAGATCTGACGAAAATAATGCGGAATTTTGTAAATAACAGTTGACGCGGCAACGAAAATGGTGTATAAAAAAAGTGAGTCGACTCACTTTTGAAAATGGAATGTGTAAAAAACAGAGGAGGCCGTCTATGGCCTCGGGAGGAATTTATGAAAAAAGAAGGTAATGTACCGAGTATCGCAGGGCAGGAAAGGGAATTCAGTTTTCGCGCGATTTTTTTCGGCATCTTGATCGGTCTGCTGCTGATGGCGCTGATGATGTATCTAGATGCCGTTCTGGGATTAGATACGGATGTGGCGCCGATCGCGTCTATGATCGGTGTGCTTTTAATTCCGCAGTTTGGCGGAAAGACGAACAGGAGAGAGGTCAATATCATGCAGACCTGCGCTACGGCGACTACCTTTGCCGCCTATTCCCTGACGGGCAATATGGTGCCGATCCTGATGATGGGCGAGAAGCTGGAGCTTCTTCCTGTCTTTATCCTGTTGTTTCTGGCAGACGCTATGGGCATCTGCTTCGTATCAATTCTGAGAGATCAGTTTGTATACGATCCGAATTTGCCGTTTCCGGGAGCGGTGATGTGTACGACAGCTATGGATCAGATCGACACAGAGGATCGGTCGTCTACAAAGATCCTGATCGCTGCCGTCGCTTTCGGCGTTCTGGTCTCGTTTCTGCAGAACATGGAAATGATGCCGTACATGGCGGATTTTACTTCCTGGATGCCGGTGGAGGGCATGAGTCTGGAGATTCTGGCTATGCCGCTGGTTGTAGGAATGGGATATGTTCTGGGCGCGAGAAACGCGCTGCTGATGATGGCCGCAAGCCTGATCGTCTGCCTGATCGAGGCACCGATCGGTACAGCGAGGGGATGGTTTGTGAATCCGACAGAGGACTATTTTGCCGGAGTTCAGGACCTCAACCTGCCGATCGCGGTAGGTACGGCCCTGTTCGCGTCTCTCATTCCGATCTGCAGGGAGTGGAGAAGCATCGCCGCGGCATTTAAATTCAACAATACCGGGGCCGGCAATACAGATCGGGATTATTCCCTGAAGAGGATTCTCGTCATGGCGCTGGTTCTGACTGCCGCCATAATTATCTTCTGCAATCTGTATTACGGCATTGGGATTTTGCCTCTGATCGTCTGTACGGCGCTGAGCCTGCTCTTTGCCATGATCGCGGTAAGGGTTTCCGCGGAATCCGGCCTCAGCGCGGGCATGGCTCTGAATATCTTCATGATGGTTATCGCCTATGGCCTGACGAGAAACGCAATTTACAGTATGCTGATCGCGTTTATGAATTTCAATACTTTTATTCTGGCGCAGGACACCATGTACGATCTGAAGATCGGGCAAATGGTCCAGTCGTCGCCGAAAAAACAGATTAAGGCACAGCTGATCGGGATTCTGTTCGGCTGCGCCGCGGGAGTCTTTCTGTTTGCCGGCATCATCAAGGTGTTCGGACTGGACGATGATCTGTTTACCTTTCCTTTTGGCAATATGTACTATTCTATCATCGAAGGAGTCTCCTCCGGCGGCGCGGAAGATCTCTTCCATCCGATGCGGTTCGCCCTGGGCGCGGCGCTGGGAACGGTACTCAGCCTGACCGGACTTCCCGGAGGCGGTATCGCCCTGGCCCTGTATCTGGCGCCAAAGACGATTCTTGGTACCGCTCTGGGCGGCGTGATCCGTCTGATCATTGAGAAGACCAAAGGAGAAGAATTGGCTGAAAAACTGGACAACGCGGCTACGGGACTGGTCATCGGCGACGCGGTGGTGTGCGTGATCATGGTCGTGATGACGATGGCGGGCCTTTAAATGAAGGGGAATGGAGCAGAATATGGAGCAGAATGGAGACGAGTAAATGTTTGACATAATGATAAAAAACGGCATGGTCTGTGATGGGAGCGGCGAGCCTTCCTATCGCGCGGACATCGGTATTACAGGCGACAGGATCACCTATATCGGCACAGATTTGCCGGCAGGGCAGATGCGGCGGCAGGCAAGGGAAATCATCGATGCGGCAGGCATGGTTATAACGCCGGGGTTTATCGATCCCCATACACACGCCGACCTGTCTGTGCTGGTCCAGCCTGCCATGGAGCCGTACCTGAGACAGGGCGTGACCACGGTGGTAACCGGCAACTGCGGCTACGGCATGGCGCCTCAGGGGAGAGAAACGCTGTACTGTTCTGATCTGGATATGGATTTTCTGGAACGCGCGGGGGCGTCAGAGGAGGACCTGTTTCCTTTGATCTTTGACCGGGACAGAGGCGCCGCGGCCCTTGCCGGCCGATATGGCATAGATTTCGACTGGCATAGCTTTGAAGAGTTTAGCGAGAAATGTGAGGCCCTGCCCCTGGGCTGCAATATGGCGCCGCTGATCGGTTACAGCGCGCTGCGGACCGCGGTTATGGGAAAGGACTGTCTGAGGGCAGCATCAGAGGAAGAGCTGCGCGCCATGGAACAGGAGGTTCACGCGGCGATGGAGGCAGGCGCCTTTGGCATATCCACAGGAAGGGACCCGGTCTATCTGCCGGGACCTTACGCCGACGATGCGGAGATGAGACGTATGCTCGGAGCTGTGGCCGAGTACGGCGGTATCTTTTCCAGCCATACGGCCAGCTGCGGCTCGGACGGGAGGCCTGACCGGATCGGCGGCTACAGGGAAATGCTTCGGCAGGCGGACGGCATACCGCTCCGCCTGAATATCTCTCACGTTCACGTTATGAACATGGCGGCAAATGGAGAGGAGGCGGCAGAGGCCGCGCGCCGGACGCTGGCGTATTTTGACGAAATGCGGGAACGGGGCGCGGATCTGACCTACGACGTGATTCCGAGTCCGAACTGCAGCGATTTTACCCAGACCTCCTTCGGATATTTTCTTAAACCGCTGGTTTTGAAGGCAGGGAGCAGGGAAAGGCTTTCAAAGGCCTTCCGGAACCCGGCTTTCCGCCGGGAGATTCATGAGATGATCGATCGCGGGCAGCTTCCGATTTTAGATGTAAATTCGGAGCTCTGCTGGCTGGAGGAATTTGTGGTTCTGAAGCACCGGAATCCTTCCTACGTGGGGAAATCCCTGCCGGACTGCGCGAAGCGCCTTTTGATGGGACTTGCGGATACGGTGATGACGCTGTTCGGGGAGGACCCTGAAATGGTATGTGACCTTGCCGCGCCTGATTTTGGTGAAGCGGTGGATATCCTGTGCCGCGGCGAGTACGCGATGCCTTGCTCTGACGGCAGCAGCTACAGTAAAGAGACAAATCTGACGGGAAATGACGAGATGCCGCTGTATCCCAACAGCATGAATATCGGGTATATTCCGCGGTACCTGAACCGTTACGGAAAGGGCTGCCTGGAAAAAGCGGTGCGGCAGGCGAGCGGATTTGTCGCGGAGCGGTTTCAGATCAAAGAAAGAGGCATTATAAAGGAAGGTTATTTTGCGGATCTGGCAATTCTGGATTTGGCGCGTCTGCACAGCTTTGACGAAGAGGAAAACCCGCTTCAAAATCCCAGGGGAATTGAGACGGTGATCGTCAACGGGCAGATCGTTCTGCGGGAGGAGAAACTGACCGGGGCCGCGGCGGGCAGAGTGCTGCGAAGGCCAACAATATGAAAGGAGAAGACATGGACAGCAGAATAGAGAAGCTTTCAGGGCTGCTCACAGGGTATTCCTGCGGGCTTCAGCCGGGAGAAAAGGTTTTGATCGAATACGAGGGCAAGGAGACAAGGCCGCTGGTGCGGCAGCTGATTCGGGACGCCTGCGGACTGGGCGCGGTACCTTTTGTCGTGGAGAGGGACAGCGCCGTGCTGCGGGAGATTTTGCTGAATGCGTCGGAGGAACAGCTGGGACTGCAGTGCGGGCTGGAGCTTCGGCAGATGGAGCAGATGGACGCGTTTATCGGAGTCCGCGGCGGAGATAATATCGCCGAGCTGTCCGACGTGCCGTCTGAAAAACTCCAGCTTTACGACCGGCTGACCATGCCGGTGGTTGAGCAGCGTGTCAACGGAACAAAATGGGTGATTCTGCGGTATCCGAACCCGTCTATGGCACAGCTGGCGGGAAAGAGCCTGGCCGGATTTGAAGATTTTTTCTTTGACGTGTGCACCATGGATTACGGGAAAATGAGTCAGGCGATGGATGAGCTGGCGGCGTTGATGGACCGTACTGACCGGGTACGGCTGGTCGGTCCGGGCACAGACCTGGCGTTCTCGATCAAAGGTATTCCGGCCGTAAAATGCGACGGAAAGATGAACCTTCCAGACGGGGAGGTCTATACGGCGCCGGTGAGGGATTCTGTCAACGGAGTGATTCGTTACAATGCTGCCAGCGAAATGCAGGGCTTTGTCTATGAGAATGTGGGCTTTACGGTGAAAAACGGGCAGATCGTCAAAGCGGAAGCCAACGATACGGCGAGGATCAACCGTCTGCTGGACGCGGACGAAGGAGCCAGGTATTTCGGCGAGTTTGCCATCGGTGTGAATCCTTATGTGCTGCATCCGATGAAGGACATCCTCTTCGACGAAAAGATCTGCGGCAGCTTTCATTTGACGCCGGGGCAGGCCTATGAGGATGCGGACAACGGCAATCGTTCATCACTGCATTGGGACCTGGTCACGGTGCAGCGGGAGGACTATGGCGGCGGTGAGATTTGGTTTGACGATGTACTCATCAGGAAGGACGGACGCTTCGTCATTGACGAGCTGCGGCCGCTGAATCCGGAGCAGCTTCGGTAACAGATGATATCCTGCCTTTGATCTTGCCCTTTATATAATGTAGGAAAAATGCAGGAAAAAATAACCGGCTAACTGGCCGCGGATAGTAATATGTCCGCGGCCTTTGCATATCCTTTAGGGAAAGAAATTTTTGAAGAAATTTTTGGAGAATTTTCAAAGAAAATTTTGGAGCAGGGAAAGTTAAAAAAATGTCAAATTTCTAATGATTTTTGGTTTCGTTTGTAGTATAATATACTTTGTATGATTATAAGACGACATTTTTAGAAAGGAAGGTTTCAAATATGAGTTCAAATGCAAAGCATTTACATAGCATTGACGCCGGCCATTATAAGAATACCGCTGGCTGTGAAACCGAAGTTATGCCGATTCCTGACGTTGTCAAAATCTCAATGTCTCAGCACATCGGCGCGCCTTGTAAGCCTTTGGTAGCAAAAGGTGATACAGTCAAGGTGGGACAACTTATCGGTGATACAGATGCTTTCGTAAGTGCTCCTATTCACTCAAGCGTTTCCGGAACCGTCACTGGCATAGAGACCCAGCGTTCGGCAATGGGCGGAAATGATACCCTGGTTGTCATCGAAACTGACAAGAAACAGGAATTATGGGAAGGTATCAAAGTCCCTGAAGTAAACGATCTGCCATCTTTTGTCAAGGCTGTAAGAGAGAGCGGACTTGTAGGTCTGGGCGGCGCATCTTTCCCGACACACATCAAATATAACCCGAAGAACATCGACGATGTACATACTTTGATCGTAAACGGCGCTGAGTGCGAACCGTTCATCACGTCCGACCACAGAGGCATGCTGGAGGATACGCAGGATATCATCGACGGCATGAAGCTGATCATGAAATACGTCGGCCTGGACGAGGGCTACATCGGTATCGAGGAAAACAAGCCTGACGCTATCGCGAAGCTGGATCAGATGTTCGCGGAGCAGGGCCTGACCAACCTGCACACCTTCAAGCTGCAGGCCAGATATCCGAAGGGGGCAGAGCGTGTACTGGTATATGAGATCACTGGCAAAGAGATGAAGGCAGGCGTGCTTCCGGCAGACCTGGGCGTCATTCTCTCCAACGTAACTTCCGTTGCTTTTGTTGGACAGTATTTCAGAAACGGTGTGCCTCTCGTCAACAAGAGAATGACCGTAGACGGCGACGCTGTCGCTGATCCGAAGAACATCATCGCGCCGATCGGTACACAGATCCACGATGTAATCGAATTCTGCGGCGGATATAAATCCGAGCCGAGAAAGATCCTCATGGGCGGTCCTATGATGGGCAGAGCTATCTTCTCCGACGCGATGCCGATCGTAAAGAACAACAACGCTATCCTGGCATTCTCCAGGGAAAAGGCTTATATCCCTGAAGAGACTGCCTGCATCAACTGCGGCAGATGCCACCAGGCATGTCCGTTCAACCTGCTGCCGACCGCGCTGGCAGATGCTTATGAACGCAGAGATGCACAGAAATTAAGCGATTTACAGGTCATGCAGTGTATGGAATGTGGAAGCTGCTCCTACGTATGTCCTGCAAGAAGACCTCTGGGCTTCATGAACAAGCTTGGAAAAGCTGTTGTAAAGGAGGCTGGAATTAAGTAATGGATAACAAATATTATAATAATTTAGCAGTATCCTCCGCACCACATCTGGTGAGCAGCATGGATACTTCCAAGACGATGCAGATGGTACTCATCGCTATGGTACCTTCTTTCCTGGTCAGCATTTACGTCTTCGGCATGAGAGTCATTCTCCTGACCGCCGTATGCGCGGCTGCCAGCATCTTCTTTGAATGGGCATATAACAAACTGATGCACAAGAGACAGACGGTGGGAGATCTTTCCGCGGCGGTTACAGGCGTTTTGATCGCGTTCAACGTGCCTTCCAACTTCCCGCTGTGGATGGCCATCATCGGCTGCTTTGTTGCCATCGTTATCGTAAAACAGCTGTACGGCGGCATCGGCAGAAACGTGGTAAACCCTGCGATCACTGCCAGAATCGTGCTGTTCATCTCCTTCGCGACTGAGATGACCACATGGCCGACTCCGTCCATGTCCTCCATCGACGCGGCCACATCCGCGACGCCGCTGGGCGTACTGGGCGAAGGCAGCGTCGCTGATCTGCCGAGCAACATGGAAATGTTCCTGGGCTTCATCGGCGGTTCCATGGGTGAGGTCAGCTCCATCGCACTGCTCGTCGGCGGACTGTTCCTGATCTGGAAAAAGGTCATCAGCCCGATCATTCCGGCTTGCTTCATCGGCACTGTATTTGTCATCGCCCTGCTGTACTACGGCATTTCAGGCAGCGATCTGGGCGCGCTGCACATGGCAATCTTCCATGTTTGCGCAGGCGGCGTAATGCTGGGCGCATTCTTCATGGCAACTGATTACGTAACGTCTCCGATCATGCCGCTGGGCAAAGTGATCATGGGCGTTGGCTGCGGTATCCTGACAATGGTCATCAGACTGTGGGGAGCATATCCGGAAGGCGTATCCTTCTCCATCCTGCTGATGAACATTCTGACACCGCTGATCGATCAGCTGTGCATCAAATTGACTTATGGAGGTGCAAAGAAAAATGAAAAATAACAATACATTCAAAGAATATGTTGCACCTATCGTCGTTCTCGTAGCTATCTGTCTGGTCATTACGGCCGCTCTGGCAGCTACCTACGGCGTGGCGAAGCCTATCATCGACGAAAACTCTATTAAGACAGCTAACGAAGCGAGAGCGGAGCTTCTGCCGGCGGCGGACACCTTTACCGAGTATGACGGCGAGTTGGTCGTCTCTGATCCAGATAAAGTATTTGCGACAGAGTGCTATATCGCTGACAACGGCAGCGGCATGGTCGTTACTGTAAGCACCAAATCCTTCGGCGGCGCGCTGACAGAAATGATCGGCATCGACGCTGACGGAAAGATCACAGGCGTTAAGGTAACCGCTCACGCGGATACGCCGGGTCTGGGAACCAAGGCCCACGCTGAAGGCCATCTGGCTCAGTATATCGGCCTTTCCGAACTGACTTCAACAGCCGCGAAAGATGATGCAAATGTAAGCCATGTTACCGGTGCTACCATTTCATCCAACGGTGTTCACTATGGCGTGTACTGCGCGTTAGAGCAGTACAAACAAGTAGTAGGAGGTGCTAAATAATGGATAAGAAACCAAGCAAATTGAGCATCCTTACCAAAGGTATCATTAAGGAAAACCCTGTACTGGTATTGCTGCTGGGTACTTGCCCGACGCTGGCGACTACTTCCTCGGCGATCAACGGTATCGGAATGGGCGTTTCCGCTATGGCGGTATTGATCTGTTCCAACATCGTTATTTCCATTTTGAGAAATATTATTCCTGACAAGGTTCGTATCCCGTGCTACATCGTAGTTATCGCCGGATTCGTAACCGTTGTTCAGCTGCTGCTGCAGGCATTCGTGCCTTCCCTGTACGCGTCCCTGGGACTCTTTATCCCGCTGATCGTAGTAAACTGTATCATTCTGGGAAGAGCAGAGATGTTCGCAAGCAAAAACAACCCGCTGGATTCCGCTCTTGACGGTATCGGCATGGGTATCGGATTCACCTGCGCTCTGGGCATCATGGGTCTGATCAGAGAATTCTTCGGTTCCGGCACTCTGTTCGGCATGGAAGTCCTGACCAACATCGTTCCAGGCATGGGTATCTTCAATCTGGCTCCGGGCGGATTCTTCGTATTCGGATGCCTGATCGCGGCTGTAAACTACTTCACTAAGGGCAAGGGCCTGAAGAAGAAGGAATTCGGCTGTGACGGATGCGCTATGTCCGCTATGTGCGGCGGCGCGAGAAAAGAAAAAGATTGTCAGAAAGGAGCTGAAGAAGCATGTTAGCAATTACAGTAATCATGAGCATGATCTTGGTTAACAACTATGTACTGTCACAGTTCCTTGGCATCTGTCCGTTCCTGGGTGTATCCAAGAAGCTGGACTCCGCAGTAGGTATGGGTGTTGCGGTTATTTTCGTCATGGTACTGGCGACCCTGGCAACCTGGCCAATTCAGCAGATCCTCAACCGGTTTGACATCGGATACCTGCAGACAGTCGTATTCATTCTGGTTATCGCGGCGCTGGTACAGCTGATCGAAATGATGATGAAGAAATATATGCCGCCTCTCCATAAGGCGTTGGGTGTATATCTTCCGCTGATCACCACCAACTGCGCGGTACTGGGCGTCTGCATCAACAACATCGATGCAGGCTACGGATATCTCCTTTCCATCTGCAACGCGTTCGGCGCAGGCGTCGGCTTCCTGCTGGCGATGGTACTGTTTGCCGGCGTCAGAAGCAAGCTGGAAAACGAAGATGGCGTTCCTATGTCATTCAGAGGAGTTCCTATCACATTAATTACTGCTGCTATGCTGTCCCTGGGCTTCATGGGCTTCAGCGGACTGTTCCAGTAAGATAGGAGGCGATTGAACAATGATGATACCAGTTTTAATCGTAGTTGCAATCGGTCTGGTATGCGCTGTCATCCTGACTATTGCATCTAAGGTATTCTTTGTACCTGTTGATGAAACTTTTGCGCTGCTCCGCGCGGAGCTGCCGGGCGCTAACTGCGGTGCCTGCGGCTATGCCGGATGTGATGATTATGCAAACGCGCTGGCTGAGGACCATTCCCTCAGCTGCTCCAAGTGCCCTGTAGGCGGCGCAGATGTTGCCGCCAAGCTGGCGGAGGTGCTGGGCGTTGAAGCTGGCTCCGCCGATAAGCAGGTGGCTGTGGTCATGTGTAACGGAACAAAGGATGCCGCTAAGACTATTATGGAATACAGCGGCGTACAGACCTGTTCCGCCGCGAAGCAGTTCTTCGGCGGCCTGTCCGCTTGTCCTTACGGCTGTATCGGCCTGGGCGACTGCGCAGCGGCCTGTGACTTTGACGCGATCCACGTGTGCGACGGCGTAGCGGTGGTCAACAGAGACAGCTGCGTAGCCTGTGGCGCGTGCGCAAAGGTTTGCCCGAACTCCGTGATCAAAATTCAGAGCGCCAAGAACCTGGTTGTGGTTCAGTGTAAATCTGAAGCCAAGGGTGCAGAGACCAGAAAGGCCTGCTCCAACGGATGTATCGGCTGTAAGAAGTGCGAAAAGACCTGTAAGTTTGAGGCCATTACAGTGGAAAACAACGTGGCAAGAATCGATCCGGCCAAGTGCAAGAACTGCGGACTCTGCGCGAAGGAATGTCCGACTGGCGCGATCAACAATATGCGCGTAAAGAAAGCGCCGGCTAAACCTGCCGCGCCAAAGGCGGCTGCCCCGAAGGCAGAAGCGCCGAAGGCTGAGGCTCCTGCGAAGGAAGAGCCAAAGGCTGAAGCTCCTGCAAAGGAAGCTCCGAAGGCAGAGGAAAAGCCAGAAGCGTAAAAATTTGAAAGAAATCTGAGGTTTCGCAGCCCCGCCCAAAGGCGGGGCTGTTTTGTTTGGAGGGTGAGAAATTTGTATCAGCGGTTATTGACATTGGAAAAGCAGTTTTTTGACTGGACGTTTATTTCAAATGAGAAGTGGCTGAACAGCGTGCTTCACGATGATTTTATGGAATGGGGAAAATCAGGCGCTCTTTCGCGAAAGGCGGAAACCATAGAGGCCCTGCTCTCCTGCGAGGGAGACAGGGATATTACCATTCGGAATTTCAGCTGCGAAGAGCTGGTGGAAAACTGCTGGATGGTCCACTACCTTACAGGCGGCGAAGGCGATACATACTATCGCACCTCCTTATGGGTGAGAGCGGACGGAGCTTTGCGCCTGCGGTTTCATCAGGCGTCGGAAGTAAAATAATCTGAAAAATATTCTTAAATTTAAACTTTAATATTGACTTTAATAAAATTAAATGATATATTTAAATAAATTAAAGAAATTGACGAATTGAAATAAAGCAAGCAGGCGAGATGAGATCCAAAAGGGGGAGTGTATGCTGTTTTCTATGATGTTATCCATGACTTTACTGGCGCGGTTTTTGACCGTCGCCGCTTTGGCGCTGGGAGCGGAGTGGTATCTGATCCGCCATGGGAAGAAATGCCGGTGGATTCTGCCCGTGCTGATCACAGTGGCTGTGATCGCCTATTCAGCCCATGGCCAGTGGTGGACCCGCAGCAGCAGCGGAATCCGTGAAATTCTCGTATGGGACAATCACGAATACGTGGGCATTCTGCAGACGGCCATCGACGATGAAAAGCACATGCACGCCGTCGGCCGGCTGGTCATGGGTGAGAAGGAGGAAGACCTGGACTTTATTGACCTGGAATTTGAAGACGGCCGGCTGGTGGGATCAGAACGGGCGTTGGCTTATGAAGAACCGATCAAAGAGGCGCTGGGCCGCAGCATGAGGGGCTTCACGGGAAAGAGCGTTTCCTATGAGCAGCTGGAAAAGGCGCAGGACGTCATCGCGGAGCCGGTGAAAGGGGCTTACAACTGGACAGGCTTTGCACGGAGCCTGATCTTCCACTCTGTGGTTCCGATCCTCGCGTGGGCCATGGTGTTTCAAGATTTCCTTCGGAAGAAGAAACAGAAACAGCTGCGTAAAATGCGGATCTCTGATCTGTAGAAAGGAGGAGGACGTATGACGATCAAGGTTGTGCCGCCGTGGATGGAAGATCTGGAAGATGAAGATGTGAACTTCATCAAAAACTTTATCCTGGCCAGCGGTTCGCTGAAGGAGATGGCCGGCAGGTACGGCGTTACCTATCCGACGGTGCGCCTGCGGCTCGACAGACTCATCGACAAAGTGAAGGCGGGAGACGACAGGGAGGGGGATCCCTACGTGAGCCTGATCAAAAAACTGGCGCTGGACGATAAGCTGGACTTTGAGACAGCGAAGCTTTTGATCAGCGAGTACAGAAAGGGGAGATAGCATGACAGATATCATGAGCTTTGCCTGGAGTTTTCTCATATGGCCGCTGAGCCTGGGGATTCTCCTGGGGGCAGGATTTCTGCAGCTCCGTCTGTCGTCGAGGAAAAGCCCATGGCCGGGGCTGGTTCCTCTGACGGTTCTCTGCGTCGTGTGCCTGTCCGCCACCGCGTGGATGTTCTATACAGAGGCGCAGTACGATTCTGAGACGCTTACCTGCAGCTTGAAAGACGGAATGACGGCAGAGGCGGTCGTGTACCTCGATGGAAAGGGAGAGGTGCTGCGGGTTACCGATATTTTCATAAAAGATGAAGCAGGAGAGAAGCTGGACGACATCGGATGGGGTGAATTCAGGTTCAGGGATATTCAGGAAAAGGTCAGGGGGACCTATGATCTGGATGAAGACACCAGCCCGGATTTTGGCGATGAAGAGGGGTTTGTCCGCATAAACGGGACAGGTTACTATAAAACGTGTTTTGTCTACGTGATGCTGTATCTGGGCGTGCCTTTGCTGGGCATCTACTTGTTCAAAAGGCTGCAGCTTCGCAGGAAGCGGCGGGAGAGAGAAACTGAGAGGGTAAATCTGCAGGCGCTGTGACGAGTTTCGCGGCGGGACGCAGCTGTAAGGAGGAATTTGGGAATGGTATGGATCGCGATTGTTTTCAGCATAATCTTACTGGGGGCGTTGGAATTATTTCTCGCCGGGCGCAAGAGCAGATGGCCGGGCCTGGTTTTGCCGGTGCTGCTTTTGTTCCTGCTGGTTCCGATGACAATTTCCACAGCGTCGGTCTACTTTCCCATTCCCATCATGAACTATTCTTATGGGGACGAGACTTTGGACGACGTGAAGATATATTACGGCGTGATATACGACAAAGAGGGAAAGGTGGCGGCTTTCAGTGATCTTAAGGTCAAGGACAAAGAAACGGGGGAGGTCACCTGGTGCCCTATGGAATTTGATGAGCAGGGGGAGCTGATCGGAGAAGAGGAAGCCATGAAGTATAAGGAAAATGTTGAGCGGATCGCCGGGGACGTGGCCGAAACTAAGGGTCAAAAGAGCCGCTCTCCAGCCCAAATGCGGTGGCTGTATGTCAGGCACAATAATGGGGGTTACAGAGACGCGGCGGTGATCATGGCGCTGTCCTATCTGGCGGAGATCCTGTACTTCTGCATCTATGGAACGGCGCGGAGGAAAATCAGGAGAAGGGAACGGCTGCGGCAAGATGAAAAGCGGCGCATGCTGCAGGCCCTGTGAGACGAAGGACGTCGCCGCTGCCGGCAGCGGCGGCGAAGCCGGAGAAAAGTGATGGAACCTTGAGAAAAACGACACAAAGCCGATAAGGTTTCTTTACACGTTCATCACATAAAGTTGCTATACTGATACTGTCAAAAGGAGATAGGGTTACCGAGATAATTTCTTTTGAACGTTCTTTCTTAATTAATATCGCAGCCAAAAGGCCTCGTCGAAAGATGAGGCCTTTTGGTTGTTTTTGATTATTTGCTGTTTAAGTGTTTTCCATTTTGATGATCTCTAGATTGATCCCTTTTGACCGCGTTTGATCCCTTTTGACCGCCTGCTGGCGCCTGCCGGCCGGGGAACAGTCTCTATTCTTTCTTTCCCCTGGCTTCTTCCAGATAATTGTAAAGTGTAAACTTTGATATGCCCAGCAGCTCGCAGACCGTTTGGCCGGATTTCTGTATCATGAACACGCCGCGCTCGTCCAGGAAACGGATCAGGCGGATCTTGGCTTCCTTGTTCATCTTGTCAGGCGGCATGCCGATCAGAGTCAGACCTTCCGCGATGAGACTGTCCATCAGGCCGTGGATCGACGGGGAAGGACTGTCGAAATCCCCCTCGGTGGACAGATGGTTGGTCTCAAAATAGTTGTTGCTGGACATGCCCTTGACCGCGTTTTCCAGCGTCACCAGGTCTGTGATATCCTGATTGATGCACATGGCGCTGTTGAGGATGCCGTCAGAGTCGAAGAAGTTGACCGTAGAAGAACGGATCATCCGGCCGTCCGCTGTATGGGTCACATAGCGGATCTTATCCAGAGTGGTTCCCTGGTGCTTCATATATCGGAGAAAGGCCTGGGTCGGTCCGTCGCCGATGCGGCGTCCTGTCACATGTCCGTTGACGATGTACACGATGGTGTGGTCGATGTCGCCGCCGAAATCGTGAAGGACCACTTCCGTGCTTGGACCGAACTGGGCAGCGATCAAATCTGCCACGAGCCGTAGCTGTGCTTCGTTGTTTACCATTCGTTAATCTCCTAAACTACCTATAATTTTTACGCTTTATCATGCTAACATTAATATTATACCAATCTCGACGTTTTTTTGCAATAAATTTCAAACAAAAAGTTATGCAGTCAAAAAAAGTATTTGAACTGGGATAATGGCTTAATTCACAGAAAATTGGCCGTTTTCGCACATAACAGCGCGAAAGTGTTCAAACTAAAAGTCTTTGAATCAAAAAAAGAATTTGACCATGAAGCTCAAACATGATATGCTTAAGGTATAACAAGTATTTGCATGTAATATGCAGGAGGTAGGAGAAATGGTTTTTAAAGATTTTGAAGAACTGGAGCGTTCGTTCCACCCATCGGAGAAGAAAACAGTGGTCGTAGCGGCGGCCCAGGACAAGTCCGCCCTGACAGCCGTAAACCAGTGCCGCAAGGAGGGCCTCATCGACGCCGTGCTGGTCGGCGACGAGGCTTTGATCAGAGAGGAGATCAAAGCTTTTGACGGAGGTCTGGACGATGTGAAGATCGTCCACGCGGCCACTTTGGAGGAGGCCGCTCAAAGAGCCTGCCAGTGCGTCAGAGACGGAGAGGCGGACTTCATCTTAAAAGGAAAGATCGATACCGGAATTCTGCTGAAGGCCGCGGTTGCCGAGGAATCCGGCCTGCGTACAGGCAAACTGATGAGCCATCTGGCCTTCCTGAAAATCCCTAATTATCATAAGATCCTGGTTCTTACAGACAGCGGCATGGTACTGTACCCGACGCTGGAGCAGAAGAAGGAGATCATCGAGAACGCCGTAGAAAATCTGCGCAACATGGGCTACGACACGCCGAAGGTAGGCGTGCTGGCCGCCGTGGAAAAGGTCAATCCGAAGCAGCCGGAGACGGAGGACGCGGCAAAGCTGACAGAGATGAACCGGAATGGAGAGCTGAAGGACTGCATCGTAGAGGGACCTCTCTCCTACGATATCCTGATGAGCAAGGAATCCGCCCACAAGAAGGGTTTTGACAGCGAGCTGGTGGGAGACGCGGACATCGTAGTGGTTCCCAACATGCCTTGCGGGAACATCTTGGGCAAAGCGCTGCTCTTCTCCGCGGGCGCGGACATGGCCGGTCTCATCGTAGGCGCCAAGGCCCCGATCGCGCTGACCTCGAGAGGAGCCACGGAAAAAGAAAAGAGACAGTCCCTGCTGCTGGCGGCGGCGTGCGCAAAAGGAGGAAAATAAATGGCAGAATATATTTTAGTGATCAATCCCGGCTCCACTTCCACCAAGGTAGCCATCTATGACGGCGAAAAGGAGCTGCATACATACAGCATCGACCATCCGGCGGAGGATTTGAAAAAATTCGCCGAGATCAACGACCAGCTGGCGTTCAGAAAGGACGCCATTCTGGACTACCTGCAGTCACAGGGCCTGACCGTAAAGGATCTGTCCGCCATCGCCGCGAGGGGAGGCGTGGTAGGCCAGCTGGAAAGCGGCGCGTACCTGGTGGACGAGGCTTTTGTCCAGGCTTCCCTGAACTCCCCGGCCCCTCATCCGGCAAACCTGTCTTCCGTCATCGCCTACGAGATGATCAAAGACGCCGGCGCCGGCATCAACGCCTACATCTACGACGCGGTCTGCGGCTGCGGCGTGCCGGAACCGATCTTCACCTATACAGGCGTGCCGGAGATCAAAAAGCCGTTCCTGACCCACGTGCTCAACAGCCGTGCCGTCAGCATCGAGCAGGCGGAACGGGACGGCGTCAAGCTGGAAGACACCACCTATATCGTCTGCCATCTGGGCGGCGGCGTCACCAGCAACCTGATCAAAGGCGGCAGGGTCCTGGACTTTGTCGGCGACGACGAAGGAGGATTCTCCCCGGAGCGTTCCGGCGGCGTGCCTTGCAGAGAGCTGGTCAAGTTCTGCTTCAGAAGCGGCCTGTCCGAAAAGGAGGTCCAGAAGAAGCTGAAGGGACAGGGCGGCCTCAGCGCCTATCTGGGCGTCAACGACGCCCGCGAAGCGGAGAGAATGGCCGCGGAGGACGAGGAGGCCAAGGTTATCTACGACGCTATGATCCTGCAGCTGTCCAAGGATATCGGCTCTCTGGCCCCGGTGGTCTGCGGCAAAGTGGATAAGATCATTCTGACCGGCGGCATGGCGTATTCAAAATATTTGACGGAAGAGATGGAGAAGAGAGTAGGCTTTATCGCTCCGGTATCCGTTATCGCCGGAACCTATGAGATGGAAGCGCTGGCAAAGGGGATCCACCGGGTCCTCAACGGAGAGGAACAGGCTCACGTTCTGCACGCTCTGTAAAGACGGAGATGGAATGCGTATGAATAAGGAAGAAAAGCGAAGAAATACGTGGACGCTGGCCCTGGGCGTAGCGCTGCTGCCGCCGATTTGGGCGGTGCTGGCGCCCCATCTGGGCGTGACCACAGGGGCTGTAGCCCTGATCTGCGCGGGGGTCTATGCGGCCAACGGGAACAAATATGAGGACTGTCTGAAGATCACCCTGGGCTTTCTCTGCGGAGACATTTGGGCGGTGGCCGCTTTGTTCCTGATGGACAGGCTGCCGCTTCCGACAGAACTTGCGACCTTCTTGACGCTCTTTGTCATGGGCGGTCTGGCGGTTTTGATCAGTACGGCGCTGGAAAGAGCCGTATATCTGCCAGCCTGGCTGTGCGGCTGGGCCGTGGGACTGACCATCATGGGGCCGGCCGGCTGGGGCAGCCTGGGATCTCTGCCGGTGCAGATCGGCGCGGCCATGACGGCGGGCGTCGTCTATGTGGGCGCGGGCGTGGATCTGTTTCAGAAGAAGCTGCTTGCGCGGCGCGGACAAAGAAAAGAATAGGCAAATGATACAGACATAGAAAAAGGCCTGCGGGGCATCATATCACAGATGCTTACCGCAGGTCTTTTCTGAAAGGAGCTGTTTTCACCCCTCTATCGCCATTTTGGCGGCAGTTTCCCCGTGGATGATGGTGGTATCGAAGAGGGGGATATCCGTGTGCTCCTGCTGCATCAGCAGGCCGATTTCCGTACAGCCGAGGATGACGCCCTCCGCGCCCTGGGCGGTCAAAGCCTCCGCGATCTCGTAGAACCGGCGGGAGGACGCGTCTTTGACCACGCCGAAGCCTGTCTCCTCATAGAGGACCTGATCGATGAACTGACGGTCCGCCTCAGAGGGGATCAGGACCTCCAGCCCCTTTTCTTCCAGGCGTCCCCGGTAAAACTCTTCTTCCATGGTGATGCGGGTTCCCATGAGCCCGACGCGCCGAATCCCCTTTGATAGAATTTCCTCAGCCGTTGCGTCCGCGATGTGGAGCAGCGGCGTTTTGATGTGGCGGGATAAAAAGGGCGCGTGCTTGTGCATGGTGTTGGAACAGATGATGTAGAAATCGCAGCCGGCGGCCTCAAGCTGGCGGGCGCCTTCCAGAAGCACCTGCTCCTGTTCCTCCCGGCGGGTGATGAAGACATCTTGCAGATTGACGTTTGCCAGCACCATCTTGGCGCAGTTGTACTGGCCCAGATGGTCCGCGACATATTGGTTGATGTATTCATACATTTGCAGCGACGAGTGCCAGGACAGGCCGCCGATCATACCGATGGTTTTCATAGGTATCCTCCTTAGGCTCATTTTGAAGCGCTTTCTGCTTTCTATCACGATATTGTACCACAAAAGCCCGCCCTTGTGTTGTTTTTCGATCTTTTTTTGCTCAGCCTGTAACTTGACAGAAGTTTTTCCTACTAATATAGTAAAGGGAGATTTACGCGAAGGAGGCATGGAGATGACGGATCAGGAGATCATAGAGCTGTACTGGCAGAGGGATCAGCAGGCTGTCGCCGCCACGGAAGAGGCCTACGGCAGACAGCTGAAAGCCCTGGCCGGAAACATTTTGTTCAGCGCGGAGGACGCGGAGGAATGTGTCAGCGATACGTATCTGAAGGCCTGGCAGACCATGCCGCCTGCCAGACCGCGGCACTTATTCGCGTATCTGGCTAAGATCTGCCGTTTTACCGCTTTTGACGCGCTGGACTGGAAAAACGCGCAGAAGCGAAGGGCGCAGGTGGTGGAGCTGTCCGACGAGCTGGCCCAGTGCGTTCCCGACGCGGCGGCGGACAGGCAGATTGAGGGACAGGCCATAGGCCGGGCGCTGGAGCAGTTTATCAAAGGGCTTCCTCCCGACAGGCGAAGGATATTTTTGCGGCGGTATTGGTTCGAGCAGCCGATCGCGGAGATTGCCGCCGCCGAAGGCTGCAGCGAGGGCCTGGTCAAGACCAGGCTCCACCGTATGCGGAAGGCGCTGCGCGCTCATTTGGAAGAGGAGGGGATTTTCATATGACAGGAAAAGATTTGCTGATCGGGCTGGGCTATGTGGACGAAGCGCTGCTGGACGAAGTGCTGCCGGGCGAAACGCGGTTAGGTGAGGCCCTTTTGGGCGAAGCGAGGCCGGATAAAATATGCTTGGATCAATCCTGCCGGGCTGGCCTCAAGAAGGACAGCGGCGGTTTCAGGCAGGAACGCGGCGGCCTCAGACGGGACAGAGATAGCCTCAGACTAGACAATGATGGCCTCAGACAGGACAGGGGGATTCGTGACGCCCGAAAACGGCGGCAGAGCCGGCCGCTGAGATATCTGGGAACGCTGGCGGCCTGCCTTTGCCTTGCCACGGCCGTGATCGCCGGCACAGGCGTCTTTGATGGAAAAACACCGGTTCCTGCGGAGGAGAAAACGGTGACGGTTCAGATGGCCGACGTGGCGGTAAACCAGCTGGAAGAAAGCCTCGAGGGCGACCGGATGTTTAATATGCCAAACAGCACAGCCGTACAGTGGACGGAGTCGGATATTCAGGAATATTTCGGAAGAAGCCTGACGCCCGCCTATATTCCCGAGGGCCTGCAGCCGTCAAAGCAGAACGGCATGGCAACCGTATGGGAAAATCAGGACGGGGAGCTGGTGTGGGACGCGGTGCGCGTAGACTATTATCACGCCTATAATGCCGACGGCGCCCCGGCATGGACAGAGGACGCGGCGGCAGAAAAGGGCTTTACCCTGACGGCCGCCAAAAAAGGAATCTATAACGATTTCAGCTGGCTGGGGCCGGACGACCAGAGGAAAATCACTTTGATAGAGGGGACAGACGTGGTTATCGGACACCGATCCATGGACTATGGGCCATATGACGAGGAGACACACGAGCCGGCCGGCTGCTATGATCTGTACACGGCAGACTTCCAGGTAGACGGGACGTTCTACGAGGTGGTGTCCCATCAGCTGCCTCTGGAAGAGCTGGTAAAGATCGTCGCGTCCTTCATCGGTGAGACAGAACACGTCGTCTTAAATTGATCAAAATGCATAAAAACGCCCTCTCTCGCAGAGAATAGCTTTGGAATTTGCAAAAAATCCACTTAGCAAAACGATTGGGAAGAGAGGGCTTTCTCATGTGGCTTTTACTCGCGGCGCTGGCGGCGCTGCTCATCGGGATTTCTACGATCCTGTCAAAACTGGGCGTCAAGGACGCGGACCCCTATGTGACCGGAGCGGTGACCAATACGGTGCTTCTGGCGGCCTTCGCGGTGACAGCGCTGTTTACTGGCAGCTTCGGGCAGACGGGGGAGATGGGGCTGTGGACCTGGGTATCCGTGGCGGCCTCCGGCGTGATCCTTTCCGTCTCTTGGGCCTTTTATTTTCTCGGCCTTGCCGGCGGCAGCGTCAGCGTGTTTCTGGCGATCCAGAGCCTGACCATCGTGGTGTCCATGGTCCTGTGCGCTGTCTTCATCAAAGAGAAGATCACGCTGTTCATGATCATCGGTACGGTCATGATCGTCGCGGGAACCCTTTTGATGATGAACCGGGAAGAACTGGCGGCCCTGAAGAACAAGAACATTTTAAAGAGCGACCAGCGGTGGATCCTGTTTTCGGGCCTGTCGGCGGTGTTCGCTTCGGTCTCCTATGTGATCGTCAAAGCGGACCGAGCGCCCATCGACACCAACGTGACCAGCACCTTCCGCTACATCATCGTGGTGCTGACCCTGTGGGGGATCCTCTTTGCCAGGAACAAAAGGCGCCAGGCGGACGAAGCTGCTGGGACCCGGAAGGCTTCCGGGGAGAAGCGGCAGAGAGCTTCCGCGGGAGAAAGGGCGGAGGAACCTGCCGGGAGCAGGAAGCTCTCGGGGAAAACGGAAACCGCCAGTTGGAAGGACATCGCGGGGAAGACGTGGATGTTCATCTTGCTGGGGGCCGCCGCCAGCGGCGCCGGCCATGTGCTGGTGTACAAGTCCCTGTATCTGGGAAAAGCGGCCGTCATCATGACCATCTACCGCATGGGAATGGTCATTTCCATCATACTGTCCCGCGTCTTCCTCCACGAGAAGCTGACGAAGAAGGGCTGGATCGGTTTCGCGCTCCTGGCCGCAGGCGTCGTGGTGTTCGCCGTGGGCCGGTAGCGCCGCGGAGCCGGTTTGGCAAAAAGGCGGGATTTTTGCTGAGATGCCAAACGAATTGCCAAACCTCCGCCGGGCCGCGGCAGAAAAAGTGGAAAATGCGGAAGGTTAGTGTTGCCTAACCGAAGCTGTATATGGTATACTGGTTGAGTAGCTGAGGCGTGATTTGTTAGCTCAGCTGGGAGAGCACCTGGGTGACAACCAGGAGGTCGGCAGTTCGAGCCTGCCACAAATCACCAACACGTTGAAATTGCAAGGGTTTCAGAGGACGAAAACCCTTGCAGTTTTTTTATTTTTTGTTTTAACCTCTGTTTAACCGATTTCCGGCGGACAGGACGTCAGCGGGGCGGAGAAAGCTCCCAGTACCCTTCCTTTGCCGCCCGTCTAAGGCGCAGCTTCCAAACGGCTCCAAAAACCCCCAGAGCGCGGGGAGCCGCGCGCACAGGTTTGTCCTATAGTCCGAATTATGCGAATTTCGCTAATACTCCAGTCTTATTCGGCCTCTCTCCGGTGTTTTCCGCCGAATCTTCCGCATATCTTTATATGGTAACGCAATACATCTATTCCATAAAAAATTCCTGGGAGGTGACATTATGGAAGCGCAAAAAAACTTAGCTGTAAAGGTTGAAGCCGGTGACGGCGGAAACGACAAAGGACAGTTTAAGAGCAACTTCGGATTCCTGATGGCGACCGTAGGCTCCGCCGTGGGCCTGGGCAACATCTGGGGATTCCCGTACAAGATGGGGAACGGCGGAGGCTTCGCCTTTCTGGCCCTCTACCTGATCATGATGGTGATCATCGGATATCCATGTCTGATCGGAGAGTTCGCCATCGGCAGAAAGAGCGGCAAAGCGGCCATCGGCTCTTACGACAGGCTGGATAAGCGGTTCGCCTTCAACGGCTGGCTGGCGACACTGACCCCGTTCATTCTGCTGACCTTTTACTGCGTCCTGGGCGGCTACGTACTCAAGTATCTGCTGGCCAATATCGGAGACATCTTCGGCGCGGGCTGGGGCGTCCACGGAGCGGAGAGCGAGGCCTATTTCGCGTCCTTTATCAACAGCGGCGTACCGGCCCTGGTCTTCAGCGCCATCTATATCATACTCACCGTACTCATCGTCGTAGGCGGCGTGTCCGGCGGCATCGAAAAATTCTGCACCGTGGCCATGCCGGGACTGTTCGTCCTGCTGGCCGTCACCGTGGTCAGAAGCTGTACGCTGCCGGGGGCGGCCGAAGGACTGGCATTCATGTTCAAGCCGGATCTGGATGTGTTCAAAGACGGAGGCTGGATCACCATTCTGGCTTCCGCGGGCGGGCAGGTCTTTTTCTCCCTGTCACTGGCATCATCCTGCATGATCGTCTACGGCTCCTACCTGAACAAAAAAGAGAACCTGGAAAAGGACGCCGTGCTGGTTCCGGCCATGGACAGCCTGGTAGCCGTTCTGGCGTCTATGGCTACGATCCCGGCCACCTTTGCCGCGGGCATGGAGCCGGAAGCCGGTCCGGGCATGCTGTTCGTGACCCTGCAGACTGTATTCAACTCCATGGGCACCGCGGGGCCGTTCTTCGGCACCATCTTCTACCTGCTGGTTCTCTTCGCGGCCCTGACTTCCTCCATCGGTCTGCTGGAAGGCGTCGTGTCCGCCCTCATGGACCGGGCCATCGACAAAGGCAAAAAGGCCAACCGTACAAAGCTCTGCTGGGGCATCATCGCCATATCCGCCATCGGCTCCATCATCGTTTCCCTGGATGCGCTGGGAACAGGCCCGCTTCCAGAGCCGTTCGGCCTCAGCAGCTGGCTGGACTTCTTTGACCTGTTCGGCGAAGGCTTCATGATGCCGATCGGCGGCCTGATCATGGCCATTCTGCTGGGCTGGATTCACAAAGGCTATATCGACGACGAAATCCGCATGGGCAGCGCCTACAAGAGCAAGCCGTTCGTAGACTTCTGCCTGAAATGGGTTGCGCCGCTGTTCCTGTTCTTTATCCTGATCGGCCAGATCAACACCTTCTTCGGCCTGGGCTGGTTCTAAGGTCTCTGGCCGTTGACTGACCGTACAAAAGCTCCATCAAAGGGTGCCCGCCGGCCGCATCTGCCGCGTCAGGAGATGCGGCCGGCGTGCTTTTTGCGCGCAAAGCCGCCAGCAGCTGGCCGGCGGATTATTGCCGCTGTTGTTTGACGCATGTTTTTCCAATTTTGCTCTGAAAATGTCTAGGGGAGGGGGGTATGCGTCAGGCCGTTTGGGAGAAAAATGACTGCAGCCGCAAAAAAAGAGCTATTTGCGGTCACGAGAATCCCGGCTGGCCATCATTACAACGGTGGATTGATCGCAATTTGTGGGATCCGCTGTGGAAAATGAGGAGAGTTTTTTTCCGGGAGCTGCGACAAGCGGCGAAAATTAGAAAGGAATTACCATATATACATAATTTTGTTTCTGCTTGGACGGATCGGCGGCCTGATATACCCCCTGCTGTTCTGCCAAAAATGACTGCAAGGACCTGAAATCGAAGCTCCTCGGTCATAATGCCGCCGCATTTCGACTGCAGCCCGTTACTGTTAAGACCGACGCATCAAAGCGGCGCGTATTTTGATGAAAAGCTGGACATTTTCTCAGCGGGCGTATAGAATAGATACAGCGCTAAACTTTGGAGGGAATTTAATGAGACCGTTTGAAAGATTTTTAAAGTACGTCATGTTCGATACCATGTCCGATGAAAACAGCGGGACCGTGCCCAGCACGCCAGGCCAGAAGGTCTTGGGACAGGCCCTGGTAGATGAGATCAGAGGCCTCGGTATCGAGGACGTTCATATGGACGACAAGGGCTATGTCTACGGCAGCGTGCCGTCCAATACAGAGCAGGAAGGGCCGGTGATCGGCTTCATCGCCCACGTGGATACTTCGGACGCCCACCCGTCGCCGAAGACTCAGCCGAGAATTATCGAGAACTACGACGGCGGCGTGATCCGGCTGGCGTCAGGGGTTGTGCTGGATCCTGACGAGGACGCCAATCTGAAAAGGGCCCAGGGCTGCAGCCTCATCGTCACCGACGGAACCACTTTGCTGGGCGGCGATGACAAGGCCGGTGTGGCTGAGATCGTCACGGCGCTGGAATACATGACCCTGCATCCGGAGTTCAAACACGGAAAAGTAGCTTTTTCCTTTACCCCGGACGAGGAGATCGGCACCAGTCAGGACAATTTTGATGTGGAAGCCTTCGGCGCCCAGTTCGCGTACACCGTAGACGGCGCTGACTTCGGAGACATCGAATATGAAAACTTCAACGCCGCCTCCGCGGTCATCGACATCAAAGGCGTCAGCACCCACCCCGGCGAGGCCAAGGACAAGATGAAGAATGCGTCTCTCATCGCCATGGAACTGGACGGACTGCTGCCGCCGTGGGAGCGGCCGGAACACACGGAAAACTATGAAGGCTTTTATCATTTGATCAGCATAGAAGGCGACTGCGGCCGCTGTCAGATGCGCTACATTATCAGAGAGCACGACTTTGATAAATTCGCGGCGCGGAAAGAAACAGTCAGAAGAGCGGCGGACCTGCTCAACGCCAGATACGGCGCGGGTACTGTCGGCGTCCAGATCAAAGACGGCTATCGCAACATGGCGGAGATGGTCCGGCCCCACATGCACCTGATCGAGTTCGCGAAGGAGGCCATCGCCGAATGCGGCGGCGCGGCCAACGTGCCTGCCATCCGCGGCGGCACCGACGGCTCACAGCTGTCCTTCAAGGGCGTGCCGTGCCCGAATCTGGGAACCGGAACCTGGAACCACCATTCCGTCATGGAGACCGCCAACATCGACCACATGGATCAATGCGCCGAGACCATCATCAGGATCATCGGCAAGTATGCAGAATTTAAAGCGTGAAGGAGTTTGCGAAATGGAATCACTGACAGAGTTATATAGAATCGGCCGGGGGCCGTCCAGCTCCCACACCATCGCCCCGACCCGGGCGGCGGAGCTTTTCCTCAGAGAAAACCCGGAAGCGGCCCGGTTTCAGGCCACCCTGTACGGCTCCCTGTCCAAGACCGGCGTCGGCCACATGACTGACACGGCCATCTTAGACGTGCTGGGACACGATATCTGCAGCATCGTGTTCAGCGACAGGCCGGAGGAGGAGCTGCCCCACCCCAATACCATGGTCTTTGAGGCCTTTGATGAGTCAGGCGCGGCGACCGCGTCCATGGAGGTCTACAGCGTAGGCGGCGGCAGAATCGCCGTCAAAGGGCGTCCGGCGGAGGAGCCTCAGGACGTCTACCGGCTGTCATCTTTTGCGGAGATCCATGCTTACTGCGAGGAGAAAGGGCTGCGGCTGTGCGAGTACGTTTACGAGGCAGAAGGCGAAGAGATCAAAGATTATCTGTCAAAGGTATGGCAGCAGATGAAGGATACGATCAAGAAGGGACTGGAAGCTGAGGGGATTCTGCAGGGCGGCCTGCAGGTCCAGAGAAAAGCCAGATTTTTATACAAGCAGAACCACATCGATGAGACGCCCCAGACGCGGGAAAACCGGCTGGTATGCTCCTTTGCCTACGCGGTCAGCGAAGAAAACGCCGACGGCGGCATCATCGTCACAGCGCCCACCTGCGGAGCCAGCGGCGTAGTGCCGGCTACCCTGTATTACATGCAGAAAAACCGCCACTTTTCCGATGAGCAGATCATAGACGCGCTGGCCACCGCCGGTCTCATCGGAAATCTGATCAAGACCAACGCGTCGATCAGCGGCGCGGAGTGCGGCTGTCAGGCAGAGGTGGGAAGCGCCTGCTCTATGGCGGCGGCCGGCCTGGCGGAGCTGTTCGGCATGGAAATCGACCAGATCGAATACGCGGCCGAGGTGGCTATGGAGCATCATCTGGGACTGACCTGCGATCCAATCAGCGGTCTGGTCCAGATCCCGTGTATCGAGCGCAACGCCGTTGCCGCCATGCGGGCCATCAACGCTTTGAGCCTGGCCAACTTTCTGACCCATACGAGAAAGATATCCTTCGATATGGTCATCAAGACCATGTACGAAACCGGCTGCGACCTGTTCAGCAAGTACAGAGAGACCAGCGAAGGCGGCCTGGCCAAGACCTATTTTGAATAGAAAAGAAAGAGTTTCGTATCTGACGGCGCTGCTGCCTAAAATACGAAACTCTTTTTCTTTGAAAACGAAAATGGTGCTATTGTTTATTTTCTGATCTCTGTTGTCGCTTCGGTCAGCCAGCGGCCTGTCTCCTCATCGACCAGCGGCAGCAGGATCTCCCTGACCTGTCCATGATAATAGTTGAGCCAGGAAAGCTCTTCGTCGGTCATCAGCTCCGGCAGAATGGCCTCACGATCAAAGGGACACAGGGTGATGGTCTCAAAGCCATAGCTTCCGTTTTCTTTTTCCACACATAATATCTCGTTTTCCAGGCGGATGCCGTGGCTGCCCTCGATGTACACGCCGGGCTCGTTGCTGGTGATCATGCCGGGATAGAACGGGCAGGCAGTGCCTGTTTCAGCGATCCGCTGGGGTCCCTCGTGGACGCTGAGGATATGGCCTACGCCATGGCCGGTGCCGTGGTTGAAGTCCAGCCCCTGGTCGCGGAGCGGCTTTCTGGCGATTCTGTCCAGCTCCGCGCCGGTGGTGCCGGCAGGGAAGACCGCGCGGGCCAGAGCGATATGGCTGCGCAGCACCAGGGTATAGTGCCGCTTCATCTCCTCTGTAAGAGGACCCAGAGCGATGGTCCTGGTGATATCGGTGGTGCCGTCTGTATACTGGCCGCCGGAGTCTACCAGCAGCAGGCCTTCCGCCTTTAAAGGGCTGCCGCCGCTGAGCATCGGGTCGTAGTGGACGATGGCGCCGTTTGGCCCGTAGCCGGCGATGGTCGGAAAGCTCAGGTCGAAGCACCCTTCCTGGGCGCGGCGGCAGCGTTCCAGATAGTCGGCGGCAGAAACCTCCGTCAGATCCACAGCGCCGACGCTTTGCTTCAGCCAGCAGAGGAATCTGACCATGGCCGCGCCGTCTTTGACGTGGGCCCGTCTCGTGGCCGCGATCTCCGCTGGATTTTTCAGGGCCTTCATCAGAGATACCGGGTTTCTGCCGCTGATGATCCGCGTTTTCTTCGGCAGGCTTTTGATCAGGGCGTAGCTGACCACTTCCTGATCCAGCAGTATGGTCTCCGCGTCCAGGGTTTTGATATCCTCAAAGATCTGCAGATACGGCAGGACGGTGACGCCGTCCGCAGGCGGCAGATGGCGGTCCATGACGTAGAGCCTGGCTTCCTGGCCGGTGATCAGGGCAAAGGCGAAAAACACCGGGGTGTTCGCTACGTCGCTGCCTCTCAGATTGAACAGCCACGCGATCTCCTCCAGGCTGGTCATCAGGTGGCATTGTGCCCCGTTGTCTTTCAGGTATTCCCGCAGGCGGAACAGCTTGGAAGCGGCACTTTCGCCGGTGACGGATTCGGGCAGGGCGTAGATCTCCGACGGCTGGATCTGAGGACGGTCCTCCCAGATCTCGCCGACCAGATCCAGTTCGTATTCGATATCTGAACACAGCTCCGCAAAGCGCTCTCCGGCTGTGCAGTCCACCACGCGGCCGTCAAAGCCCAGGCGGAAGGCGGCGTCCGGCCGACCGGCCAGGGACGCCAGATACTCGGCGATGGTCGGCACGCCGGGCTCCTTCTCCTTCATCAGGCCGATGCCGGTGCCCGCAAGCTGGTCAGCGGCCTGGAGGAAGTAGCGGCCGTCGGTCCACAGCCAGGCTTCGTCAGGGGTGACCAAAAGGGTTCCGGCGGATCCGGTGAAGCCGGAGACGTACCGGCGGCACTTGAAGTAGTCGTTGACGTATTCAGAGCCGTGGAAATCGGTGGTAGGGATCAGATACGCGTCGATATGGCGGGCTGCCATAAGGGCGCGGAGCTTTGTCAGTTGTTCACGCATGGTGACCTCCTTGATGTGAATGAAATAGCTGTTTTGGTACTCTCTGATAGATGATCTGGCTGACGATGCCGATGGCGATGCCGCTGGCCAGGCCGGAGAACATCAAAATCGGAAAGTAGAGGAACATCTTTAGATTGGCTACGATGGCGCTTGCCACCAGCAGCTGGCCCATGTTGTGGGCCACCCCGCCCGCCATGCTGACGCCGGTCATGCTGAATAGGCCGGTCTTCTTCAGGCCCCACATGACCAGAAAGCTGAGCAGGCCGCCCGCCAGGGAGTAGAGGGCGCCGAACAGTCCGTTGAAGAGGAGTCCGGCTACCAGGATACGGACGGCGTTGACGGCAAAAGTGTAACGGGGTCCCATCTCGTACAGGGCGATGAGAATGACCAGGTTGGCGATGCCCAGCTTGACGCCGGGGATGCCGGCGCTGAAAGGGATAACGGCCTCCACATAGGAAAAGATCAGGGCCAGACATGCCAGTATGGCAGAGACCGCGGCCCGTTTTGCGGGAGACGGCCTGCGGCCGGCGTCTGGCTGGACAGGGTCTGTCCTGCGCGCGCCGGGCTTGTTGGAATTACTGCGCGACAGCATCGAACTCCTCCTCTCCGCCGGTGATCTCGACTACGACCTTGTTAGGCAGGCAGACGATGCTCTGGTTGGTCCTGCTGATTTTGCCGTCTTCGACACAAATTTGATTTTTGCAGTCGGAATAAGACATTTGCACCTGGCCGTCTTTTATGGTAATCTTATTGATGTGATCGTTTTGTTCGACGATGATCTCCTGATCCTGAAAAAGATCGTAGGTGCCGTAAAGCTGGCCGTCCGCTGTGACGACGACCTTCTGGCCCGCGCCCGCGTCCCGGACGGAGAGCCACGACAACGCCAGTCCGGCTGCGACCAGGACGACGAACAGTACGATATCGGCTTTTTTAATAAATTTGAACATGAAAACTCCGAGGTATCTATGAGAAAATTTTTATCTTTTGTAATGTGCGCGGTTTTGACCGCTGCCCTTATTATATCACAGACCGGGTGCAGCGAAAAGACGGAAAAGGTAGAGAAGACCAGCTATTATATGGACACCATCTGCAAGATCACGGTCTACGATATGGAGGATATGAGCGAAGAGAAGGCGGGAGCCGCCATCGACGAGGCCTTCGCCCTGTGCGCGGAATACGAGGCTCTGATCAGCGCCACAGTGGAGGGCTCTGACATCTATCGGATCAACCACGCGGGAGGAGAAAGCGTGGACTGCGATCCGCGGACGGTGGAGATCGTGAAAAAGGCGCTGGAATACGGCGACATTTCCGGCGGCAAGTTTGACATCACCGTAGGAAAGGTGACGGACCTGTGGGATTTTCACAGCGAGGAGCATGAAGTCCCTTCGGAGGCTGACGTGGAGGAGGCCATGGAGGGGGTGGACTACCGTCAGGTCAAGGTTGAAGGCAATTCCATCTCTCTGGGAGATCCCCGGGCTGAGATCACCCTGGGCGGCATCGGAAAAGGCTATGTCGGCGACAAGGCCGCGGAAAAGCTTCAGGAGCTGGGCGTCACCGACGCCATCGTCAACTTCGGAGGCAACATCATAGCCATCGGCGACAAAGGCGGCGATCAGTTTCAGATCGGCGTGGAAAAGCCTTTTACAGACAGCGGGGAGATCGTCGGATCTGTATTCGTAGGGGACGCCACGGTGGTGACTTCCGGCATCTACGAGCGGGGCTTTGAAAAGGACGGCAAATACTATCACCACATTTTAGATGTGGAGACCGGCTGGCCGGCGGATACGGACGTGGCCGGGGTAACGCTGGTAGGCGGCCTGGGTCATTCCGCCGACTGCGACGCCATGTCCACCATCTGCCTGATGCTGGGCGTGGAGGAAGGCATGAAGTTTATTGAAAGCGTCGACGGCGTGGAGGCTGTCTTTATCGACAAGGACGGCGGACTGACCAAGACCAGCGGCATGGAATGGAACGAATGACGTTTCAAACGCCGCAGGACCGTGACATTTGGAGAAAGCCCCGACGGACACCCTTTGATGGAGCTACTCCTGCCATAGCCGGATCATCTCACAGATGCTTTCTTCCATGTCTTCCAGGGGGATCTGGTTGTAGTAGAAGATCAGCGCGGCGGTGTCCTGGTCCGTCAGGCTGGCGGCGGGCAGGACGTTGAGCCCGATGGATGCGGCGGCCTGGCACAGATCGGCGGGGTCCTTGCGGGTGCGGACCTTCAGTATGATGTTGATGCCGGAGTTGGTATTGGTCGGTGTGGCGAATCCGCTGCCGTAGCGGGAGAAGGCGGCCTGCGCGGTCTGCAGCTTTTGGGCGTAGAGACTGCGCAGTTTTTTTATGTTGGTGTAGTACAGGCCGTCCTCCATGAAGAGGGCCAGGGTCAGCTGCTCCGTCTTGGAACAGGTCTGGGTGTAGTCGCTTTTCATGGATTGCCAGATTTCCATCAGGGCCGGCGGCAGGACCATGTAGCTGATCTTCACCGCCGGGAACAGGGTCGACGAGAAGGAACCCAGGTAGACCACCCTGCTGCCGCTGTCCAGGCCCTGCAGGGCCGGCACCGGCTTTCCGAAGTAGCGGAGCTCGCTGTCGTAGTCGTCCTCCAGAATGAAGCTGTCGTTCTCTCTGGCCCATTCCAGCAGCTGGTAGCGTCTGCCTACAGGCATGACGGAACCGGTGGGGAACTGGTTGGACGGGCTGACGTAAACGGCGGAGGGGATATTGGTCGGCAGCTTTTCGATCCTGATGCCGTCGGCGGCTACGGGGATCCTGGTAATGGCAAAGCCGTGGTCGCGGAAGATGTTCTGCACCGGCAGATATCCCGGATCTTCCGTAGCCACGTGGCCGATGTCCCTGCGCTTCATGATACGGCAGAGGTGGGTGGTCAGCTGCTGGGTGCCTGCGCCTACAACCACCTGGTCCGGCTCGGCGATGACGCCCCGGGAGCTGTAGACGTACTTTGAGATCTCGTAGCGGAGGGCCGGCTCACCCTGAGGGTCGCTTTCAAAGAGGAGCATGTGGGAATAGTCCGTCAGAACCCGGGACATGCACTTTTTCCACTTTCCGAAGTCAAAGCAGGATAGGTCGTACTTATAGTCGTTTTCGTGAAAGGTATAGGTGGAAAAGTCATAGGCGGCGGCAGGATCCGCGCTGCCTGAAATGCCGCTGCCCGTGATAGAGGCCACGTAGTAGCCGGACTGGGGCTTGCTGGTGATGTAGCCCTCCACCAGCAGCTGGTTGTAGGCCTGTTCTGTGGTGGTGATGCTGATGGACAGATCCCGGGACAGCCGCCGCAGGGACGGCAGCTTTTCTCCGGCCTCTATGCGGCCGCAGGTGATCTCCTCCTTCAGATAGCGGTATAACTGTATGTAGAGCGGCGTCAGTCCGCGCGGTTCAAATTGCAGCATGATCGGCTTCATTTCTCGGTTTCCTTTCTAAACTGTATATGTTTAATTCTCGTATTTTATCCCTATTATAATATACAAAATAAAAAAGTCAATGGAAGATGAGAAAATGTTGCATTTGTCATTGATGACCACTAGATATAGTGATATAATAAAAACCGAGACAAAAGATATTGTATGAGGAGGAAGACATGGCGATAGAGGAGATAAGCAAAAATGCTCTGATGGTGCTGGAAAAGCGCTACCTGGGCAAGGACGAAAATGGAAATGTACTGGAAACTGTGGAGCAAATGTTCCGCAGGGTATCCGATACCATAGCGGCGGTCGACGCGAGCTACGACAATACGGCGGACACCAGGGCCCTCAGCGATCAGTTTTACGCGCTGATGACCGACCTGCGTTTTCTGCCTAATTCACCGACACTGATGAACGCGGGAAGGGCGCTGGGACAGCTTTCAGCGTGCTTCGTGCTTCCTGTAGAGGACAGCATGGAGGCCATCTTTGATTCTGTAAAGAACGCGGCCCTGATCCACAAGTCCGGCGGCGGTACGGGATTCTCATTCTCACGGCTGCGTCAAAGCGGTTCGGCGGTCAGGTCTACAGGCGGCGTAGCCAGCGGACCTGTCAGCTTTATGAAGGTTTTCAACGCGGCGACGGAGGCTGTCAAGCAGGGCGGCACCAGACGGGGCGCCAACATGGGCGTGCTCAGGATTGACCATCCTGACATTCTGGACTTCATCAACTGCAAGGCAGACAACAAGGAGATTACCAATTTCAATATCAGCGTAGGCATTACGGAGGCTTTTATGGAGGCGGTGGAGAATCAGAGCGACTATGATCTGATCGATCCGAAGACAAAGCAGGCCGTAGGCCACCTGAGCGCGGAAAAGGTTTTCGACATGATCGTGGACCACGCCTGGAAGAACGGAGAGCCGGGCATCATCTTCATGGACAGGCTCAACCGGGACAATGTGACGCCGACCCAGGGTGAGATCGAAAGTACCAACCCGTGCGGCGAGCAGCCGCTGCTGCCTTACGAAAGCTGCAATCTCGGCTCTATCAACCTGGTGAAGATGCTGAGGAAGACGCTGACCGGATACGAGTTCGACTTCCGGCTGCTGGGAGAGACGGTGGAGCAGGCCGTCCATTTCCTGGACAACGTCATCGACGCCAACAACTATCCGCTGGACAAGATCGCGGAGACAACCCGGGCGTCCCGCAAAATCGGCCTGGGCGTCATGGGCTGGGCCGACGCCCTTTTGATGCTGGGGATTCCATATAACTCGGAGGAGGCCGTAGAGCTGGCGGAACGTGTCATGGGATATATCAATACAGCGGGCCACGCGGCCAGCAGCAGGCTGGCGGCAAAGAGGGGAACCTTCCCGCTGTTCTCTGTCAGCACGCTGAAGGACGGCGCGGCCATGCGAAACGCTACGGTAACCACCATCGCGCCGACGGGAACCCTGTCCATCATCGGAGGCTGTTCCTCCGGTGTGGAGCCTGTCTTTGCTTACGCGTTCATCCGCAACATCATGGACGGCACGGAGATGATCGAGGTCAATCCGGTGCTTACGGCAAAGCTGAAGGAGCTGGGACTGTACAGCGACCGGCTTCTGCGCAAGATCGCGGCGGAAGGCACCGTCGCCCACTGCGAAGAGATACCGGAAGAGGTGAGAAGAGTCTTCGTCTGCTCTCACGATATCAAGCCTGTCGACCACATCAAAATGCAGGCGGCCTTCCAGCATCACACGGACAACGCCGTGTCAAAGACGGTCAACTTCCCGAAGGAGGCCACCAGGAGCGAGGTCAGGGACGTCTATCTGCTGGCCTACAAAGAGGGCTGCAAGGGCGTGACCATCTACCGCGACGGCAGCAGGGAGGAGCAGGTGCTCAATATCGGCAAGGTGAACCGGGAAGGGGCTTCCTCCGCGGCGGCTCCGGCGTGCCCGTCCTGCCAGGAGGAGCGGTACGGACATATCGAGCCTCGCCCGCGTCCTGATGTAACCCGCGGCTTCACCGAGAAGATGAAGATCGGATGCGGCAGCCTGTACGTGACGACCAACTATGACGAAAACGGCATCTGCGAGGTCTTCACCAGCACCGGCAAAGCGGGCGGCTGCCCGAGCCAGAGCGAAGCTACGGCGAGACTGGTATCCGTGGCCCTGCGCAGCGGCATCTCCATCCAGGAGGTATACGACCAGCTGAAGGGCATCCGCTGCCCGTCCACCATCCGCCAGCAGGGCATGAGCTGTACGTCCTGCCCGGACGCCATCGCCAGGGTTATCATGAAGGTTTCCAAGATCATAGAGGAACAGCCGAGGGAGAAGGCGTCCTATGAACCGCCGACGGAAACGCCTTTGCCGCAGAAGCACCCGATCATACCGGCGTCTTCCAGCGAGATTCACGTTTGTCCGGAATGCGGCAACGTGGTGGAGCACGAGGGCGGCTGCGTCATCTGCAGAAACTGCGGATTTTCTAAGTGCGGCTGATATGGCTGACGGATCTGATGACCGGAGGACATGACACTGGCTTTACAGATGCGGGGCTATGTGGGGCCGGCCGTACAGCTGACGCGCGGCTGATGCGCAGCTGATATGCAGCTGTCATGAGGCCTGTCGATATGGAGCAAAAGTTGCTTGCATTGATCCCGCTGAAGTGATAATATAATTGTAGTATCAATTGGGAAGCAATTGAAAAAGGGAGCTCATAGAAGTGGGCTGAGAGGAAGCTGCAACTGCTTCGACCTGTAACCTGATTTGGATAATGCCAACGTAGGGAAATACGGTGTGTGATAACTGCCAATGGACCTGCGGGGACATTGGCAGTTTTTATTCGGGCGGGCGTCCGAAGGCGGAAGTCCGAAGAAGGAAGTCCGAAAAAGAAAGGCTGCCGGTCCAATGCAATCATTCGAGAAGAGATTCGGAAGGAGAAAAGATGATGAGAAATTATGCGACACAGATGGAGGCGGCCCGCAAAGGCATCGTGACGCCGGAGCTGGAGAGCGTGGCGAAAAAGGAACAGATGACAGTGGAAGAGCTGATGCCTCTGGTAGCGTCCGGCAAGGTGGCCATCTGCGCCAACAAGAATCACAAGTGCATCGATCCTCAGGGGGTCGGTTCCATGCTGCAGACCAAGATCAACGTCAACTTGGGCGTTTCCAGAGACTGCAAGGATATGAACGTGGAGATGGAGAAGGTTATGGCCGCCGTCAACATGGGGGCTCACGCTATCATGGATCTGTCCTCCCACGGCGATACCATTCCGTTCCGCCGCAGGCTGACCAGCCAGTGCCCGGCCATGATCGGCACCGTGCCGGTCTACGACAGCGTTATCCACTATCAAAGAGATCTGGATACCTTGACGGCGAAGGACTTCATCGATGTAGTCAGACTTCACGCGGAAGACGGCGTGGACTTCGTAACCCTTCACTGCGGCATCACCCGCAAGACCATCGAACAGATCAAAAAACACAAGAGAAAGATGAACATCGTTTCCCGCGGCGGCTCCCTGGTATTCGCGTGGATGACCATGACCGGCGAGGAAAACCCGTTCTACGAATACTTTGATGAGATCCTGGACATCTGCAGGGAATACGACGTGACCATATCCCTGGGAGACGCCTGCCGTCCGGGCTGCCTTGCCGACGGTTCCGACGTCTGCCAGATCGAAGAGCTGGTCCGCCTGGGAGAGCTGACCAAGCGGGCCTGGGAAAAGGACGTGCAGGTCATGGTGGAAGGACCGGGACACATGCCGATGGATCAGATCGCGGCCAACATGAAGCTGCAGCAGACCATATGCAGCGGCGCACCGTTCTACGTGCTGGGGCCTATCGTCACCGACATCGCGCCAGGCTACGATCACATCACATCTGCCATCGGCGGCGCCATCGCGGCGGCTTCCGGCGCGGCATTCCTCTGTTATGTGACGCCGGCGGAGCATCTGGCGCTGCCTAATGTAGAAGATGTAAAGCAGGGCATCATCGCGTCAAAGATCGCGGCCCACGCTGCCGATATCGCCAAGGGCGTCCGCGGAGCCCGGGAGATGGACGACCGCATGGCAGACGCCCGCAGAGAGCTGGACTGGGAGGCTCAGTGGGCATGCGCCATCGATCCGGAGACGGCAAAGGCTATCCGGGACGACAGAAAGCCGGAGCATGAGGACACCTGCTCCATGTGCGGCAAGTTCTGCGCCGTCCGCAGCATGAACAAAGCTCTGGCCGGTGAACATATCGATATTCTGTAAAGGCCGGCCCGCTTCGCTTGCTTTAACTTGCTTTCTTTAAATATGAGAAATATGAGGACTGCTTCTGAATCCTGCGGCATATGGGGATTTGGAAGCAGTCTTTTTGTGTAAAGGACAGGATGCCTGGGCTCACCGGAAGGAGTATCGCGGGCGGAAGGGAAGAATATTTATTCGCAATAAAGCATGAAAATTCATATTGCCTTCGATTTGTATTTAGTAGCTGCGGATGGCAGTTCAATGAAGCTTCGGCAGGTCACGCGCCTGTATAAAACTGTAAAATACAAAAAAGCCCTAAAAAGCTGCAAAAAAATACTAAAAATCGACAAGGGGGTTGACAACGCCGGTGCTCTTCGGGTATACTCTGCCTGCCATCGCGATTGGAAAAAACTGTGAGACAATCTATGACAG
>CALLDR010000049.1 GCA_937997955.1 uncultured Emergencia sp. | reverse complement strand
TCATCCTGGGGCTGAAGTAGGTCCCAAGGGTTGGGCTGTTCGCCCATTAAAGAGGTACGCGAGCTGGGTTCAGAACGTCGTGAGACAGTTCGGTCCCTATCCGCTGTGGGCGTTGGAGATTTGAGTGGAGCTGTCCTTAGTACGAGAGGACCGGGATGGACATACCTCTGGTGCACCAGTTGTCTTGCCAAAGGCATAGCTGGGTAGCTACGTATGGACGGGATAAGCGCTGAAAGCATCTAAGTGCGAAGCCCCCCACAAGAAGAGATCTCCTCCGCAAGGTAAGACCCGTGGGAGACTACCACGTAGATAGGTCGGAGGTGGAAGTGCAGTAATGCATGTAGCTGACCGATACTAATAGGTCGAGCACTTGACCAGGGTTTGAAGGAAAGGCTGTGAAAGGCTGATATACGTTATTCGGTGAAAAGGTATGAAAAGAGATTGCGAAGGATTTTCGCCGCAGCGCAAGGCGTGGGAATGGCGAGGAGCGGAGTGTACTTAAGTACATGAGCACCGGAGGTCATGAAGCACAACACAGCGATGGGGTGAAAGGACGAGCAAGAAGTAATCTGGTGACAATAGCGGAGAGGATACACCTGTTCCCATCTCGAACACAGTAGTTAAGCTCTCCAGCGCCGATGATACTTGGCGGGGGACTGCCTGGGAAAGTAGGACGTTGCCGGTTTAGAGAAAAGGAGTGATTCAGCTGGATCACTTCTTTTTGCATTGTGCGGTTTATTTATATTGTACATTTTAGCATATGTGAATTTCTGTCTATTTTCTCTTTCCCTTGCCAGTCAAATGTGGTATACTTATTCTGTATAATTGGGCGAAAGGCAGGTGTATAGTATTGATGACTTTTTTAAAGATAATCTTTTGTGTATTGCTTTGCTGCCCAGTGGTTTATGTTGTGATAAATCTTTTCAATAATATCGTTGACGATGCAACCAGAAAACGTTAGGAGATATCCGATGAGAAACGGACTATTTATCACCTTAGAGGGACCCGACGGTTCGGGTAAGACGACGCAGATCGCGTATCTGAAGGATTATTTTGAAAGCCGTGGAATTGAAACCGTATTCACACGGGAGCCTGGAGGTACCGCCATCGGCGAAAAGCTGCGCACGATCATTTTGGACAAGGAAAACGGTGAAATGTGCGATATGACGGAGGCTCTGCTTTATGCTGCCAGCCGTTCACAGCACGTCCATCAGCTGATTAAGCCGGCTCTGGAGGAAGGAAAGGTGGTCATATGCGATCGCTTTATCGATTCCAGTATTGCCTATCAGGGTTATGGCAGGCAGCTGGGCGACGCGGTGCGCGTGATTAACGAGCTGGCCATAGAAGGCTGTATGCCGGATATGACGATTTTGATGAAGCTTTCCCCTGAGATCGGAAAGTCCAGGATCAGTGAGGAAAGCCAGGACCGTCTGGAACAGGAAAAGATGGATTTTCATAACAGGGTTTATCGGGGTTATGAGGAGCTGGCGGATATTTATCCGGACCGGTTCGTATGCATCGATGCCGCGCGGGACAAGGAGGCTGTTCGCGCGGACATTTCCAGCGCGCTGGACAGACTATTGGAGAATAGAGGTATTTCATGTCTCTGAGAGATTACAGGGCCTTTGCCCCTTTGACAGACAGAATAAGCAGAGCTATCCAGGGCGGCCGGCTGTCCCACGCGTATATCATAGAGGGAGACAGCTGTATCGACAAAGAGCGGTTCGCCAAGGATTTGATCAAAGCGGCGCTGTGCCGGGAGGATCCAGGCTGGGGCTGCGACATGTGCGCCGTCTGCAGGAAGATCGATCACGACAACTATGAGGACCTTTATGTAGTCAGGCCGGACGACCTGTCAGTGAAGGACGCGTCCATCGCCCAGCTGCAGGAAAAGCTGAAGAGCAGGCCTACGGGCGGCAGAGGCAACATCGCGGTCATTGATCACGCCGATACCATGACCCTGAGGGCGCAGAACCGGCTGCTGAAGACCCTGGAGGAGCCCAATCCCGGAACGCTGATCCTTTTGCTTTCGGAGAATACGGAAAACCTGCTGCCGACGATCACGTCGCGGTGCATCGTCCATCGTCTGGGCAATTTTGCTGCGGACAGCGCCGTCGTCGATCTGAAGCTGCCGCGGCAGATCATGGATATGGTGGCAGAACATGCATATTTTTGTGAGTTTAAGGATAAGCTGACAAAGGAAGTGAAGGACCGGCAGGCCGCGTTTCAGCTGCTGGACGGCATGGAACGCCTGCTGTGCCAGTATCTGCGCGGAGAAGGCCCCGGAAGCGTGAAACGGGAGAAAACCGCTGAGCATGTAAAGTATGTAGAAGAGGCGAGAAGAGATCTGATCGCCGGAGTCAATTATAAATACGCAATCAGGAATCTGATTCTGAAAATTGGAGGATGAATATATGGTGAAAGTTGCAGGCGTTAGGTTCAAAAGCGCCGGAAAGGTCTATTATTTTGATCCAGACGAGCTGGACGTGAAGAGCGGGGACAGCGTTATCGTGGAAACGGCCCGCGGACTGGAATTTGGAACGGTTTCCATGGATATCATGGAGATCCGTGAAGAAGAAGTGGTCCAGCCTCTGAAGAAGATCATCCGAATCGCGGGGGAAGAGGATCTGCGCCGCCATGAAGAAAATGAAAAGAAAAAGGCCAAGGCCATGAAAGCCTGTCAGGAGAAGATCAACAAGCACGGCCTGGAGATGAAGCTGATCGACGTGGAATATACCTTTGATAATAATAAGATCATCTTTTACTTTACCGCTGATGGCAGAGTGGACTTCCGCGAGCTGGTCAAGGATCTGGCCAGCGTGTTCAAGATGCGAATTGAGCTGCGGCAGATCGGTGTGCGGGACGAAGCGAAGATGCTGGGCGGCATCGGTTCCTGCGGCAAGAGCCTTTGCTGCAGCACCTGGCTGGCGGATTTTGAACCGGTCTCCATCAAAATGGCCAAGGTGCAGAACCTGTCGCTGAACCCGACGAAGATTTCCGGTATCTGCGGCAGGCTCATGTGCTGCCTGAAATATGAAAACGACATCTACATGGAGCTGAGAAAGGGACTTCCGGACAACGGAGAGAAGGTCAAGACAAAGGACGGCGTCGGCAAGGTGGTCGACACCAATATCCTGGGCAGCAAGGTCATGGTCCGCCTGTATACGGGCGAAAAGGACGAGGACGGCCAGGAAAAGCTGGGGACCGAGATCTATACCTATGCCAAGGAAGATGTAAAGAGGATCGACAAGCACAAGAAGCACGGCCACGGCGGCGGCCATGGCGGCAAAGGGGAGGCGCAGAACAGCGGCCTGCTGGCTGACGTAGATGAGGCCTATATCGAAGAATTAAAGGAACTGATCAAGGAGTAGGACATGACCCTGAGGTTAGACGATACTGGCTTTGGCGGCCTGATGCTGTATCAGGAAACGGAGGCTTTCTGCTACGGCATCGACGCGGTGCTGCTGGCCGATTTCGCGGCAGAGACTGCCGCGAAGAAGAAAACGGACTGCCGCATTATGGATCTGGGAACAGGCAACGGCGTGGTTCCGCTGATCCTCTCCCATAAGACCCGCGCGTCCTATATCGGAGGGATCGAGCTTCAGACGGAGGCCGCCGCTCTGGCGGAAAAAAGCGCCGCCTATAACGGGCTTTCGGACAGGCTGCACTTCTTTTGCGGCAACGTGAGGGACTTTGAGACGGGAACCATGGCTGAATCTTTTGACGTGGTCACCTCCAACCCGCCCTATACGGCGGGAAGCTGCGGCATTGAGAGCCGCAGCAGGGCCAAAGCGCTGGCACGCCACGAGCTGGAAGGGTCCCTGGAGGATTTCGTGTCTCTGGCGGCCAGGCTGCTGCGGGACAAGGGGAGCTTCTGCATGGTTCACCGGCCGGCGCGGATGGCGGACATCTTTTCGGTCTGCCGGAAGTACAGACTGGAGCCAAAGGAGCTGCGGCTGGTCAGCGGCAAGCCGATGGAAAGGCCAAATATCCTGCTGATCCACTGCTGTAAAAACGGAAAGGCGGAGATGAAGATCGCTCCCCAGCTCCACGTTCACGAGGAAGATGGAGGCTACAGCCGCCAGATTCTAAAAATTTACGAAAAAAGTTGAAAAAAAATAAAAAAATTTACAAAAACCTATTGCTATTTAATGGAAAAAACGGTATAATGCTCCACAGGGAGTAAAATAGGAGGTCTGGCATGGTTACAATCAATGTAAAAGCGACTTTGATCTGTTTGCTGCTCGCCGCACTTATCGTATTGGTCATATATTTAATCGTTATGGCGAGGAATCTGGTCAAAACGCTGAAAGAAACCAATAAGATTCTGGCAGACGCATCAGTCATATCAGGTATAGCGGCTGAGAAAGCTGTAGAGGTTGACAGTATGGTCACAGACGTGCAGTCGGCCGTCTCAGATTTGACACAGGCTGTAAAAGGTCAGGAAAATCTGGTGGGCGCAGCTTCCAGTCTGGTAAAAGCCCTGGGCTCCCTCGCAGCCATCTTCCGAGGGGCGTCAGCAGAGAAGGAAGAACCTGCGAAGAAGAAAGTTAAAGCTAAAAAAGTCAAACCGAAAAATGAACAGTAGTTTGATGTGAGTTCTTGAAAGGAGATTATTTATGAAAGCAACAGGAATTGTAAGACCCGTAGATGCACTGGGGAGAGTGGTTATTCCGGTAGAACTGAGAAGAAATTTGGGAATCAAGACAGAAGACTCTCTGGAAATCTTTGTAGATGGACAGTTCATCATGCTGAAGAAATATGAACCATCTTGCGTATTCTGCGGAGAGGTTGACGATGTCAGACTGATCCATGGAAAAACCGTATGCGCAAACTGCATCGAGGAGATGAAAAAGCTCTAATAAGCACGAGAACAGAGCGAGCAGATTTATCTGACAAAGAAAAAAGCCTGTACGCGCAGGCTTTTTTTATTCTGTCAGTTGAAAAAAAGGGGAAGAGTTAGTATACTATTAGTACAATAGTTTTTGGAGGAGAGAAGTGGCGAAATTTTTAGTTCAAAAAAGTGAGCCGTTAAATGGAGAGGTCGTGATCAGCGGCGCGAAGAACGCTGTGCTCCCATTGATGGCGGCTGCCATACTGGCAGAGGAAAAATGTGTGATCCGGGACGTACCTGCTCTTCGCGACGTGGAAGTCATGAAGGAGATTCTAAAGTCCCTGGGATCTGAAATTGAAGAACTTGAAGAATCAATCATAGAGATAAACACCAGCGAGATCAAGAAGTGCGAAGCGGATTTCGATCTGGTCAGCAGGATGCGGGCGTCTTTCCTGGTCATGGGGCCGCTTCTGGCGAGAGTCGGCAAAGCCAAGGTCCATTCCCCGGGAGGCTGCACCATCGGCGCGCGTCCCATCGATCTGCATCTGAAGGGCTTTGAGGCGCTGGGCGCGGAGATCATCGTCAAGGACAATTATGTAGAGGCTATCGCAGGTGAAGAGGGTCTGAAGGGCGCCAGCATCTACCTGGACTTTCCGAGCGTAGGGGCGACGGAGAATATCATGACTGCCGCCGTACTGGCTCAGGGAACCACTTACATCGAGAACGCGGCGGAGGAGCCGGAAATCGTCGACCTGGCAAACTTTCTCAACAAGATGGGCGCCAGGATCAAAGGTGCCGGCACAGATACGATCAAGATCGAAGGCGTAGACCATCTCCACGGCGCGCAGCATACGGTGATTCCCGACCGGATCGAGACGGGAACCTTCATGCTGGCGGCTGCCATCACCCATGGACAGATTCTGCTGCGCAACGTGGTGCCTGACCATGTGAAGCCGATTACCGCGAAGCTGCGGGAGTGCGGCGTCACTGTGGAGCTGACAGATGAAGGCATGTATGTCATCGCCGACAACCCGAATCTGGTGGCCACCGATCTGAAGACACTGCCGTATCCAGGCTTTCCGACGGATATCCAGTCGCCGTTCATGTCCTTCCTGACCACGGTGGAAGGCGCGAGCACTGTCATCGAGACAGTCTTTGAGAACCGCTTTATGCATGTGGCGGAGCTGAACCGTATGGGCGCCAACATCAAAACAGAGGGCAACCGCGCCATGATACAGGGCGGCAAGAAGCTGGAAGGCGCCCAGGTCATCGCGACGGATCTGCGGGCCGGAGCCGCTCTGGTGCTGGCTGGTCTGGTGGCCCAGGGAACGACGGAGATCTCCGAGATCTACCATATAGAACGGGGCTACGAAAAGTTCACCGAAAAGTTCAAAGCTCTGGGAGCGAATATCTTCAGGATTGAGGATTGAAGTACTGAAGACTGACGTATTGAGGACTGAGCTTCCTCTCGCGTTTTATCAAGACGGGTACAAAGCCCTGAGGCAGCCTGAAACCGGCGGCCTCAGGGCTTTGACGTTTTTATCGGCCTTTGCTCACGTCGGTGTCCTGGTAGTAGTGGGCCAGGATTTCTCTGTAGTCCTTTCCCTTCTTGGCCAGACCGTTGGCGCCGTACTGGCTCATGCCGACGCCGTGGCCGCTTCCGCTGGTGGTGATGGTGATCTCGTCGTCCTCAAACGAAAACTCCATGCGGGTGGAATACAGGCTCAGAGCGCTGCGGATATCAGTGCCGGACACCTTTTGATCGCCCACCTGGACCTGGGCTGCACGTCCGCCTTCGGAGCGGGTTTTGATCTTGATGTTCTTCTTCGTAATGGTTCCGAAGTCGAGCTCCGGCATGGCGTCTTTGATCTTGTCTGCGAATTCGCTGACGGACATGGTCAGAACCTCTTTCTTGTGGGTAGCGCCGGGCTCGTAGGAGCTGTCCACGCTGACCAGATAGGAATAGGAGCCGGAGAATACGTCCTGGGCGTTCTCCGTTTTGCCGGCGCTGGAGGCGAAATAGAGGGCGTGGGCGGCCAGCTCGCCGTCTGCCAGCAGGACCTGGCCGGAGGTGGCTTCCACGGCTTTTTTGACCTTTGATGAAATGTTGTCGCTGCGGTATACCTGGCAGTGGACGGTGTCGCACAGCTTGCCGCCGGCTTCGATCCGCCCCAGGGCATAGGTACGGCTGGCCACCGCCTGGGCTTTCAGGGCCTCCTCATCAAAAGACGAGGGCATCTCCGACGCCACGACCCCTTGTACGTATTTTTCAAAGGGAATCGTCTCGTACTTCTCCTCTTCGGTGATCCAGACCTCCACCGTATCGGGGATCCCCCCGTCGTAGACAGGGCCTTCCCGTTCCAGAAGGGCGGGGAACAGCCGGATGGCGATGAGGGGAAGGACGACCATGAGGACGAACATGGTGATGATATAGACGGCCACGTGACGGGCTTTGATGTTGCTTTGATGTCGCATGCAGATTTTCCTCCTGATTTTAAGTTTATGCCGATGTGGACAAAATAGACATGAAAGGTTATAATAGGATTGAGAACATTTGAGAAGGAGAAGCTATGGCTGATATCAAATTCCTGGAGCTGCTTTCTAAGGACTATCCCAACATCAAGGCGGCGACAGCAGAAATCATCAATTTAAGTGCGATTCTGGCCCTGCCAAAGGGGACAGAGTACTTCCTCAGCGACCTGCACGGTGAGCACGAAGCCTTTGTACATATGCTGAAAAGCGCTTCCGGCACTATTAAAAGCAAGATCGATGAGCATTACGGCGGCATCCTC
Organism: uncultured Emergencia sp.; assembly: GCA_937997955.1. Classification (GTDB taxonomy): domain Bacteria; phylum Bacillota; class Clostridia; order Peptostreptococcales; family Anaerovoracaceae; genus Senimuribacter. The sequence goes on along the minus strand of CALLDR010000049.1, from coordinate 12,690 downwards.
AGCGAGGGGGATCGTGAGGATCTGGCTGCTTTGATCTACAATCCCCATGCGGAGCTGGCGCGGCGGAAAAAGAGCGAGAGGGACTTTGATAAGTGGTGCATGACGGTGATCTACCGCCTGGTGACCATCTGCCAGTCCGTGTCCACCAAGTATACCCGGTCAAAGGTGAGGCGGATGCTGCCTAAGCACCTGGACTACGCCATGGATGAGCTGCTCCACGCCGACGACGAGGAAAACAGAGCTCATTATTACAGCGCTATCATCAATACGGTGGTGGAATCGGGCATCGCCGAGGACTTCATCTCGGAAATGGCGGAGGCCATCAGCAACCTGGCCGTGGATCACCTGCATATCATCGGGGATATCTTTGACAGAGGCGCTCATCCGGACACGATCATGGATTTCCTGCTGGACTACCACGACGTGGACTTCCAGTGGGGCAATCACGATATCGTATGGATGGGAGCGGCAACGGGCAACTGGGCGTGCATCGCCAACATCCTGCGGATGAATATCAGCTATAACAACTTTGATATGCTGGAGATCGGCTACGGCATCAACCTGCGGCCGCTGGCCACCTTTGCTGAAAAGGTCTACGGGGACGATCCGTGCGAGTTTTTCCAGCCGCATATCCTGGAGCGGAACCAGTACGATCCGATCGAGGCGTCTCTGGCGGCCAAGATGCATAAGGCTATCGCCATCTGCCAGTTTAAGGTGGAGGGACAGCGGGTCATGGCCCACCCGGAATACGGCCTGGAAAACCGGCTGATCCTGGATAAGATCAACTGGGAAGACGGCACGGTGGAGATCGACGGGAAGACCTGGGAGCTGCGGGACCGCAACTTCCCGACCCTGGACCCGGAGCACCCGTATGAGCTGACAGCGGAGGAGCTGGAGGTCATGAACTCTCTGGAGGCGTCCATCCTCAATTCGGAAAAGCTGCAGCGGCATATCCGCTTCCTGTACAGCCACGGAGCGCTGTACAAGAAGGTCAACGGCAATCTGCTGTATCACGGCTGTATTCCGATGACGGAGGAGGGCGAGTTTGAAGAGGTGGAGATCAACGGCGCGCGCTTTGCCGGAAAGGCTTTGATGGACCACCTGGACAGCGAGGTGCGCAAGGCTTACTTTTCGCCTTCTGAGTCCGGAGAGAGCGGACGCATGGGCGATCTGATGTGGTATCTGTGGCTGGGCGGCAATTCCCCGCTGTTCGGAAAGGAGAAGATGACCACCTTTGAGCGGCTGTTCATCGCGGACAAAGCCTCCCACAAGGAGCCGACGCGCCCGTACTACAGGCTGATCAAAGAGAGAGGCCCCTGCGAAAAGATCCTGCGGGAGTTCGGCCTGGATCCGACGCGTTCCAAGATCCTCAACGGCCACGTGCCTGTGAAGATCAAAGACGGGGAGAGCCCGATCAAAGGCGGCGGCCTGCTGTACGTCATCGACGGCGGTATTTCCAAGGCCTATCAGAAGCAGACGGGGATTGCCGGATACACCTTTATCTTCAACTCCCGGTTTATGGCGCTGGCGGAGCACAAGCCCTATGAGCCGCTGCAGCCAGATGGGACCCAGGTGTTCCATTCACCGGAGGTCAAGACCGTTGAAGTGCTGCCGGAGCGCATGCTGGTCATCGATACAGACCAGGGCATCGAGCTGACGGAGCAGGTGGACAATATGAAGCAGCTGGTACAGGCGTACCGGAAGGGCATTTTAAAGGAAAAGTATTGACGCTGTGAAAGGCGTCTGACGGGGCATGCCGCCCGGCAGGACGATCCGGTCCAAACGGGCGGCATTTGCTCTGTATTTGACAGACGGGCGCGGCTGATGAAAGCGGGGAGGCGGGAGCTTCCTTCCCCTGACACGGTGCCGCCCCAATGATTTGGCAGAGGAAATGAAAACACGCGGCAAAAAAATCGCGGCAAAGCTAAAAAACTTCTTTACAAATCACAGAAATTCTACTATAATAGACTGGTACGGAAAAGTACATGCGCCATTAGCTCAATTGGATAGAGTCGCGCACTACGAATGCGAAGGTTAGGGGTTCGAGTCCCTTATGGCGCACCAAAAACCCTGTAATTGCAATGATTACAGGGTTTTCTTTTGCTTAAAATCGAGTTGAGATCTTTGGTTTTGCCACATTTTTCCCACTTTAGTTTTCGATGAAGAGGAAACGCAAAGGTTTTCTGTACAATCCGCCGTCAGAAAATCGTGAGATTTTCATCACATACTCTTTGTTGCTATTTACATCAAAAAACGGTATAATAAATGGACAAAGAGATCTGCACGGGCAGGGCGCGTCCTGCCCCATTTTACGACAGAAGGGATATGAATTGTGAGAAGCAGCAAATACAACAAGAACAGCAAAGAAACCTATGACTTCAAGGGTATGAAATACAGTCCGGAGCTGATTCGTCAGCTGGAGGACCCGGAGTACGCCAAGGCCGCAGAAGAGTATGAACGGCAGGCCCGCAGGCAGAAGGCACAGTACGAGCGGCGCAGCCAGGGCGGAAGAGCTTCGTCCGGCGCGGCTTCGTTCAGCGCGGGCAGAGGCGAAAACGCGGCCAGAAGCGGAAGCGGGTCCAGAGGAGGCGCGGGCAGCAGAGGCGGCCGGAGCAAAGGAAAGAAAAAATATAAGTGGAACAAGGGCGTTTTGTTCCGCAACATTCTGGGGCTTGTCCTTTTGCTGGCCATCGTCGGGACAGGCGCGTTTTTCGCTTTGACGAGAAACTTTGACCACGTAGATACGGACAAGGACATGTTTGCCATCGACCCCCAGGTGGCCGACGACCTGAGCGGGTACAGAAACATCGCCATCCTTGGATCCGACGCCAGAGCCGACGAGGGCTATGACGGCAGCCGGACCGACGCCATCATCATCATGAGCATCAAAAAGTCCAACGGCGATATCCGCCTGATCTCCGTCATGCGGGACAGCTACCTGAAGATGGAGTACATGGACGGGTCTATGGTCCTGGACAAGATCACCCACGCCCATCATTACGGCGGCGGCACGGATACCTGCGCGGCCCTGAACCGAAGCCTGGATTTGAACATCGAGGAGTTCGTCATCTTCAACTGGAAGGCCGTGGCGGACGCTGTGGACTGCCTGGGCGGCGTCGAGATCAACGTGAAGGAAAACGAGATCAGCGACATGAATACCTGGGGGCCGGAGACGGCGGAAAATACAGGCGGTACATATACGGAGATCACCAGCGCGGGCAGGCAGACCCTGGACGGCGTGCAGGCGACGACCTACTGCAGGATCAGAAAGACCAGCGGCGGCGACGAGGGGCGGAGCACCCGATATAAGAAGATCATGACAGCCGTGATGAAAAAAGCCCTGACTCATCCATGGAAGCTGCCGGAGCTGTCAAGCACGGTTTTCCCAAATATCCGAACAAATATGACCCAGCTGGACATGTTCACCGCGGCAGTCCGCGCGCCGGGCTATGACATACAGAAGAGCATCAGCTGGCCGGAGGAATACTATTCCGGTCTTTTGGGAGACATCTCCTATGTGGTGCCGCTGACATTGGAAAGCGAGGTCAGCGAGCTGCACCGGAAGGCCTTTGGTCAGAAAGGCTATACGGTCAGCGACACCTGCAGCCAGATCAGCCAGGAGATCATCTGGGATACGGGGCTGCAGTAACCGGCGGTGAGGGAGAATTGCCGCAGCCGCCGGCGTGGCAGAGACTATCAAAGGGCGGACGTCAAAAAGAGTCCGTCAAGGAGGAACTATGGAGGCAGAAAATCTAAAGAGAGAAATCGTGGAAACGGTAAAGCGGGAATATCGTTTCGGCATGGTAAATATGTTTGAGGGCAACGTGTCCGCTCGGCTGGGGGACAGAGTATTCATCACGCCGTCCCAGGTAGCGAAGGAGACCATGGACGCGTCCATGATCATCGAGGTGGACATGAACGGCAGCCTGATCTGCCAGCCGCCGGGACTGAAGCCTTCCTCAGAGTTGGAGATGCATCTGGAGGTGTACCGTCTGCGGCCCGACGTACAGGCGGTGGTCCACAATCACAGCCTCTATGCCACGGCCTTCGCGGTCAACGGCATGCCGCTGGTATCCGACGCCCTGACAGAGATGAACATGACCTTCGGCCAGGTGCCGGTGGTGCCTTACGGAACGCCGGGAACAAAGGGCATCTATCAGGACTTCGCCTCCTGTCTGGGGAATTATCACGCCGTCCTGCTGGCAAATCACGGCGTGCTGACCTTCGGCGCCAACCTGGAGCTGGCGTATGCCTACGCGGAGGCGGTGGAAAAGATCGCCCATACCCTGTTCGTTGCCAGGCAGCTGGGAGCGCCGTCTCCCATGCCGGTCGGAGAAGCAGAGGCTTTGCGTGCCGCCGGATCCCGTCAGAGAGACCAGGAGATCAAAGCCGCCCTGGCGCGCGGCGAAAGGCAGGGTGAAAGGCGGCAAGCTTAGGCTATCAAAAATACCGGCCGGAATATTGTAAGCGTCTTAATTTCCTGAGCTTTTAATACTCAATTCTTTTGAGCTTCTTTCCCTTGGGAAAGTGTGATCACTTCCCCAAGGGAGTTTTTGTTTTCCGATCCCTGTTTATCTCGCCCGCCCCAGTACTGGCGTAAACCGATCTGACTTGCATGGGCTAGTGCTGTATTCATACGCGTGACAGTCTATCCTTTAGGCGGCCGCAGGCGGCTGGTTTTTTGTTTGCGTAGATCCGTTTTCTATGGAAAACATTTTTGCAGATTAGGAAAACAAAACGGCCGGCGGACGGTCAAATCATAACGTAAAGCTGGTTCGCAGCACGATAATTGACCACAATGGTGGAATTTATAGTAAATTTTGTTAAAAAATGAGCTGAAATGCGCGATGCAGCTGCCGCTTTTTTAGATTTTGTTTTCTGTTTCCTGATTTTGTTTTCAATTGAAAACGTTTTAGCGAATTTAGAAAACACCCGGCGCCTCAGCCCTCCGCCGCAGAACCCGCCCGGCGTCGCAGCCCTCCGCCCGGGCGCCACAGCCCCGCAGAACCCGTCCGGCGCCGTGGGAAGCGGGGCACGGCTGAGCGCGGCGAGCAGAAGGTGACGAGGGGAAGGATCCGAGGATAAAAAGCTTGCAGTTGTGAGTCTGCGGAGGCCGAGCGAGGCTGTAAAAGATTAACAAAAATTTGTAAAAAACTTGAATTTTAACGCGGTAAAGCGCTTTAGCACCTAACAGTGCGAAAGTGTTGAAAAATGCCGATTGTCGCTTTTTTGTCAGATGGTGTACACCCAAAAAAACATTGATATTCCAACGAAATCCGGGTTTTTCCTGTTGACTTTAAGAACCCTTGGGGGTAAGATGAAATTAAGTTGTATACAGAATATTTTTCAATATGACGAGGCAAAGGAGGAAACATTATGAGTACCAATCACAGTACGGCTGCGGAAGCAATTAAGAAGATCTTAGCGCTTCTGCCAGGCGTGGATTGCAATGGTGGCTGCGGCAAGGCGACCTGCCAGGCATGTGCTGAAGCTATCGCTGACGGCGAGAGCACGGCCCTATGTCCTGCGTGCGGACAGGACGCTGTAAACGCTATTGCAGAAGTCGTGGGTAAAGAACCACAAACAGTAAAAGATGAAATTGCCTTTGTTGCCTGCAGCGGCGATGCTGCAGGAAAAAAACGGTTCGCGGGCGGAACCTGCCGTGAGGCGGCAGAAGCCGGTTTCGCGAGAGGAGAATGTCAGTACGGCTGCATCGGCTGCGGCGACTGCGTCAGTGTCTGTAAGTTCGACGCCATGAAGGTGTCCGACGGCGATGTGATCATCGACACCGCCAAGTGCAACGGCTGCGGGGCCTGCGCCGGCAAAGACGCCTGCGTGCAGGGGCTGATCCGCATGATCCCGAGAGACGCGACCAACTTTATCCCTTGCTCCAACGGAGACGAGGACGACGACAGAGTCAGAGAGACCTGCGGATTCGGCTGTATCGGCTGCGGCGACTGCGTCAGAGCCTGTCCAGAGGGTGCTGTTGACATCGTCGACTACCACGCGGTCATCGACTACGACAAGTGCGTCGGCTGTGTGGCCTGCACCGTAAAATGCAAGAAAAAGATCATCGTAGATACCCTCCACGATCTGACGAAACTGAAAGAGAAAGTAGCCTTTGTCAGATGCAACGGAACAAAAAATGAGAAAGCATACCAGGCAGCGGGAGCGGCAAGCTGCAAAGACGCTTCCCACCTTGACGCTAAGTCTCTGGGCATCTGCACCACAGGCTGCACCGGCCAGGGAGACTGCTCCAAAGTCTGTCGATACGGCGCGATCCAGGTTGTCAATGGAAGCGCCCAGGTTGATCCTGATAAATGCGTCGGCTGCAAAGACTGCACCTATGTCTGTCCGATGAACCTGATTGTCATGGTTCCGTACAAAGGAGCCAAGATGGTCCCTTGTGTATCCAAAGCGGATTATGAGGATAAAGCCGCTGTCTGCGACAGCGCGTGCATCTACTGCGGCGACTGCTACGCCAACTGTCCGAACGGCGCGATCTACGGAGAAGGCGCCCACGCGGTTATCGATCCAGAGCTTTGCGAAAACTGTCAGGTCTGTCAGTACGTATGTTCCAGAAACATCATCAAAGAGAGAGTTGTTCCAGAATATAACTATCTGCAGAGAGCTGCGCTTGGCATGAGGGAAGGAGAGTGATCACGGTGAGAAAATTAAAGACTATGGACGGAAACACCGCTGCTGCTCATGTAGCATACGCATTTTCTGAGGTAGCGGCCATTTATCCGATCACACCATCTTCCCCGATGGCGGAGAGCATGGATGAATGGGTTTCCCAGGACAGAACCAATATCTTTGGAGAAAAAGTAAAAATCATTGAAATGGAATCAGAAGGCGGCGCTGCTGGCGCGGTACACGGCTCCATCACAGCCGGCGCGTACACCTCCACCTTTACAGCTTCCCAGGGACTGCTTTTGATGATTCCGAACATGTATAAATTAGCCGGTGAACAGACGCCGACCGTATTCCACGTGGCTGCCAGAGCCCTGGCGACCCATGCCCTCTCCATCTTTGGAGATCACTCCGACGTCATGGGATGCCGCCAGACCGGATTTGCCATGCTGGCTTCCAACAGCGTGCAGCAGTCCATGGACCTGGCCGCGGTAGCGCATTTGGCCACTATCGCCGGCAAGCTGCCGATGCTCCACTTCTTTGACGGTTTCAGAACCTCCCACGAGAACCAGAAGATCGAAGTCTGGGATTACGAGGATCTGAAGGAAATGGTGGACTGGGATGCCATCAAGGCGTTCAAAGCCCGCGCCATCCATCCGGCACATCCTCACAGCATGGGCAGCGCGGAGCAGCCGGAAACCTTCTTCCAGCACAGAGAGGCCTGCAACACGGCATATCTGGAAACCGCGGACATCGTCAACGAGTACATGGAGAAGGTCAACGCCAAGATCGGCACCGATTACAAGCCGTTCAACTACTACGGCGCGCCGGACGCCACTGAGATCATCGTAGCCATGGGCTCCGTCTGCGACGCGGCGGAAGAACTCATCGACTATCTCAACGCCCGCGGCAGAAAAGTGGGTATCATCGAAGTGCACCTTTACAGGCCGTTCTCCGTAAAATACCTGCTGAACGTCATGCCGGAGACCGTGAAGAAGATCGCCGTGTTAGACAGAACAAAAGAACCGGGCGGTATGGGCGAACCTCTGTATCTGGATATGGTAGCGGCGCTGAGAGGTACCAAATTCGAGAACTGCCTCATCGTCGGCGGACGTTACGGTCTGGGATCAAAGGATACCCAGCCGGGCGATATTCTGGCCGTCTACGAGAATCTGTGGTCAGACGCACCGAAGAAAGAATTTACCATTTCCATCACAGACGATGTGACCGGACTTTCCCTGCCTGTCAGTGAAAATCCAGACGTCGCGCCTGCGGGAACAAAGGCCTGCAAGTTCTGGGGCCTGGGCGCTGACGGTACCGTCGGAGCCAACAAGAACTCCGTCAAGATCATCGGCGACCATACAGACAAGAAAGTACAGGCATACTTCCAGTACGATTCCAAGAAATCCGGCGGCGTGACCATCTCCCACCTGAGATTCGGCGACCAGCCGATCAAGTCCACCTACTACGTAAAGCAGGCTGACTTTGTCGCGTGCCACAACTCCGCTTACCTGACCCGCTACGAGATGGTAGAGGACGTTAAACCTGGCGGCTTCTTCCTGCTCAACTGCGTATGGAGCGATGAGGAACTGGAAACCCATCTGCCTGCAAAGGTAAAGAGATACATCGCGAAGAACAACGTGCAGTTCTACACCTGCGACGCTGTTTCCATCGCCAAGGAGATCGGTCTGGGCGCGAGAAGAACCAACACCGTGCTGCAGGCAGCCTTCTTTAAGCTGGCCGACATCATTCCAATCGATGAAGCGGTAGGCTATATGAAGGACGCTATCAAGAAGACCTATGGCAAGAAGGGCGAAAAGATCGTAAACATGAACATGGCGGCCGTCGACGCCGGCGTAGCCAATGTACATAAGGTAGAGGTGCCGGCAAGCTGGGCTGACGCTCCGGACGATGCTCCGGCGGCGAAACTGGTCGGCCGCGACAAGGTGCACACCGACTACCTCAACGAAGTGATGATTCCGACCAACACTTTGACCGGCGACGCGGTGCCTGTATCCACCTTCCTGGATACCGTCAGCGGCATGATTCCGTCCGGCACGGCAGCCTTTGAGAAGAGAGGCATCGCTACAGACGTTCCTGTGTGGAACAAAGCCAACTGCATGCAGTGCAACTGGTGCTCCTACGTCTGCCCGCACGGCGTTATCCGTCCGTTCGTACTGGACGAGACAGAAATAGACGCTGTAAACGGCGATTATCTGACGATGAAGGGCGCAAAGGGCAAGTTCTTCACCCTTGGCATCTCCGCTTTGGACTGCACCGGCTGCGGTTCCTGCGCGCAGGTCTGCCCGGCCAGAAAGAAGGCCCTGGAAATCGTTCCTGCGGAGGACGACGTGGTCAGCGCGGCACAGAAGAAATACGATTACCTGTTCAGCGAAGTTACCGAGAAGGAAGTTCCGTTCAAAGAAGATACGGTCAAAGGCTCCCAGTTCAAGCAGCCGCTCCTTGAGTTCTCCGGCGCTTGTCCTGGCTGCGGCGAGTCTCCATACGCCAAGCTGGTGACCCAGCTCTTCGGCGACAGGATGTTCATCGCCAACGCTACCGGCTGTTCCTCCATCTGGGGCTGCAGCGCGCCGAGCACACCGTACACTGTAAACAAAGCGGGCAGAGGTCCGGCATGGGCCAACTCTCTGTTCGAGGACAACGCCGAGTTCGGCCTGGGCATGGCCATGTCCATGCAGGCCCGCCGCGGGGAAATGAAGTCCGCGGTAGAGAGACTGGTTGACGCTGTCGGCATTCCGGCAAGAGCATGGCTGGCGTCCATGGACGACCCGCAGGCATCGGAAGAGACAGGAAAGATTCTGACAGCCGAGTGTGAGAAGATTGCGGAGAACAACGCGGACGCTCAGTACGTCCTGGACAATCAGGATATGCTGATCAAACCGTCCATGTGGATCTTCGGCGGCGACGGCTGGGCTTATGACATCGGTTACGGCGGACTGGACCACGTGCTGGCCTCCGGCGAAAACGTCAATGTCATGGTCTTTGATACAGAAGTATACTCCAACACAGGCGGACAGTCCTCCAAGGCTACGCCGATCGGTGCCGTTGCCAAGTTTGCGGCTTCCGGAAAATCCGTGAAGAAAAAGGACCTGGCACAGGTAGCGATCGCCTACGGATACGTCTACGTGGCGCAGGTAGCCATGGGCGCCAACCCTGAGCAGACCCTGAGAGCCATTCGTGAGGCGGAAGCCTATAACGGTCCTTCCCTGATCATAGCTTACGCGCCTTGTATCAACCAGGGCTTGAAGGCAGGCATGAACAAAGCCATGCTGGAGATGAAGAACGCGGTGCGTTCCGGTTACTGGAACCTGCTTCGTTTCGACCCAGACAGGGCCGCGAGAGGCGAAAATCCGCTTTGCATCGACAGCCCGGCGCCTACCGAAAGCTTCAGAGACTTCATCATGGGAGAAGTTCGTTACAACTCCCTGCAGCTGAAGTTCCCTGAGAGAGCGGAACAGCTCTTCGACAAGGCGGAAAAGATGGCGATGGAAAGATACGATCACCTGCTCCATCAGAAGAAAAGCTATGAGATTTAGGAAGGAGGCTGCGGAATATGAAAATGTTTGAAATCACATATAAGAGAAGACTGAATGAAAACATGGTATGGCTGAAGATCTACGCGCCTCTGGTCGCTAGAAAAGCCAGACCTGGCCAGTTCATCATTCTTCGGACAGATGAATATGGTGAGAGGATCCCTCTCACCATGGCCGGTCACAGTGAAGAGGACGGCACCATCGATCTGATCTATGCCGCTGTCGGCAGGACCACCATGCTGATGGACCAGCTGGAGGTGGGCGACTGCTTTGCCGACATCGTAGGACCTCTGGGCAAGCCGACCAACATGGAAGGCCTGAAGAGAGTATGCGTGGTCGGCGGAGGCACGGGCAACGCTCTGGCGTACCCGCTGGCGTGTGGTATGCACGACCACGGCGTAGAAACCGTCATGATCGAGGGCTTTAAGAACAAAGACCTGGTTATCCTGGAAGATGAGTTCCGGGCCGGCGTGGATCAGCTCTATGTCATGACAGACGACGGCTCCTATGGCGAAAAGGGCTTCACCACCGCCAAGCTGGAAGAGCTGATCCAGGCAGGCGAGAAGTTTGACGAGGTCATCGCTGTCGGTCCTCCGATGATGATGAAGTTCACCTGCCAGATCGCGGAAAAATACGGGATTCATTCCGTCGCGTCCCTGACCGCCTATATGATCGACGGCACAGGTATGTGCGGCGGCTGCCGCTGCAACATCGGCGGAGAAGATAAGTTCGTATGCGTGGACGGCCCTGAATTTGACGGCGCCCTGGTAGACTGGGATGAGCTGATTCAGAGAAGCGCCTACTACGCGGAGCAGGAAGCGGAAGACAGAGCCCACGTCTGCCGCCTGACAGGAGGTGTTCGTTACTATGATTAATTTAGTAAGAGAAAAAAATCCGATGCCGGAGCAGGACCCGAATGTCCGCAACAAGAACTTCCTGGAAGTTTCCTCCGGCTATACAGAAGAGATGGCCGTCAACGAGGCCATGAGATGTCTCAACTGCCGCAAAAAGCCTTGCATGTCCGGCTGTCCGGTCATGGTCAAGATCCCTGCCTTCATCGCCAAGATCGCGGAAGGCGAGTTTGAAGAGGCCTATCAGATCATCAGCGAGACCAGCTCCCTGCCTGCCATCTGCGGCCGCGTATGTCCGCAGGAAAACCAGTGCGAGGGTAAGTGCGTACACGGTGTCAAAGGCGAGCCGGTAGCCATCGGCCGTCTGGAACGCTTTGCCGCTGACTGGCATGCGGCCAACTACGGCGACGAGGAGATCAAACCGGCGGAGAGCAACGGCCACAAGGTCGCTGTCATCGGCGCGGGCCCTGCGGGACTGGCGTGCGCGGGAGACCTGATCAACAAAGGCTATGAGGTCACGGTTTACGAGTCCCTGCACAAGACCGGCGGCGTGCTGGTCTACGGTATTCCGGAATTCCGCCTGCCGAAGGCTATCGTAGCCGCTGAGGTGGCGAAGCTGGAAGCCAAGGGCGTCAAATTCGTCACCGATGCCATCGTCGGCCGGGCTATCACAGTAGATGAGCTGATGAAGGAAGAGGGCTTTGAGTCCGTCTTCATCGGAACCGGCGCGGGCCTGCCGTCCTTTATGAAGATTCCAGGAGAGAACCTGCTGGGCGTATGTTCCGCCAACGAATATCTGACCCGTATCAACCTGATGAAGGCGTATCTGCCGGAATACGATACGGAGATTCAGAGAGTGGATAAGATCGCCGTCGTCGGCGGCGGCAACGTGGCTATGGACGCCGCCCGCTGCGCCAAGAGAATGGGCGCCAGCGAGGTTTACATCATCTACCGCCGGAGCATGGATGAGCTGCCTGCCAGAGCGGAGGAAGTACACCACGCCATGGAAGAGGGCATCATCTTCAGGCTGCTGACCAATCCGGTGGAGATCAAAGGCGATGAAAAGGGCAGAGTCACCGGCATCGAATGTGTCTCCATGGAGCTGGGCGAACCGGACGCTTCCGGACGCCGCAGACCGGTAGCTGTAGAAGGCTCTAACCATGTGATTCCTGTGGATATGGTCATCATGTCCATCGGAACCAAGCTGAACACGCTGATTCTGGATACCACAGAAGAGCTTGCCGCCAACGAAAGAGGCGGTATCGGCACTGACGCGGGCGCGGCCACCAATCGTCCAGGCATCTTCGCCGGCGGCGACGCGGTAACAGGCGCGGCCACCGTCATCAAAGCCATGGGCGCGGGCAAGACCGCGGCTGCGGGCATCGACGATTATCTGAGTGGAAGATAAGATCAAAGAACACGATAAAGCTTTATATATGACAGGATCAAAAGCCGCTGTCTCCGGTGCTGGGAGGCAGCGGCTTTTGCCGGTGTTCCTGGCGGACGCTTTCAGGCCAGCGGGGCGTCATGAAAATGGTCGATTTCATCAAAGTCCGGCAGTCTTCGGGATTTTACGCGGAGTAAAAGAGCTATAAAGATGAAAAGATCAGGTGATATATGGGAGAGCGCAGTACTATAACACCGCCATCAAG
>CALLDR010000048.1 GCA_937997955.1 uncultured Emergencia sp. | reverse complement strand
CAGGGTGTCCACATTGACCGTGCAGGCGATGCGCACATAGCCTTCGCCGCAGGTTCCGAACGCGTCTCCCGGCAGCATCAGCACGTGAGCCTCCTCTAAGATCCTGTCCGCGGCCTCTACGCTGGAAAGCCCTGTCTCCTTGATGTTCATGAACAGATAGAAGCTTCCCTTCGGCGGATAGATCACCGACAGCTTCGGAATCTGGTTGATCCGCTCCGCCGCGTAGAACATCCTCTTCCTGTACTCCTCCACCATCGGCGGCTGTACCTCAGCCCGGTGCCGCAGGGCGTGGATGGCGGCTCTCTGGGAAATGGACGGCGCGGTAAACACCACGTTCTCGTTGATCTGCTGGATCACCTTGATGATGTAGTCCGGCGCGATGATATTGCCCACTCTCCAGCCCGTCATGGTGAAGTTTTTGGAGAAGGAATTGAGGATGATGGTCCTCTCCTTCATGCCCGGCAGCGATCCGAACGGAATAAACGGGTTCTGATAGCTGAAGGCTGTATAGATGTCGTCGGCGATGACGATCAAATCGTGGCGCTCGGCGATCTCCGCGATCTTTTCCATGGTCTCCACGGTCAGACAGTTGCCCGTCGGATTGGACGGCGAATTGATGACCAGAGCCTTGGTCCGCTCTGTAATCAGGGATTCCAGCCTCTCTATGTTGATCTGGAAGTCCTCTTCCTCGTAGGTCGGCAGCTCCACAGGGATACCTCTGGCCAGCTCCACCTGCTGCGGATACGGCGTAAAGAACGGCGCCTGCAGGATCACCTCGTCGCCGTCGTCTACGATGGCTTCTAGTGCCAGGTACATGCCCAGACAGGCGGACGCGCAGACGAAGACCTCTTCATCTTTTACATCCATATCGTACTCTTCTTTGTAATACTTGCAGATCTCAGCCCGCAGCTCCGGGTCTCCTCTGAAATCCGTATATTTGGTATGACCAGCTCTGGCGTCCTCGTAGGACTTGTCGATGATCAGTCTGTCCGTGATCAGGTCCGGGTCGCCCAGGCTCAGGTTGATGACGTCGTTGAAGGACTTGGCCATTTCATCGGATTTTCCCATGGCAGTGCTCTGGTCCTTCCAGTATCTCTTTGCTAC
>CALLDR010000047.1 GCA_937997955.1 uncultured Emergencia sp. | reverse complement strand
ATTATCGCGAAGATTTCTGAAGAAACAGATGTCTTCAGAAATACTGAAGTATTTATCGGCGGTCATCCCCTTCCCAATGAAGAGGGCTATCGCGCCTGTCTGAAAATTTTAGATCTGGTAGACCAGGCCGGTCCCGACGATCTCTTTATCTGCGTTATCAGCGGAGGCAGCTCTGCACTGATGAGCTGCCCTGTAGAAGGCCTTACTCTTCAGGATGAAATCGACACGACAGACGTCATGCTCAAATCCGGCGCCGGCATCTACGAAGTCAATGCCATTCGCAGACACATTTCCCAATTTAACGGCGGAATGCTGGCCAAGCGCATTCAGGAAAGAGGCTCAGAGCTCATCGGCCTTGGCATCAGCGACGCAGTTGGAACACCAGCGACTGGCAATATTGGAATTCCATACAAACAATATGCAAGCACCCCTATCGGACCTGATAAAACCACCTTAGATGATGCCAGACGCGTCATCCGTGATTACAACGTCGCAGAACGGCTGCCGAAGCGCGTCGTAGATTATCTGATGAACGCCGGAGCCGAATGCGAAACCCCGAAGGAGTTTCCAAATAATACCTACTATTTGCTTAACACCCTTCCGGACAGCTGTATTTATGCGAAGGATGTATGTGAAGAGATGGGACTTAACGCCATCATCCTTACATCCTTCCTGGAAGGGGAAAGTAAAGATGCCGGAAAGTTTTTCGCATCTTTGGCAAAGGAAATCCAAACATATGGCAACCCAATCAAGCCGCCATGTGTCGTGCTGAGCTCCGGCGAGGTAACAACGGAAATCCTGGACAACAGCCTGATCTCAGGACATGGCGGCCCGTCTCAGGAATTAACGGCAGGCTTCGCGCTGGCCTCAGAAAAGGCAACGGGCTGCTGCATGTTCTCCATTGATTCTGAGGGCACCGACGGTACTGCCCCAATCGCAGGAGGTATCACAGATTCAACCAGCCTTTATCGTGCGTCAGTCAATGATGTGAACATCCACGAAGCGCTCCGCAGCCACGCATGCTATGAAGCCCTTACAAAAATGGGAGACGGCGTATTCACAGGAAATACCGGAACCAATCTTTGCGATCTCAACATCTTGTACATACCAAAAATAAAATAACGAGGAGGAAAAACAATGGACACAAGAATCAAATCCATTCATGCACGTCAAATCGTCGACTGTAAATGCAGACCCTGTGTAGAAGTCGACGTCGTTACCGAAAGCGGCGCGGTCGGAACGGGCGCCGCGCCCACTGGATCATCTGTAGGAATGTACGAGTCCTATGTCATGAGGGACAATAATCCCGACGAATATCATGGATTAAGCGTCCACAAAGCGGTAGACAACATCAACCAGATAATCGCTCCAGAGCTGATCGGAATGGATGCTGCAGACCAGAGAGGGATCGACGAAAAAATGATTGCTCTCGACGGCACTGAGCTAAAAGAAAACTTAGGAGGAAACGCTGTCTATTCCGTTTCCATCGCTGCTTTCCGCGCCATGGCCGCCGCTCAGAACATGCCTTTATACCAATACATAGCCAACGGAAAAATTGATACGGTTCCCGTCCCTAGTTTTAATGTGGTAAACGGAGGGAAGTATGACGACCTCACACAGCCTTTTAATGAATTCATTATCGTCCCATACGGTACGGATCGAGTCGAAAAGTCTGTTGAGATGGGAATTAATATCTTTCAGGAGCTCGAAAACGTCCTGACAGCCTATCTTGGCAGCAAACCCGTCGTCGCTCCCTCCTACGGCTATAAAGCGCCTTCCGATGATCCAGAAGTAATCTTAGAGCTGATCAGCAAGGCCATCAAAAACTGCGGCTGCGATGGAAAGGTTGCCTTTGCTTTGGACTGCGCTTCCAGTGAAATGTATGATAAAGCGACCAATACCTATCTGCTGAAGGGCCAACGGGTTTCCTCAGATGAATTGATCGCTTATGCCAAAACATTAACAGAAAAATATCCTTTCCTTTTCATTGAAGATCTTCTGGATGAAAATGACTGGACCTCCTGGTCCAAGCTGCATGAGAACGTGACCAGGACCAATATCATTGGCGACGATTTTATCGTAACCAATCGCGATCGCCTTGCGAAGGCATACGCTATGCAGGCTTTAGACGGATTCATCCTCAAACCGAATCAAGTCGGAACAATTACTGAGGCATTGGACACTCATTACTACGCGATGGATCACAACCTGCTGGCCATCACCTCCGGCCGTTCAGGCGGCGTCGTAGGTGACGTAGTCATGGATTTGGCCGTAGGCCTCCAGATTGGCTTCATAAAAAATGGCGCGCCCCGCTCCGGCGAAAGAATTGATAAGCTGAACTTCCTCATGAGGGCAGCAGATCTCAATGATCCATGCGACCTTGCAGATATCACGCCATTACTGAAGTTTTAACAGGAGAGAGCCATGAAATCATTTGAAAAAGACAACTACGATGTATTCCATCTGTTTAATCGGCAGTGGGGACTGCTGACCTGTGGGAATAAAGATGCCTATAACTGTATGACTGTCAGCTGGGGAAGTCTCGGATCACTTTTCGGTGATCCGAATCTGGCAAAACCTGTAGCTACGGTTTATATCAATGAAACACGCTACACGACAGAATTCATGCATCGCAACGACATCTACACAATCAGCTTTTTCCCCGAAGCGTGCAAACATGATCTTGCGCTCCTGGGTGAAACCTCCGGGCGCGATAAAAATAAACTGGCTTTGACAAAATTAACCCCGAAGTTTTCCGATGAATTCATCACCTATGAAGAAGCGCATACCACATTGATCTGCAGGAAACTCTTCTCCCAGCCTATGGACGGCGGTCATCTGTTCGATGATGAGGTAAAGGAGATCTTCGCGGCCGAACCGCCTTACTGCATGTTTATCGGAGAAATTATGGAAATACGTTGAGTGCAATTCACATCTATACACCGCTTTTGGCAGTCAATTTTAAAGAAAGAGGAGGTAAATCCAATGAACAAAAAATTCGTCTATTCCTTCAATGAAGGCACAAAGGACATGAGAGATCTGCTGGGAGGCAAAGGCGCGAATCTTGCTGAAATGACCAGAATCGGTCTGCCCGTACCCTTCGGCTTTACTGTGACCACAGAGGCCTGCAAACAGTACTATACAGATGGCGGGAAGATCGATGGTCACATCCTTGCGGAAATTGAAGAGAAACTATGTGAACTGGAAAACACCATGGGCAAAAAGTTGGGCGATCCTTCTGATCCCCTGCTGGTTTCCGTCCGTTCAGGCGCCCCGATCTCAATGCCCGGCATGATGGATACCGTGCTGAACCTGGGATTGAACGACAAGACCGTCGTCGCACTCGGTCAGCTTACAAATAACGAAAGATTCGCTTACGACAGCTACCGGAGATTTCTGCAGATGTTCGGCGATGTTGTTATGGAAGTCCCTATGAAGAGATTCAACGCCATCTTCGACGGAAAGAAGGCTGAAGTCGGCGCAGAATTCGACGTAGACCTGACGACCGAGGATTTGAAGTCGATCATCGCCAGCTATAAAGCTTTGTATGTTGAAGTCCTGGGCCATGAATTTCCCCAGGATCCTAAAGAACAGCTTATGGAAGCAGTAAAAGCCGTATTCCGTTCCTGGGGTAATGACAGGGCGATTCTCTACAGAAAGTTAAATGGCATTTCAGAGGATTTGGGCACTGCCGTAAACGTGCAGTCCATGGTATTCGGCAACAAAGGATCTGACTCAGGCACCGGTGTAGCCTTTACAAGGAATCCTGCAACCGGTGAGAAAAAAATCTACGGTGAATTTCTGATAAACGCCCAGGGCGAAGATGTAGTTGCAGGAATCAGGACACCGAAAAAGATTTCTGAAATGGCAGAAGCATTCCCTGAGGCATACGAGAAATTTGAGCAGATCGCCAAGCTTCTGGAACATCACTACCGCGATATGCAGGACATGGAGTTCACCATAGAAAACGGAAAGCTGTTCATGCTGCAGACCAGAAACGGAAAGAGAACAGCTGAGGCTGCCGTAAATATCGCCGTAGATATGGTAAACGAAGGACTGATCGATAAAAAAACTGCGCTGCTGCGAATTGAACCTGATCTCATCGAGCATCTCCTGCATCCTAGATTTGATGAGGCAGAGGAAAAAGCAGCCGTCCCTATTGCCCACGGTCTGAATGCCTCTCCGGGAGCCGCGACAGGAAAAATTTGCTTTTCTGCCGAACAGGCAGCCGAAGCAGCCGCAAGAGGAGAAAAAGCAATTCTGGTAAGGACGGAAACCTCCCCTGAGGATCTGGCAGGCATGGTAGCGGCACAGGGCATCCTGACTGCACATGGCGGAGCCACCTCCCATGCCGCAGTTGTGGCCCGCGGAATGGGCAAATGCTGCGTAACCGGCTGTTCCGCGCTGAAAATCGATGAAGACGCTCAGACTCTGCTGATCGGCGGAAAGACTTACACCTGTGAAGATTTTATCTCTGTAGACGGCACTACCGGCGATATATATGACGGCGTGCTGAAACTGGTTCCTGTAAATATTGCCGGCAAGTTCAACACGATCCTGAATTGGGCCGACGAAGTCAGAACGATGAAGGTCAGAACCAATGCTGATACGCCGAGGGACACCCTCCAGGCGATCGAATTTGGCGCAGAAGGTGTAGGCCTATGCCGGACGGAGCATATGTTCTTTGAAGAAGAGCGAATCCCTGCAATCCGTGAAATGATCATCGCCAAGGACCAAAACGCGAGGAAGAAGGCCCTGTCCAAGCTTCTCCCATATCAGCAAAGTGATTTCAAAGCAATGTATAAAAGTCTGGAAGGCAGACCTATGACGATACGTCTCCTCGACCCTCCTCTCCACGAATTCCTTCCAAAGACAGCGGAGGAGATGCAGCAGCTGTCAGATGCATCGGGAATTTCCACAGCAGAGCTTGAAGAAGCCGCTGCCGCACTGAATGAATTCAACCCGATGCTGGGCCATAGAGGATGCCGTCTCGCCGTTACCTATCCTGAAATCGCCGAAATGCAGACAGAGGCCATCATCTCTGCCGCTATAGAGGTAATGGAAGAAGAACAGCTGGAAATCGTGCCAGAAATCATGATCCCGTTAGTAGGCTCAAAGAAAGAACTGGCCGACGTCAAGAAAACTGTGGTGGAGACCGCGGAAAAAGTAATGTCAGAGAAAGGCAAAAAAATAGACTATCTGGTTGGAACCATGATCGAAGTTCCAAGAGCCGCTTTAACCGCCGACGAAATCGCAGAGGAAGCCGAATTCTTCTCCTTTGGAACGAATGATCTGACGCAGATGACCTTCGGATTTTCACGAGATGATACGACCGAAATCATCAGCCAATACATCGACAAGGGCATCCTGGAAGTTGATCCGTTCAAGGTCCTGGATCAATCCGGAGTCGGAAAGTTGATAGAAACAGCCGTGACCCTTGGAAAAAAGACCCGCCCGGATATCAAACTGGGCATCTGCGGCGAACATGGCGGAAACCCTAAAACCATTGAATTTTTAGCGCAGATCGGTTTACAATATGTTTCCTGCTCCCCTTTCCGGGTGCCAATTGCAAGACTTGCCGCAGCGCAGGCTGCCATCAAGCTGGAAAAATAAAAGTACCCGCATGCTCCTCCGAAAGAGGAGCATGCTTACTATTGTCGCCAATACAGTTACCAGAAATCTATAGAGACGGCTCCCGGCAATCCCCCTTGCAAATATTTTGATGAAATCAGAAAGGAACAAGATATGAAAGCTAACAACATTCAGATCAAAGGCATGTGTGAAAACAATCTCAAAAACATTGACCTGGAAATACCAAAGGGAAAACTTGTAATATTTACCGGAGTTTCTGGTTCTGGTAAATCGTCCATTATCTTCGATACCGTTGCTGTTGAGGCACAGCGTCAATTGAATGACACATATCCTTCGTATGTAAAATGCCGGCTGCCCCATTTTGAACCTCCAAAAGTGGAGCAGATCAACAATCTTCCCGCTTCTATCGTCATCAGTCAGAAAAAATCAATCGGCAGCATACGGTCAACGGTGGGGACCATGACAGATCTGGCCCCTTTCATCCGTCTGTTGTTTTCGCGATACGGTAAGCCAAGCGCCGGTACCTCCAACTGCTATTCGTTCAACGATCCAAACGGCATGTGCCCAGTCTGCAGCGGTATTGGCGTCAAAGCCTCTCTGGATATCGACAAAATGCTCGACAGAACGTTGTCATTAAACGATGGCGCAATTCAGTTCAAACCCCTCTCCAAGGGAAACTGGCAATGGAAAATCTACGCTAACAGCGGTCTTTTTGATAACGATAAGCCGCTCAACGAATATACGCAGAAGGAGTGGAACGATCTGCTTTACGGGGAAGGCTTCAGCGTTATCGTAAACGAGCCCGACAGCCTCTTCGCGAACTCGCCAGTCCAATATGAAGGTCTGGTAAAGCGGTTCCACCGTCTGTATTTAAATCGAAGTCTCAACGACTTCAGCAAGGGCAACCAATCCGAGGTTCTGCGGGTGTTAAAAAAGGAAATCTGTCCAGAATGTCATGGAAAAAGGCTAAATCAAGCGGCGTTGGATTCAAAGATTCACGGATATAATATCGCCGATTATGGGAAGATGGAAATTGATGATCTGATCGGTGTCATCAAAACCATATCGGATCCTCTTGCCCAGACGTTGATCTCCCCGATTCTGTCCAGCCTGCAGTGTATTCACGACCTCGGACTTGGATATCTGAATCTTGATCGCAGCAGCGACACCCTGTCAGGCGGAGAAAGCCAGCGTTTAAAAATGGTCCGACACCTGCGCAGCAGCCTGACCGATATGGCCTATATCATGGACGAACCGAGCGTGGGACTTCATCCTCAGGATGTATCACGCCTTACAGATATGCTGAAAAAATTAAGAGACAAGGGAAACAGTATCCTCGTCGTGGAGCATGACCGTGATATCATAGAGAAGGCCGACTGGGTGATCGACATCGGTCCCGGCGCCGGAATCCGCGGCGGACAGGTTCTCTTTCAGGGCTCTGTAACAGCTTTAAAAGAAAGCGGCACCCTCACAGGAAAGTATTTGAAGAAAAAGACCGCATTGAAAGTACAATGCCGCAGGCCAACTGGATGGTTTAAGGTGCGAGAGGCAAACCAACATAATTTAAAAGACTTCTCTGTGGATCTGCCAAAAGGCGTCCTATGTACAGTTTCAGGGGTCGCCGGTTCCGGAAAAAGCACGCTGCTCCGTGACATTTTCATGAAAAAACATCCGAAAGCGATCTATGTAGATCAATCCCCCGTTGGCGCTAATATACGATCCAATACGGCGACTTATGTAGGCATCATGGATGATATTCGGAGGCTGTTTGCCAAGAAAAACGGTGTAACCCCGGCCATGTTCAGCTTTAATTCCAAAGGCGCCTGCCCCGTCTGCAAGGGAAAGGGAGAAATCTTCCCTGACATGGCATTTGCCGACCCTGTTGCAATAAAATGTGATGCCTGCGGCGGAAGCAAATATAGCGAACAGGCTTTACAGTACCGCTTAAAAGGGAAAAATATCATGGAAGTGCTTTCGATGTCTGCAGACCAGGCCATTGATTTCTTCGATACGCCAAAGCTCCTCCATAAGCTTGAGACTTTAAGGGAGGTTGGACTTGGATACCTTACGCTGGGACAATCGACAGCCACTATGTCCGGAGGAGAATGTCAAAGGCTTAAGCTGGCGGAGCAGCTCCGCCACAAAGGTGATATTTATATTCTGGATGAACCGACTACCGGCCTGCATATGGCCGATGTCAACAGGCTTATAAAAGTCATGGACAAATTGGTTGACGCAGGAAACAGCGTTTATGTCATCGAGCATAATATGGAGGTGATCGCTTCAAGTGACTGGATTATCGATCTTGGGCCGAGAGGCGGCAAAAATGGCGGAAGGCTTATTTTTTCCGGTCCTCCTGCGCAATTGCTGGAATGTCAGGCTTCATATACCGCAGAATTTCTTAGAAAATCATGTTTGGAATAGCAAATCGCATTTTTTTGTGATAAAATGTAACAAAATACAGTTAGGAGACAACAGATATATGGATTTTGTTCAAGACATTATGAAGAACTTCAACCGGTTCACCTACTCCCAAAAGAAAATTGCCAATTACTTAATGGATCACATAGATCAAATTGCATATTGCAGTTTAGCCAGGCTTTCCCGACAAATCGGCGTCAGCACGACATCTGTGATACGATTTGCAAGAGAACTGGGTTATGAAGGTTATTCGGACATGCAGCGCGATATAAAACGAACTGCACCGCACGCCGAATCATCTGAGAACGCAGAAGAGGCCTCCGAACCTGAGAACACTTTGTTGAAACAGGCTTTTGAGACGGATATCCGCAATATCCAAGAGACCTTAGCGGCTTTAAGCCGCCGCGACCTGCAGACCGCTGTCGAGTTAATCAGTAATGCTGACACAGTATATATCCTGGGTATGAGAAGTTCCTATGCCGCAGCCTATTATATGGCAGGACGGCTCGGGGAGATTAAAAAAAATGTTCGGTTTATCCAATCGTCTGGAATGATGTATCCGGAAGAAATCATCGGCGCAAAGGAAGGCGATGTTTTGATCGCGTATTTATTCCCACGATATTCTAAGGTCGCTACCACTATTACCTCCTGGATAAAGTCACAAAATGCAAAAGTGATTCTAATCACCGGCTTAAATGAGATTCCAATCCGGGAATACGGGGACATTATCCTTCCTTGCGCTACCAGCAGCATATCCTACCGAAATTCCTACGCCGCGCCTCTGAGTGTCAGCAACTATCTGGCACAAGCTGTGTTTGAATATATAGGTGAAGAAGCCGTGGAAAATCGTCAAAAGACAGAAGAACTGCTGGATCAGGGATACTATCTGTCATTGTAAGATTCTGCTGCCCGCAGTCCGCCCTTTTCCGCACCAGTCATGCATTATTATCGTATGACTGGTTTTTCTTTTGCACTCCGGCACGTACACCGGCATCTCTTCTCAATACATGCTCCCGTTCCAGACACGCTCCCGTTCCGGTATACAGTGATCCAAACGAAAGTCCTCTGCGCGCGGACCTGAACCTACGGCCTTTCCGAACTGCCCAGGCTGCTCTGAGACAGGATTTCCCGGTCGCAGTCCTCCAGCACCGCCGGGTCGGAAGCCAGCACATAAAAGAAAATGGAAGTGTCCCATTCCTCAAAGTACCTGCCGTACACCCTGCCGGTCATTTCCACCGGAGCAAAGGGTTCTCCCGAGAGGCTGTATTCAGGCAGGTCATATCCGGGCGGGCCGTACTGCAAATAGGATCTGTGGAACTGGTCTGCCTCGTGCCACGTCCCGTTGACTCTAAGCTCCGCGTCTACCCGCGTCCAGCCGTCGATACCCAGATAGCTTACATTCTGCCGCGACTTTGAAACTTCCCAGTCGAAGACCATTTGATCTCGTCCGATGCCAAAATCCTGAAGGACCAGCTTTTGAAAATCGAACTGGGGCACCTGAGCAACGGTCATAAGATCCAGGCTCCCATCGGGCAAAAATCCGTAAGCCGCGCCGTTCTCGCCTGCGCGGCCTTTGCCGGCCGTATGCTCCGCGCCGCCTTCATCAACAGCATCATCCATATGCTCCGCAGCGTCCGTACCGTCTGCGCCAGCCGCATTGTCCTCTTCTTCGTCATCATCTTCATAGCAAACCAGATAAGCGCCGTAGAACCCGTTATAATACGGTGAAGCGGGATCATAGAGCCTGCTGCAGCCTTTCAACAGGTCGAAGGCCGGAAAATTGTACAGGATAGTCAGCTTCACATCAGGCGCTCCCGTAAAGCGCCGAAAGCCCGCGTCATCGTTAAAGGTCATTACAAAGGGATACCAATCTTTCTCCCGGGTCACGCCGCCGCCTGGAATACGCAGTTCGATGCCCTTTTCTGTCATGATGCTGTCATGCTCATGAATCCCGCTGTAGATCTTCATGACCGCCAGGCTCACCGGATAGTTTGAAAAAGGCGACCAGAGAAATACCGCCAGAATGATAAATGCTGCCGCCGCCTTCAGCAATCGTTTCTTCATAGTCTTCTGTCTCCATTTCATGCTTTATTATATCCCAACTTCTCTATATCGTAAATGAAATTCAGACGATCGCGGGGGAATCTCAGGCCGCTTTCTGTATTTAAAACCGTGATTTTCCCGTGATGGAAGACGACGATTTAGACGCCGGGCGCACCATAAAATAGCCGGAGGGATTTTCTGGTAAGAAAGCCTCCCGGCTGTGTAACTTTTCTGCATATAAAACAGGCGGATTATATGCAGAAATGAAAAGGTTATATGCAGTTATATACAAAATCCAATGTCACTTAATATCTTCCAGTAAAAAGTCTGTTGCCTGGACGATTTTGATGCCGTCCTGAGTCTGTGGAATATCACACTCCAGCACAATCACTACTTTTTCATAGTTGTCCCTGATTTTACGCAGGGGGGCAAGTTCACGTTCTCTGGTTTCCGGTGCGTTCATGGACTCTGTTACCTGGATATACTTTTTTTCATCTGCTTTGGTGGCAATAAAATCGACTTCCTGATTATCAATCTTCCCAATGGCAACATCATATCCGCGGCGCAGCAGTTCAAAGAAAATAATATTTTCCAGAATATGTCCGCTGTCGCCGTCACGGTATCCCAGCAGATAGTTCCGTAGGCCAATATCAACGATATAATACTTTCCCAGCGTTCGTAGATATTCTTTGCCTTTAATATCGAACCGTTTAATCTCATAGAAAATATAGGCTTCTGTCAAAGCGTCAATGTAAGACAAAATCGTTTGGGTCGCAGGCTTTGTCTTCCGCGTCCCGTTGGTAAGCAGTCCCTCATTTACCAGTGTATTTCCAATCGAGGTTGCGGAAGTATTGTTTCCAATATTATCCGCCAGAAACATGATGATCTTCCGGAGCAGCATCGGGTCTGTGATATTTTTGCGATCCTTCCTTTTCTCCCGTTCCAGAATGTCATTTACAACCGCAGCTGAATACACACCATCCAGAGCCGCGGCTACCCGATCAATTTCAAGACCCACATCGGCCAGCATTGGCATGCCACCGAATTTTACATAGGTGTCAAAAAGCTCCCGAACCTCATAAATTTCACCGTCAGCATCTGTGATCCGTTTCCGCATACCGCCTGCAGGAGATTTTCTCTCGGTGACAGAATATCCATGGAAGTCAAGAAACTCCCTGAAGGAAAGTGGAAGCACTTTGATTTCCACATACCGCCCGGAAAGATAGGTGGATAATTCAGAGGAAAGCAGGTAAGCATTTGAGCCGGTAATATAAATGTCACAGTCAAAATCCACCCGGAAAGAATTGACGGCATTCTCCCATCCCCGAATCCGCTGCACTTCATCGAAAAACAGGTACATTCTCTGGCCCGGAAGAATTCTCTCCTTCACATATTCATAGAATCCCCTGGAATCCATATCCGGCAGCCCCATGGATTCAAAATTCATTTCAAGAATCTGATCGTCTTTCACACCACAATCTCTCAAATGATTTGTCATCAGTTTCATCAGGCTGGATTTCCCACAGCGCCTGATTCCGGTTATCACTTTAATCATCTCCGTATCTTGAAACGCGATCATCCGATTCAAGTAGAGGTTCCGTTTTTTCAGAGTTGTTTTTAACATTTTTCCGACACCACCTTTCACGCAAATATCATATCACAAGCTTCTGCAAAAAACAAGTTTATAAATTCAATTCTACAAACTTCTTAAAATTAGATTTTTATAAAATCGAAAAAACAAAAATCGACTTTTTATGACACTTTAAAAGCAACATGTGATGTGGTATTAAAAAATACTTTTCAATTCATGAGTTTTACACTTTTTCTCTGTTTTTCGAGAGGATCCATTTTAGAAGGGCTTATGAAGGGCTTATCTTTGAGCGTAAAGATAACTGCTGGGATAAAATACAAGGATTAAAATTTAGAAAAGAAAAAACCGTTGAAAATTCAACGGTCTTCTCTTAACTGTAATTCCATTTTGGAGGCGACACCCAGATTTGAACTGGGGAATAAAGGTTTTGCAGACCTCTGCCTTACCACTTGGCTATGTCGCCATAATCAAGATGCCAAAGGCATCTTGTAAAAATTGGCTAGGGTAGCAGGATTCGAACCTGCGCATGACGGAATCAGAATCCGTTGCCTTACCGCTTGGCGATACCCCAACGTTTATGGGGTGGGTAGTGGGATTCGAACCCACGTATACAGGAGCCACAACCCTGGGTCTTAACCACTTGACGATACCCACCATACTCATTACTTCATATGTTTGAGCTAAAATTGTGCAATCCGCTGTCATCTTCGATGCTCAACATTTGCAGTAGTTATTTTAGCACATCTCGCTGCATAATGCAATAGAGATTTTAAAAAAATTGGCGACCTGGAACGGGCTCGAACCGTCGACCTCCAGCGTGACAGGCTG
>CALLDR010000046.1 GCA_937997955.1 uncultured Emergencia sp. | reverse complement strand
CAGAGGCCATAGCCGTGGGAAACTACCGCGTGGATGACCGCTTCATCTACGCCGGCCTCCTCCAGCAGCTCCGGCGCCTTCTTACAGTGCTCCTCCGGCCACATCTCAAAATCGATGTCGTGGAGCAGACCGCAGACGGCCCAGAACTCCGCGTCCTCACCGTAACCCAGTTTTTTCGCCATGCACCGCATGACACATTCTACGGTAATACCGTGGTGGATATGGAACTCTTCCTTGTTATACTTTTTCAGAAGTTCAAATGCTTCTGCTCTGCTGATCATTGGTATCACTTCCTTGTCGTAATCTTGCGGGCGGGCCTGCCGGGCAGCGCTCTGCCGCTCAAAAGCCGCATGCCGCCAAAGCCATATGGCACCCAAAAGCCGCATGCCGCCCAAAGCCATATGGCACCCAAAAGCCGCATGCCGCCCGAGGCGACGCTCCGCCGAAGGCCGCGCCCGTTTTTATTTAATAGTATACTCTAATTCTGCTTCGCCTGCAACCGTTCTTCTTTAGAAGGCAGCTGCGGAATGATGACCGCGATGAAGATGACGATGCAGCCGATGCCCTCGACCAAAGACATGCTCTCTCCCGCCAGCAGTACGCCGAAGAGGACGGCGAACACGGATTCCAGACTCATGATCAAAGTAGCCACAGTCGGCTCCGCGTGCTTCTGTCCGACCACCTGCAGAGTGTAGGCTACGCCGGAAGAGAATACGCCGCAGTACATGATCGGCAGCCAGCAGTCGATGATGTCGGCAAGCACCGGATTCTCAAAGAGGAACATGAGCACGATGCTGATGACGCCCACCGTGAGAAACTGGATGCAGGACAGCTTGATACCGTCGCATTTAGGCGAAAAGTGGTCGACGACCATGATGTGGCAGGAAAACGCCACAGCGCAGAGCAGCACGAAGAAATCGCCGGTCTGCAGGTGGAAGCCCTCGCCTTTGCCCGCCATGGTCAGCAGGTAGAAGCCTACCGCGCCCAGGGCAACGCAGAACCAGATGATCGGCCGGACCTTCTTCTTCAGCAGCAGGCCCAGGATCGGCACGATGACGATGTACAGAGACGTGATGAATCCGGCTTTTCCCGCGTCAGTCTCAAAGTAAAGGCCGAACTGCTGCAGGTTGGAAGCGACGCACAGCACCAGGCCGCAGCAGAGGCCGCCTTTGATCAGAATCTTTTTCTCTGCCTCTCTTTCCTCAGCGGTCTTCGCGGCCGCCTCATCGTTTTTGCCCAGCTTTTGAAACGCGAAGATGACAGGAATCAAAACCAGGCCGCCGATAAGCATACGGATACCGTTGTATGTAAACGGTTCCAGCACGGCGCCGGCCTTCTGGGCTACGAATGCGGAACCCCAGATGACAGCGGTGATGAGCAGCAAAATATCGCTTTGCAGTTTTTTGTTCATAGTATCAAATCCTTTTCTTAATAAATACTTTCATCTTAAGTATAACAAATTATATTAAAAAACAGGCTGTTTTACAAGGGAAGAAACTTTTTTTTCGGACAAAAATATGTTAAGATGGTTGTGTTGGTGAACAAATAGAAAAGAGGACAAAGTGATGAATGAAGAAAAAAAGCTATTTACATTGATCGGAGAGATCGAAAGACTTGATGAAGCAGCGATGAAGGCGGCGAAGGACCGCCAGGACTATCTGGCAAAGCCTCCTGGAAGCCTGGGACGTTTGGAGGATATTTCCATTAAGATCGCAGGCATTACCGGACAGGCCGTAGGCAACGATGTGACCCATCAGTGCGTGGCCGTCATGTGCGCGGACAACGGCGTCGTGGCGGAAGGCGTAGCTTCGGCGCCGCAGTCCGTGACCCTTTCTCAGACCATCAACTTTACGAAAAGATATACGGGCGTCAGCTCCATGGCCAAGTATTTCGGCATCGACCTGCTGGTCACCGACGTGGGCGTAGCCATGGAGATACCTGAGGAGCTGTACACCGATTCCATGCTGACGGAAGACGGGAAGATTCCGGTAGAGATCGTCAACAGAAGAATCGCCAATGGTACGCGCAATCTGGCAAAGGAAGCGGCCATGACCAGAGAGGAAGCTGTCAGAGCCATTCTGACCGGCATTGAGGCGGTGGAAGCTATGAAAAAGGCCGGCGTTCAGCTCTTCGGCGTAGGAGAGATGGGTATCGGCAATACGACCACCAGCTCCGCCATCCTCAGCGCTCTGACCGGAGCCAAGGCAGAAGCAGTCGTCGGCAGAGGCGGCGGCCTTAACGACGAGGGACTGGCAAAGAAGATCAAAATCGTGGACGACGCGGTCAACAGCTGGTGCATGAGCGATCCCATCGAGAAGCTGAGCAAGGTGGGCGGATATGATATCTGCGCCATGGCAGGCGCGTTCCTGGGCGCCGGCATCTACCGGATCCCAGTGGTCATAGACGGATTCATCTCCGTGGTGGCGGCCTGTGTGGCCAAAGAACTGAATCCAAGAGTTGTGGACTTCATGTTCGCTTCCCACAAATCCTATGAGATCGGCTATCAGATCGCCATGGACAGGCTGGGTCTGGCTCCGATGTTCGACCTTGGCATGAGACTGGGCGAAGGCAGCGGCTGCCCGATCGCCTTCAAGATCATCGAAACCGCCCTGGCGTCTATGAACCTGATGAAGTCCCTGGAAGAAGCGTCCATCGACGGGGGCTATCTGGAAGAGATTAGAAGGGACAACTTATTCTAATGAATGTTTTTATCAGCGGCGGGTGCAAAAATGGAAAGTCCATGTACGCCCAGAACCTGGCAAAGGACATGGCTGAGCAAAGCGGCAGGCCTCTCTACTATGTGGCGACCATGATCCCCGCGGACGATGAGGATCGTCAGAGGATCAAAAGACATCTGGCGGAGCGCGACGGCTGGGGCTTTGAGACCCTGGAGCAGGGCAGAGATATCTGCGGGGCGCTGGACAACCGGGAAGGGGGAGACGCTGTGGACCCCAAGGGGGCATTTTTGCTGGACAGCGTGACGGCGCTGCTCTCCAACGAGATGTTCCGCGAGGGCGGCAGCTTTGACCCTGACGCGGGAAGCCGCGTGGCCGAGGAGCTGTGCGCTTTTGCCGAAAAGACCGGCAATACGGTCTTTGTCAGCGACTACATCTACTCCGACGCCCGGTGCTTTGATCAGTGGACGGAAGCCTACCGGCAGGCGCTGGCTTACATCGACCGGCGGCTGGCGGCCGTGTGCGATCAGGTCATCGAGGTGGCCTACGGACATATTTACGAATACAGGGAGGTTAAGGGATGAAGTTTGTAATCGGTTTTTTCATGGCGTGGGGGAATTTCATCACCCTTCCGTGCCCGTACAAAAGGTGGGACGGCTCGCTGAAAAATATGATGCTGGGCTTCCTGCCTTCGGTGGGGGGTGTGGTCGGCCTGCTGTGGATGGCCCTTCTGTGGGTCGTCTGGCAGCTGGGGCTGCCCCTTTTGATCGCCAGCCTGGTGATGATCTTCTACATTTTCGCGGTGTGCGGATTCATGCACCTGGACGGTTTTATGGACTGCAACGACGCCATTCTGTCCCGGCGGCCCCTGGAAGAGCGGCAGCGGATCCTGAAGGATTCCACCGTGGGAGCTTTCGCGGCGGTGACCCTGGCGTTTCTGCTGATCGCCTGGTTCGCGGCCATGTCTACCGCTGTTTTTTCCCTGGATTATGGCGCGCTGCTCCTGATGCCGGTGGTGAGCCGGGCCGTGGCGGGGCTCCATGTCCTGACCTGCGCTCCGATCGGTCACAGCCAGTATGCCAAGGACTATGAAGCGCCGGACCGGTGGAAGTATCGGGCGGCGGTGGCTGTGCAGCTGGTCCTGTGGGCCGTGCTGGCGGTTTTGCTTTCGGCGGCGCCGGAGAGGACTTTGATCATGGCGGCCGTGGAAGCGGTGACTGCGGTGCTGGCCTGTCTGTACGCGCGGCGGCAGCTGGGCGGCATGAGCGGCGATATTGCGGGGTACACGATCTGTATCAGTGAGCTGGCCGGAATCCTGGTTCTGGCCATATGGTAAATTTGAGGAATCGAGGTTATACGATGATATTGATTTTTGGCGGTGCTTATCAGGGAAAGCTGGACTACGCCCTGAGCACCTGGCATTTGACGGAAAAGGACGTGTATCACTGTGACATGGAGACCATGGTGATCAATTTTGACAAGAAGATTATCGCTGACGCGGAGCGGTTTGTTCTCGCCTGCGTCAAAGAGGGCATCAGCGCCAAGGAGTGTCTGGAGGACAATCTGGAACGCCTGCGGGACAAGATCGTCATCTTTGACGACATCTCTCAGGGGGTCGTGCCTGTGGACAAGACGGAGCGGGCATGGCGGGAGATGACAGGCCGCTGCATGACCTATCTGGGCCAGGAAGCGGACGAGGTTATTCGCGTGTTCTGCGGCATCGGCAGCAAAGTAAAATAGGAGTCAAGGTGAGGGAATGGTATCAAAAATCTATTTGATCAGACACGGTATTACAGAAGGAAATGAAAAGCGCTGGTATTACGGCGGGGCGGACCTGCCCTTGACCGAAGGCGGAAAGCAGACTTTGCGGGCCTTGGCGGAAAAGGGCGTTTATCCCCGGCTGCCGGAGGACGCGGACCTGTACACTACGGGGCTGGTGCGCACAGAGGAGACCTGCGAGATTCTGTTCGGGCAGCGGGAGCACCGGGTGATCCGGAACCTGCGAGAGATGGAGTTTGGCGAGTACGAGTGCTGCACCTACGAGGAGCTGTCCCAATATCCGGGCTTCGAGAAGTGGGCCTGGGACGAGACCGGGGATGTGGCCCTGCCCGGCGGGGAGTCCAAGAACCAGTTTGCCGACAGGATCAAAGAGGGTCTGGCGGAGCTGATCGCCTATCACCGCCTGCGGGAGCTTTCCCACCGGCACAATGGAAAACCGTCGGTCTCTGCCGTGGTCTGTCATGGCGGCGTGATCTCCGCTGTCATGCAGCAGCTGTTCCCGGAAGAAAAGGGCAGCATGTGGGACTGGATGCCGTCGCCGGGCTTTGGATACGTGGTCATCTTTGAGAACGGAGACGCGGCTGGATACGAGAAGATCACGGAAGCGAAGGAAGAAGAAGCTAAGAACGAAGAAACTAAGACCGAATAAGGCCCATGCCGTTGCGTTAAGAACCGGCATCGGCTGTGCGGCAGCGTGCCTTTTCGCCTTTTCAAAACTTCGCTGACTGCGGTCTGGCGGTCTGATTGGGACCTGACCGCCGCCCGTGCCTCTTTCGCCGGCCATTGTGCTGGCATATCTGTCTCTTCTGCGAATAGGATAGTCGTGGGAGGGAATGTGATGAGGAAAAAAGCTTTTGTCCTGGCCGCCGCTCTGGCGCTGACGCTGATCCTGATGACTGGCTGCGGACCGGGAGAAAAATACAGAGACGACGGGCTTCGGGCGCTGATGGAAGCGTCTCAGGCGCCGTGGACGGAGACTGTGGCGCGGGAATGTGGCCTTGAAAATCTGGGGAAACCCTATGGCACGGCCAGAGAACAGCTTGTCTATGATGATGAGGAAAAGATCTGGCGGATCTCCTTTGATCTGGACGAAGAGATCACGCAGAACCTGGTGGACAGCTACGCCCAGGCCGTATGGGACGTCTGCGCGGAGACCGGGGACGACAGGCCGCAGAGCAGCAGCGGATACCACTACGACGGCCCCTGGGAGGCGGAGCGGCGGCAGGAACCGCTGAATTACTACATCTGGTACTATCATGACGGGGACAAAAAGTTTCGCGTGGGCCTCTATCCTTCGGAAATGGAACAGGGACGGCCCGGCGGACTGACCCTGGAAATACAACGCTGGAATTAGAAGCGGCTTTTCCGGCCGGAAGCTATTTCCGCAGCAGGAAACGGCGGCGCTCAGAATCGATGAGGCCGTCTTTTTTTAGATTGCGGATCTCCCGCATCATGGCGGACCGGTCTACGGCCAGATATTCCGCCAGGTCGCCCAGGGTGCAGGGAATCTCGAAAAATTCTTCGTCCTTGGCGTCGCAGGAGGTCTGGATGTAGCGGAGATAGGTCATCAGCTTTTTCCGGGTCGTCGGCTGGCTCAGTATGTTGATGTGAAGGGAAAGCTCCTGGGATTTCTGCGCGGTCATGACAAAGAGATTGCTGATCAGCTGGGAGTGATGCTGACAGGCCTTTTCGCAGGGCGTGATCAGATGCTGAAACTGGATGAAAACCACGTGGCAGCGGCTTTCCGCGGTGACGATGTACTCGTAGTTTTCCAGCGGAAGTGAAAAAGGCTCGCCGAAGAGATCGCCTTCCCGGTAGTTTTCCAGCAGGCTGGAATCGCCGTTCTCCGCGATGTAGGAGAGCTTGGCGGCGCCGGAAAGGAGAATCCCTACGTGGGCCAGCCCGTCGGAATAGGCCAGAATAGTTTCTCCGGGCTGGTAGAGCCTGCGGCTCGGCTCGAAGCAGAGGATCATCTTCTCCAGAGCGTCCCGGGATATGTTGTCGGTGAAATAACGTTTCTTCATAAGCGCCTCTCTATTATTTTTTATTTTCTTAATTTTAACACAGATTTGTTGCATTTGCCACAACTACTTGCGCCTTTGGCAAGTATAATATAGATAATAGAATCAAAGTCTACTCAAAGGAGGTAAACGATGTTATATAAGACAACGCAGGAACACGAGGACTTGAGAGCGAAGATCAGAGCTTTCGCGGAAGAAGAAGTGAAGCCGATCGCTTTCATGCTGGATCAGAACAACGAGTTTCCACACGATATGGTGAAAAAATTGTCGGAGATGGGATTAATGGGGATTCCGTACCCAACTGAATACGGCGGAGCGGGGCTGGACGCCCTCAGCTATGCTATCGCCGTAGAGGAGCTGGCCAGAGTGGACGGCGGGGCAGGCGTTATTCTGTCCGCCCACGTATCTTTGGGCTCCTACCCGATCTTTGCTTTCGGAACAGAAGAGCAGAAGCAGAAGTACCTGGTTCCGCTGGCAAAGGGTGAAAAGCTGGGCGCTTTTGGTCTGACTGAGCCTAACGCGGGCAGCGACGCCGGCGGCACAGAGACCACGGCGGTGCTGGAAGGCGACCATTACCTCCTCAACGGCGGCAAGATTTTCATCACCAACGCGCCGATCGCTGATACATATGTAGTCTTTGCAGTGACGACGCCGGGCATCGGAACCCGGGGCATCAGTGCATTTATTGTAGAAAAAGGCTGGGAAGGATTTGACTTTGGCGACCATTATGATAAAATGGGTATTAGGTCGTCTTCCACGGCTGAGTTGATTTTCAACGACGTCAAGGTTCCGAAGGAAAATCTTCTGGGCAAAGAGGGAGAAGGCTTCAAGATTGCGATGTCAACGCTGGACGGCGGCAGAATCGGAATCGCCTCACAGGCGCTGGGTATCGCCCAGGGCGCTTTTGAGCACGCGGTTGAATATGCCAAGGAAAGAGTACAGTTCGGTATACCGATCGCCCACCAGCAGGTCAACTCCTTTAAGATCGCCGACATGGCCACCAAGATCCGCTGCGCCAGATTTTTGGTCTACAGCGCGGCTGAACTGAAGGAAGCCCATGAGCCTTACGGTATGGAATCCGCCATGGCGAAGCAGTACGCGTCCGACATCTGTCTGGAAGTGGTCAACGACGCTCTGCAGATCTTTGGCGGCACCGGATATCTGAAAGGCATGGAGGTAGAGCGGGCGTACAGAGACGCGAAGATCTGCACCATCTACGAGGGAACCAACGAGATCCAGAGGGTGGTTATCGCGTCCCATATCATCGGAAAAGCGCCGAAGACCAATGCTCCTGCAGCACAGGCGAAGGGCCCGATCACCGGTCACAGAAAGAAGATGATCTTTGCCAAGGGAACGGCTCAGGAGAAGGTAGATTCCCTGGTCGAGGCTCTGAAATCCGACGGATTCGACTTTACTGTCGGCATCGACCCGATGACGCCGATCACCCTGGCGGACAGAGTGGTCAGCGCGGGCAAGGGCATCGGCAGCAAGGAAAATATGAAGCTGATCGAGGATCTTGCTTATCAGGCAGGCGCCGCTATCGGCTCCTCGAGACCAGTTGCCGAAACTTTGAAATACGTGCCTCTTGACAGATATGTGGGCATGAGCGGTCAGAAATTCACGGGCAATCTGTATATCGCCTGCGGCATTTCCGGCGCGGGCCAGCATCTGAAGGGCATCAAGGAAGCAACGACCATCGTCGCGATCAATACAAATAAAAATGCGCCGATCTTTAAGAACGCGGACTACGGCATCGTAGGCGACGTCAATGAAATTCTGCCGCTTCTGACAGCTGCTTTGGATAACGGCGAGCCGAAGAAACCGGCGCCTCCAAAGGTGAAGATGAAGAAGCCGACGGTCAAGAAGGCAGCTTCCCCATGGACCACTTATGTCTGTGACGGATGCGGCTATGAATATGATCCGGCAGTAGGCGATCCGGAAAACGGCGTAAGCCCTGGAACTGTCTTCGAGGCGCTGCCTGAAGAGTGGGTATGCCCGCTTTGCGGAGAATCGAAAGAAGGTTTTGTCATGGTTGAAAAGGATAAGGAGGAATAGTCATATGCATTGTGTGAGAAAAGTAACAGAAGATTTATACTGGGTCGGAGCCAACGATAAGCGTTTGGCGCTCTTTGAGAACATCCATCCGATTCCAAGGGGAACTTCCTACAACTCCTACGTGCTGCTGGATGAGAAGACCGTCCTGTTTGATACAGCTGACTGGTCCGTGTGCAGACAGTTCCTGGAGAACATCGAATACGTGCTGGACGGAAGACAGCTGGATTATCTGGTCATCAATCACATGGAGCCAGACCACGGCGCGTCCATCGAAGAGATCCTGATGCGCTATCCTGATGTGAAGGTGATCACCACATCAAAGGCCGTCATGATGATGAATCAGTTCGGCTTCCCTGTAAAAGATGTTACGGAAGTAAAGGAAGGCGACACCATGTCCTTTGGTAAGCATGAAGTCACCTTTGTCATGGCGCCGATGGTACACTGGCCGGAAGCCATGGTCACCTTTGATACGACAAACGGCGTGCTGTTCTCTGCAGATGCCTTCGGCTCTTTTGGCTCCCTGGACGGCAGACTCTTTGCTGACGAGGTCAACTTTGAGCGGGATTGGCTGGACGACGCCAGAAGATATTACACCAACATCGTAGGAAAGTACGGTCCGCAGGTGCAGAAGCTGCTGAAAAAAGCCGGCGGCCTGGACATCAAATATATCTGCCCGCTGCACGGACCGGTCTGGAGAGAAAACATCGGCTGGTTTATTGAGAAGTACGACAAATGGTCCCGCTATGAGCCGGAGGAAAAGGGCGTGCTGATCGCTTACGCTTCCATGTACGGCAACACGGAAAGCGCTGCCAACATTCTGGCCGGCATGCTGTGCGAGAAGGGCGTAACCAACATTTCCATGTACGACGTATCCTGCACTCACGTGTCCTATCTGATCGCGGACGCGTTCAAGTACAGCCATATGGCTCTGCTGTCCGTCACCTACAACCTGAAGGTGTTCCCGGTTATGCAGGCGTTTATCGACGACATGGCCGCGCTGAACCTGCAGAAGAGAATGGTGGGCGTAGTCGGCAGCGGCACATGGGCGCCGCAGGCAGGCCCGACCATGGTGGAGGAACTCGACAAGCTGAAGGAGTTCACCATTCTGGGTGAGCAGATGACCATTCTGTCCTCTCTCAACGACGCTACCTATCAGGAGCTGGAGGAGCTGGCGGACACCATCGTTGAAAGCATGAAATAAAAGCGGATCCAGAGCTGCTGCTGTAAAAAACAGTGGCACTTATCCGGGAATCTGTGATATAATGATATGGTAAAAGGCGAGATGGGCTTTGACGCTGAATATGCGTATATTGCCCGCTCGCTTTTTATTTATAATATTTCGCCAAGAACGACATTTGCGGTCGTTCTTTTTTATTTTTTGAAGGAGGTTTACATATGGCACAAAAGAAACTCAAATCCAAGCAGAAAAAACAAGCGAAAAAACAAGGGCAGCGGAAGGCTAACCCCAAATATCAGGACTCTCTCTTCCGCGCTTTGTTCTCCAAGCCGGAGAATGCCATCGAGCTTTATAACGCGCTGGAAGGCACCAATTACGGACCGGATACCCAGGTAA
>CALLDR010000045.1 GCA_937997955.1 uncultured Emergencia sp. | reverse complement strand
AAGGGAAAAGTTGTACCTTTTTTATCGTTTTTTGTTGTTTCAGATGAATTTTTTGCTTTTCAACGGCCTTTGCCAGGAAAAATTGCGGCAATATGGTAAGGCAGCAAAGGGAGCAGTTGTACCTAAATTTCAAAAAAGTTGATTTTAAGACAACTCCAACGGAAATCCAATTTTTCCGCTGAAAAAAAATTTACATTGTTTTTCCCATAGTCGCAGGCTATAATAATCTCACCTCACCATTTAAAGTCCATTTTACCGGCCACTAAAGTTTATCTTAATGGAGGTATACAATGAAACATGGACACAAATATCTGACGAGCTTACTGGTTATCACTTTGCTGACGGCCCATCTTCTGATGCCGTCGCCTGCAGCCGCTGTTTCAGTATCAGCCGCTGCCTCATCTGCCGCCGCTGCCAGCGCAAAGGGCGTCTCCCTCACCTATACGGCCGCCATACGCCAGTCCGGACAGGGCAGCCTTTACTGGAACTACAATCAAAGCGGAAGCTTTTTCTATCAGGGCGGCGGCGACTACAACAAAGACTGCCTCGCCGCAGGCACCTCCTGCCGTTTCACCGCTTTGACGCCGCGAAGCCTCATCGTCGAACCCGGCGAAGGCTGGTATTTTGACGGCTTCTACACGTCCTCCGGGCAAAAGCTGACGTTAGAGAGCCAGCGGATCGACGTGGTGCGCGTCACAGTAAACGGCGTCTACTATTACGACAGCGTGGTTTCCTACAGCGACCCCAGCTTTCGCGGCGTGACCAAAGCGAAATATACGGAGACGATCAAAGCCGCCATAAAGGCCCTCTACGGCACCGCCCGCTACAAGATCATGGAGACGCTGGACACCTACAAGGTCCCGAAGAAAAGCCAGACCATCCAGGCCAGGTTCAAGGAGAAAAAGGCGCCTGCCCTGTCGGTTCCGGAACAGCTGAAGAAATCCATCGGCGACAGCCCTTTCTGCGCGGTCAAAGGCATCTCTGCCGCCTATCAGCCCACCTTCCGTTCATCAAGCTCTAAGCTGCTTGCCGTAGACCGCGGCACCGGCCTCTGCACCATCAAAGGAGAAGGCATCGCTGTCGTTTCCCTTGCGGTGCCCGCGTCAAAAGAGACTCTGCGGGGCGAGTGGAAGATCAAAGTATACATATATCCCAAGGCCGTCCAGCTGACGTCGGCCTCCCGCAGCAAGGACAAAAAGTCCATGACGGTAAAATGGCGGCCGGACACCCTTTGTTCAGGCTACGAGATCCAGGCCGCCGCGGACAAAAGCTTCTCAAAGATCACGGCTAAGAAGACTGTCACCTCTGGAAAGACTTCCTCCGCCAGCGTGAAAACGGCAAAGGACGCGGCATGCAAATACCTGCGTATCCGCCCGTACAAAAAGTCCCGCGGAGAAACGCTCTATGGCCCATGGACGGAAATTCTGGTAAAATAGAGTTACGCAGGCGGCCCAGCGGAAAAATGCCGCCAAAAAACTTGAAGAAAATTTTAAATGCCCTGTAACAAAACCCTTTGTTCCGCCACTAATTTATAGAAACGAAAAAAGGGGATTTTAAAAGCATCTTAGGAAAGGAGGCCCGCCCATATGGATTCCATGGAAGAAGTATATCTGAAACACGCGAAAACCGTATACGGGTTCCTCCTGACCAGGACGCGGGACCCGGATCTCGCGGAGGAGCTGACCCAGGAGACCTTCTATCAGGCGGTAAAATCCATCGGACGGTTTGACGGTCAAAGCAGCCTGTCCACCTGGCTCTGCGCCATCGCGAAAAATGTCTGGCGAGATGATCTGAGAAAGAAACAGCGGTCGCCGGGCTCTGAGGCGGACAGCTGTGAGCTTATGGACATCTCCGTTCCTTCCGCCGAGAGCCAGGCCTTCCACAGCTGGGACGAACAAAGGGTCATGCAGGCGGTTCACGAGCTTTCCGAGCCTATGCGGGAAGTCATGTACCTGAGACTGTCGGGAAATTTAACCTTCGCGCAGATCGGTCAGATCCTGGGCCGAACGGAAAACTGGGCCCGCGTTACTTATTATCGGGGAAAAGAAAAAGTGGTCAAGGAGGTGCAAGATGACAGAACATAGAAATGAATCAAAAAAGAGCGTCTCGATTCCCTGCACGCTGGTTCGGGACCTGCTCCCACTATATATCGAGCGGCTGACAGCCGAAGACTCCGACCGGCTGCTGCGGGAGCACCTGACGGCCTGCGAGGATTGCCGGAAGCAGGAGGCCCTGCTGCGCAATTCTATGGACGCTGCCTTGACAGATCAGCGGCAGGAGGAAAAGGAAGAGATCAACTATCTGAAAAAGATCCGCCGCAGCGGACGCAGAAAGCTGCTGTTCGGCTTTTTCGCGGCCCTGGCCCTTCTCGCTGTCCTCCTCGGCGCGGGGCTCAAGCTGTACGTATTCGGATATGACGCGAACTACGAATTGGATAAATTTTTCATACAGCAAATGAGCGACAGTACGACCGCTTACACGGTTCATATACAGGGGCATCTTACCGATGAAATCTATTGCCGGTATGAGCTGGAAACGGACAGCGAGGGCAACGACAACCTGAAGATTTACGCCCGCCTGCCTCTGCCGTGGGAGGACGATGAAGATGTGGAGGAAGGCTCAGCCTTCGATTTCCACCTCAATTCATCTGAGATCGAAGGAAGCCTGACCACGCCATTCTATTATATAGGGCCTAACTTTTCCGTTCTTACTACGTACGACAGGCAGCTGTTTGAAGCTAAAAATCCATACGTCGGCGATATGCCCGCGAATATGAAGCTGGCAGATCTGCTCATAACCGGCGCGGAGTTCGGAACCTTTGAAAGCGAGCTGGAAACAGACGAAAAGCCGTACACCTGGACGTTACAGTTCAGCGAGCCTATGGACGGCCAGCGCGTCGATGTCTTTGAGCGGTCCATGCCGCAAAAGGCCTGCCTGCTTCTGGCGCTGATCGATAACCTTGACGAGGTTCGCTGGACCTATATCGAAAAGACAGACGACGGAAACATTCAGCGCCAGGGTTCCATGGATATCGAAGAAGCTACATTCTACAACGGCGTCTACATCAAGGACTGCGCGGACAGCCCGTACGACATTGATCTTCTGCGGGGCCGTCTTACAGAAGCCGCCTATGGCGGCCGCAGCACCAATGTGACCAACTGAAAAAAAAGCCGCATCGCTGGCGTTGACCTCCCATAAAGGGAATCAACGTCCGCCGATGCGGCTTTTGTATCTGAAAAGGCTCTGACATCTGTTCTGATATCTATAAAATGGAGGATGCGGCCAATTATAACTCGGCTATAACTCGGCCCGCGGAGATGTGAGAAGGGTGGTTCCTCTGTCTTAATGCACTTATGAAATGTTCAGAGCCTCTTCATTCATATCTGACATTTCTCCTTTTGCAGCTAGAATCTTCTGTTCCTGTGATTTCTGATCGCCAGGATCAGGGTTACCGCCATGATAATCAGCATGGATATCCACAGCATCAGACCGGTCCTGTCTCCTGTATCCGGCGTATCTCCGCCCGGAGTTCCCGGCTTCTTTGGTTCAGGCTGTTTTCCTCCCTCTTCAATCGTGACGGTCTGGTCTTCATCACTGATGTCACAGTGGCCGCCAACGACCTTTCCATCCAGATACATGGTTTCAAAGACGACGGTGGTCTTTCCATACAGCTCCGCCTGCCTGAAACCGAATACCATCGTCACAGTTCCGTTTGCTTTCTCCGGTGTGAAGGTTTTGCTGGCCGTGATCTCTTTTCCATCGACTTTGACTGCCTCGCCGGTCTCTTTATCCATCAGCACGCCTTTCACCGTGTACGTTTTTCCCGGAATCAAATTCTTGTACGTTACGATATCCTCGATGACGCCGGTGGCCGTGTTGGCCGCGCTGGTCCTGAGCTCCGGAAATCTGACAGTCTGATCCTTGTCCTTGATGTCCTTGTGGACTGCCACGGTCTTGCCGTCATATTTCAGCGTCTCAAATACCACGGTAGTCTTTCCCGCAAGGGCAGATGCATCCAATGTAAAGGTCAGCTCTACATGGCCGTTTTCTTCGGTCGGGGTAAAGTTCTTCGTTGCCGTTACCTTTTTCCCATCGACGAAGAGCGCCTTGCCGGTGGACTGATCCATCAGCGTTCCGCTTACGGTGTACTCTTTTCCTGGGATCAGGTTCTCGTAGCTTACTTTGTCGATGATGGTCACTTTGCCGTCGGCGTTGGCGATATGGTCGCCGGTCTCACTGTCCGTTGCATTGGTCTTGATCTCTGGGAAGTTCACGGTCTGGCCTTCGTCGGTCAGATCCTTGTGCTCCGCCGTCGGCTTATCTGCAGGTGTATCCGGCTTGCCATCCTTGTCGGTATCGATGTTCTTATACAGTTTCTCGAACACGACGGTGGTCTTGCCTGCCAAGGCGGATCCGTCAAAGGTAAACTCCATGTCCACGGTGCCGCTGGATTTCTCCGGCGTAAAGACCTTTGTTGCCGTAATCTCTTTGCCTCCCACCGTAATCGCCTTGCCGGTTTCTTTGTCCATCAAAGTACCCTTCAGGGTGTATTCCTGGCCAGGGGTCAGGTTATAGTAGCTGACCGTATCGATGATGGTTACATTGTCGTCCGCATAGGAGATGTGATCGCCGGTCTCGCTGTCCTTCGCCGTGGTCCGGATAGATGGATAGGACGGCGTCGGTGTGCCCGGCGTTGTTGGAGTTCCCGGCGTATCCGGCAGGCGGTCATTTTTCACCTTATTTACGGTGATATTTAGGACGCCCGCGCTGGTGTTGTTTCTGGCGTAGGTCTTGGCCGTCGTATTCTTCAGGTCGACCAGCTTCATCAGCGGCAGGTTCAGCGCCGTCACGGTCGTGCCGTCTACAGTCAGCACAGATTCCGTATCCAGATTCTTGTCGACTTCGCCGGAAGCGGACATGTTGAACTGCCCGGACTTGTCCAGCGTCACGGTAAAGGTCGCGCCGT
>CALLDR010000044.1 GCA_937997955.1 uncultured Emergencia sp. | reverse complement strand
AAAACCCTGTTTTCTTCGACATTTTTCGACAGAGAGGGGCGAAATCTGTCAAAACATTCCCATACAATTGATAATTAAACATATAGAAAACAATTTGAGAAGAAAGTGGAAAAATCGATCATCACGCAGCGGCGCATCTCTTTGCTATTTAAAAGTATGGATTGAAACTTCGTAAGTAACAAAAACCCCCGATCCCTGTGTGAAAAGGAATCGGGGGTTTAGCTGTCTTTGCAATATTTGCCCGAGCAGCAGCCATAGCTTTACTCTGGCTTTAGATATTCGCGATATGCGGCGGGATAACGCCGCCGTCCTGTTCCAGCATCATCAGGGCGCGT
Organism: uncultured Emergencia sp.; assembly: GCA_937997955.1. Lineage (GTDB taxonomy): Bacteria > Bacillota > Clostridia > Peptostreptococcales > Anaerovoracaceae > Senimuribacter. Next base: position 12,824 of record CALLDR010000044.1, on the reverse strand, counting down.
TCTAACAGGCGGCCTTGAGAATACGGAGACAGCTGGTAATAAGTATCCATCAAAGAGATCAGTGTCTCGTTGCTCTCTTTTGCGTAGAGAGCGTCTGCGATGATCTGCTCGTTGCTCGTCTGCAGCACTGTGCTGACGTGGACGTGGTAAAACTCCGCCAAATCCAGAAGAACATCTGCGCCGGGCACTTTTTTACCGGCCTCAAAGAGGGCGTAGGTACTGCGGCAAATGTGCAGGCTATCAGAAACTTCCGCTTGGGTATATCCGAAAACATTTCGCAGATAACGAATATTCGCTGCGATTTTCATTTGTGCATCTAAATTCACTGCTATTCCTCCTTTTATAACATATAACAACACCTTCACACACCCTTATTATACTGTAAGTTAATGTAAAAATAAAGAGGTTTTTGTTAATATATTTTATTTTTTTTGAAGATAGGGAAAATTTCCCTGACCATGCTGTAGAAAAGGGTTAGACTATTTGATACAAAAAATGATAGGAGTATAAATATGTACAAAACAAAGCTTGAGGGCGAAGAAAAGACCTGCCGCGTCGAAGCCCTTTGCGGGAAGCTTGATCTGGTTAGAAAATTTGCAGGCATCTGTGGCGTGCCGCCGGCACATCAGGACGATGTGGTGCAGGATGTCATGGTGGCAGCTTATTTACATTTAGATCAGCTGCGGGATATGGACCACTTTGATGGATGGTTATTCCGAATCATGAAACGAAAAGCAGGACATTTTTTTGCGGCACAGAAGAAGCGGATGGAGCGGGAAGCGTGCCTGGAGGACTGGCAGGAGCAGCAATTCCAGGAGCCGGACGCATATCAGGCATGGCAGGCCGCGGAACGGGCCATCGATGATGAAACGCTGTGCCGTATGGTGAACAGCCTGTCCCCGCCTGCGCCGGCGATCATCAGGATGCGCTTTGAGGCGGGCTTTACGCTGAAGGAAATCGCGGAGATGCTGGAAATGAACTATAATACGGTCAAAACCATTGAACACAGGGCTTTCAAAACGCTGAAGGCCATGATCATCAAAGAGGAGGAACAGATATGAAGAGGGACAGGCATGAAGGGAACATATATGATGCTATGCTGCAGGAACGGATTGGTCAAGCCCTCAGGGGACAGGGAAAGGAACCGCCGCTGGAACCGCAGGTCCTGGAAGCTTGGGTCAAGGCCCGGCGTGACCGGAGACGGAGTCTCAGAAAAAGATATGCCATAGCTGCCTGCACAGCTCTGGTTTTTCTCTGCGCGGCTGCCCTGGCGCTGCATTTTGGCTTGCTGTCCGGCAGCGATGTGTCTATGGCTGGCAAGGGCAGCGATCAGATCAATGAGACAGAAGGCGGCGCTGTGATCAAAGGGAATCAGGCAGATGCCGATGAAAATCTGGGTTCCGTCAAAATCGTTATCGACGACTGGAAGCAGGTAGAAGAAGCCCAAATAAAATACCCCGATATGCTGATACCAGAGTACATACCGGAAGGATATGAATTTGAGAAACTGGTCATCGAAGAGAACTCATTAAAGAGAGAGTATTACTTTTTTTATTGGTGTGAGAATGGGGAGCTGACTATAAAACAGTCAAGTGAAATTGAATCAGTTGCTGTTTATAACTACAATGAAATCCTCCAAGTAGGAGAAAGAGAGGTATTTGTGAACTATAAAGAAAACGTGGCGCACTTTGAGGAAGAAGATATTTTTGTAACGATAAAAGGCCAGGTGGATAGAAAAGAAATTTTAAAAATAGTGAAAAACATAGAGAGAGTCAACTGACTCTCTTAGAATGGATCGGAATAACTAGTTCTGGTATATTCAATGCCGCTGTATCGATCTGTGCTTATGCATTTGACGCGGTAGATATCCCCTTTTTTCACAGCCCACTCATCGTAAGTAAGAACGCTATCTTTTTTTGTGCCGGTGTATCGATGGGTATTATTGGAGATATCTACCGCAGTGATCCATTCCCCGTCCTTCTTTCTTTGGAGTATGATGATGACAGTATAGCTGTCGGCAACTTTTGTAAATTCGACGGTAACACTTGCAGCAGCTTTAGTATCACTATAGCGTTTAGTGGTAAAGCCTACTGCGCTGGTATTCTGCACCTCCGCGTCGGGCGTCTTGACAGCTGCATAGGTGGTAACGGCGCTGGCGCTGATCATCATAATCAGCGCCAGAAGGGTACATAAAAATTTTTTCATGTTGTCCTCCTTACTCAGGTTTCTTGTTGTGATGATTTATGAATGCACCAGTCTGTTTGTTGATGCGCTTGTAGGATAGCATAGCTTGGGAAAAATACGCAAGATTTTTGGAGAAAGTATCGACAAAAAGTTGCGAATTACGACATTTCGGGTTAAGATTGTTGATGGGAGGAGTAAAACATGAGAATTTTTGTTGATAAGAGAAACATAGAACATATGCCGCTGGACGCGTATAGAAAATCCTGCGGAGAGGCTTTGGACGTCCTGTGGAAAACCGCATGGGTACGCACCGCGATTACAAAGTCCGACAGAAACCCTTTGACCGCGCTGCGGGAAATCGCCGATAAGCTGGCATACCAGAGCAGTGTGCTTTTGGTCATCGCCGAGGGTGAAGCCGGCAGAATGATCAAAGGGCTGACGGCTGCTGTGCCGGGGCAGAGCGATCGGGCCGACGTTCTGGTATTCGGAGATACGCTGTCGGCGGTGGATTATGCGGGACTGATGGACAGGCTGGAAAAGGAGGATTTCTCCATTCTGGCGGTTACGGAAGGCGCGGAAAGCGTGTCCTGGCGCGGGGCGTTCGCGTGCCTGAAAAAGCTTTTGATCGCCAAATACGGCCAGGAAGCGGCAGCAGCGAGGATATGCGCTGTTGCGGGAAAGGACAGCGAGGTTCTGGCGCAGGACGCCGCGGACAACGACTATCCTTTGATCAACTGGCCGGAGGGCATTTCGGCGGCGGACGGCGCAGGTACGGCAGGGGCGCTGCTTCCGCTGGCGGTCAAAGGCGTCGACCTGGAGGAATATCTGAATGGATTTTACGATATGCTGGCGGATCCGGCGTGGGATTTGGACGGCGCGGATTACAGCGTGGCGCGGGCGATCTGGCGGCAGGAGCATGGCGGCGGTGAGAACCTCATGATCTGGCAGCGGCAGCTTCTGCATCTGGCAAAGTGGCGCGGCGGCCGGGCGCTTTGGCTGCCGGAGGAGCAGTATGCCGACGGCCAGGAGGACTTTGCGGCTATGATCGTCACGGATCAGGATGAAGAGGACGTGATGATGCCGTATTTTGAGGGCTGTAATGAAGACGGCTCGCTGAACCTTTTGCTGCTGGAAACCGCGGAGCGGTTCTTTTCACAGGACTGCATGAAAAAGCGTTCTGTGAAAATCCTTCTGGAACGGCTGGATTCCTATACCCTGGGACATTTGGCAGCTTTTCTGCAGCTGTCTGACGGCATAACTGATTTTTTGTTGAAGAAATAGGCTTTACTTATTTTATTTCTGTGGTATAATGAAAGTAACGGAAAAAAGTTAATTTTTTAACAAGAACTTTTTCAATAGGTAATAATGAAATTGTAGGAGGTTATCACAATGAAAAAAGTTGGTGTTTTAGGAACTGGCACTATGGGAGCTGGTATCATCCAGGTTTTAGCTCAGAATGGCTATGAAGTTGTTCTGAGAGCAAGAAGACAGACTTCTGTTGACAAAGGTCTGGCAACTGTTGAGAAGAATCTGGACAGACTGATCAAGAAAGAAAAGATCACTGAGGCTGACAAGGCTGAGATCATGGGCAGAGTTCATGGCTCCACCGATATCAGCATCGTGAAGGACGCTGACCTGATCATCGAAGCTGCAACTGAAGACATGGAAGCTAAGAAAGCTCTGTTTGCTGAACTGGACCAGTTAGTAAAGCCGGAAGCTATCATCGCTACCAACACTTCTTCCCTGTCCATTACTGAAATTGCTGCTGCTACCGGCAGACCTGACAAAGTAATCGGCATGCACTTCTTCAACCCTGTTCCAGCTATGAAGCTGGTAGAGATCATCAAGGGCCTGACCACTTCCGACGAGACCAGAGACACAATTGTAGCTCTGACAGAAGCTCTGGGCAAGACTCCTGTAGAAGTTGAAGAAGCTCCTGGATTCGTTGTAAACAGAATCCTGATCCCTATGATCAACGAAGGTATCGGCATTCTGGCTGACGGCGTTGCTGACGCGAAGGGCATCGACACCGCTATGAAGCTGGGCGCTAACCACCCGATGGGACCTCTCGAATTAGGTGACCTGGTTGGTCTGGATATCGTTCTGGCTATCATGGACGTTCTGTACAACGAATACGGCGATCCTAAGTACAGAGCTCACACTCTGCTGAGAAAGATGGTAAGAGCTGGCAAGCTGGGAAGAAAGACTGGCGTTGGCTTCTACGATTACACAAAATAAATCGATCCGTACATAACCTTGTATGCGAGAACAAAGAGCTGCTGACCGAGAGGCTGGCGTGTTAATGAACCGCCCTCGTCAGGCAGACAATTGAAGAACAAATGATTGGCCAGTCGGAAGTACTCCGGCTGGTCTTTTCGTATGCGCCGCCTGCAGTGATCCGAAAACGGGTTTTTTTGATTTTTAGGTACAACTTATGGCTCTGTTTTCGACCAAAAACAACAAAAAACAAAAATTGGGTACAACTTGATTCCAAACCGCAAAGGGAGTGTCCCTGTTGAAAAGGGAAAAGTTGTACCTTTTTTATCTTTTTTTGTCGTTTCAGATGAATTTTTTGCTTTTCAACGGCCTTTGCCAGGATAAATGGCGGCAATACAGTAAAGCCGTAAAGGGAGTAGTTGTACCTAAATTTCAAAAAAGTTGATTTTAAGATAACTCCATTTGATTTTGTAAATATCAGTTGATACTTTTCCTCAAAAGCTTTAATGCTGCCGCTTCGCTGCCGGCATAGTATTGGCGCCGTTTGCGCGGCGCGGTTATTCTCACGGGAATATTCCGACAGGTTTCGCGATTTTTTTGCAAAAAAATACCCTTTTCAATGGGTAACTGTTGTATTATAATGGATATAGATTTTTCGTCTGTAGATGTTAAAAGGTCCGGACTTTTTCGAGGCCGCATCTTAAACGTGTCTGACTGATTTACTATTTCCCGCGTTCTATCAAAAGGAAACTTTTTAGTTATAGATTTATCGTTATAGAAAGGAACAGGCCATCAGGTCTGGTAATCACATGCCAAGAAAGAAAAAAGAAGAAACAACAGAAGAGAAAGTCATGAAGGATATGCCGGAGCAGGCGCCGGCGGCTGTGAAGGCCGCTGAGGAGCAGGCCTCGGCCGCGGAGTCTGCCGCCGCGAAGAAAACGGAGGCCGTGGAAGAACCGGCAAAACCGGCCAAGAGAAGGGGCCGTCCGCCGAAGGCCGAAACTTTGGCAAAGAGAGCTGCCGAAGAAAAGGCAAGGCTGGAAGCTGAGGAAAAAGCGGCGGTCGAGGCTGAGGCAAAGGCCGCGAAAGAAGCTGAGGGCAAGGCAGAATCGGCTGTGAAGGCTGCCGCCGCGGCTGAGAACAAAGAAGAACCGGCTGTGAAGGCTGCCGCAACGAAGAAAACGGAGGCCGCGGAAGAACCGGCAAAACCGGCCAAGAGAAGGGGCCGGCCGACAAAGGCCGAGGCTCTGGCAAAGAAGGCAGCTGAGGAGAAGGCAAAGCTGGAAGCCGAGGAAAAAGAGGCGGTCGAAGCTGAGGCAAAGGCTCCGAAAGAGACTGAGAGTAAAACTGAGAGCAAAGAAGCATCGGCTGTGAAGGCTGACGCACCAGCTGAGAACAAAGCGACGTCGGCCGCGGAAACCGCCGCCGCAAAGTCCCCGTTGGGCGCACCGGCGGAAACCGCTTTGACCGCGGTAAAAAGAGGAGAAATGGTCGCCCTGGAACCGGCGGGAGAGCATAAGGAAGAGAAAAACGCTGACGAGCAGTCTGGAGCAGAGGAACGGCAGGACGCGCAGCAGGAGAGCGCCACGCGGGACCGTCGGTATCACATGCGCCACGGCCGCGAAAGAAATGACAACAGAAACGACCGCGAACCGCGCGAAACCCAGGAGAGGGAGAGGCCGGAGGTAGAAGGCATCTTGGAGCTGTCAGACAGCGGCTTCGGGTTCCTTCGTTTCAACAATTTCCTGACCAGCGACAAGGATATCTACGTTTCGCCGACCCAGATCCGCCGCTTCAATCTGAAGACCGGCGATAAGATCAAAGGCATTTCCCGTCTGCCTAACGACGGTGAAAAATTCGGCGCTTTGCTCTATGTACTTACTGTCAACGGAGACGAACCCGGCGTGGCCATGCGCCGGCCGGATTTTGAGGATCTGACCCCGATCTTCCCGACGGAGCGGATCTCCATGGAAAACAGGCAGAGAGATCTGGCGATGCGTCTCATCGACCTGATCGCTCCAATCGGAAAAGGACAGAGAGGGCTGATCGTGGCGCCGCCGAAGGCAGGCAAGACCACTTTACTGAAGAGTATTGCCAACAGCATCGATCAGCAGTATCCTGAGGTAGAGATGATCGTGCTGCTGGTGGACGAGCGGCCGGAGGAAGTCACCGATATGAAGCGGTCCCTGTCCGGCGGGGAGGTCATCTACTCCACCTTTGATGAAATGCCGCAGCATCACGTAAAAGTGGCGGAAATGGTGCTGGCGAGAGCGCAGCGTCTGGCGGAGCACGGCAAGGACGTGGTCATTTTGCTGGACAGCATCACCCGTCTTGCCAGGGCCTACAACCTGGTCGTACCGGCGTCCGGCAGAACCCTGTCCGGCGGTCTGGATCCGGGGGCTCTCCACAAGCCGAAGAAGTTCTTTGGCGCGGCGAGAAATATCGAAGAGGGCGGCAGCATCACCATTTTGGCTACAGCTCTGGTAGAAACAGGAAGCCGCATGGACGATGTTATATTTGAAGAGTTTAAGGGTACAGGTAATATGGAACTGCACCTGGACAGAAAGCTTTCTGAGAAGAGGATCTTCCCGGCCATCGATTTGAACAAATCGGGAACCAGAAGGGAAGACCTGCTGATGAATCAGGAAGAAATGGAAGCTATCTGGATGATGCGCCGCGCTTTGGCAAATTCCCCGACACAGGATGTGGCGGAAGCTATCATCGACAATCTGGCGCACACGAGGAACAACGCGGACTTTGTCCAGGTGATCAAAAAAGTATTCTCACATAACAATTTTAGAGGTTAATGAACTATGGATTTAAGCAAGATTTTTCTGAAAGACGCGTGCCCTACGCCCGTAGGCGGCCAGGCCGTCATGGAAGGTATCATGATGCGAGGCCTGAAGCGGACCGCCGTAGCGGTCAGACTGCCTGACGGGCGGATACACATGAAGACTCAGCCCAACAAAGAGCTTCCGAAGTGGACTAAGATACCTATCCTGCGCGGCGTCGTATCCTTTGTCGTTTCACTGGTGCAGGGCACAGGCATTTTGATGTATTCGGCTGACGTGCTGGAGGCAAACTGGCCGGAGGAAGAGGAACTTCAGGAGGACAAGGTCGACGCCTGGCTGAAGAAGACCTTCGGCGAAAAGGGCGCGTGGAACCTGATGATCTACCTGTCGGTGATCCTGGCGCTGGCGCTGACCATCGCCATGTTCATTCTGCTGCCTACCGTGGTGGCCAACTGGCTGAAACCGGTTATCGACAGCGACTTCGTGTTCAATCTGGTGGAAGGCGTCATGCGCATCGTCATCTTTGTTGCCTATATCGCCATCATCAGTCAGATGAAGGATATCAAGACCGTCTTTCAATACCACGGGGCGGAGCATAAGACCATCCATTGTTTTGAAAACAATCTGGAACTGACCCCTGCCAACGCCCAGCAGTTCTACACGCTCCATCCGCGCTGCGGGACCAGCTTTCTGCTGTTCGTCATGGTCATCAGCTTTGTGCTGCATTTGTTCCTGGGATGGCCGAACCTGGCTCTTCGCATCGTTTCACGGCTCCTGCTGGTGCCGGTAGTGGCGGGGCTCTCCTATGAGCTTCTGAAGTGGGCCGGCAGAAGCGACAACTGGCTGGTGCGGATCTTGAGCATGCCGGGACTGTATCTTCAGAAGCTGACGACCAACGAGCCGTCGGACGAGCAGCTGGAGGTGGCCATCTGCGCCATGAAAGCTGTCATGGTGCCGGACGATACGCCGTATTTTGAGGGCATCTGCGATTTAGACGGGCATTTGATCGAGGAAAAGAGCTATGAGAGAAAGACGAAAAAAGAAATGGCGGTGGAGTAAGGGATGAGTCTTCCTGTAAAAGAAATATTGAATATCGGGCTGCGCCAGCTGTCGGACAGCGGCGTTGATGACGCGGCCATCGACAGCAAAGAGCTGTATTGTTTTCTGATGGGAATTACCAATGCCCAGCTGATTTTGGAATATCAAAAGGTTCTGCCGGACAGCCTTTGCGACGAGTACTTCAAGCTGCTGGAACGCCGGGCAGGCGGGGAGCCGCTGCAGTACATCACCGGAACACAGTGCTTTATGGGCCTGGACTTTGAGGTAGATGAAAACGTGCTGATCCCGCGGCAGGATACGGAAACTCTGGTGGAGGACGCCATGAGCGTCATCAGAGAAAACCGGCTTCGCGGTGAAGACCTGCCCATCAAGCGGAAACGGGACTGGGACGTGCTGGACCTGTGCTGCGGAAGCGGGGCTATCGGTCTTTCGCTGGCGGCCCTCTGCCCGGGCGTCAAAGTGACCTGCTCCGACGTCAGCAAAGGCGCGCTGGCTGTGGCGCGGCGCAACGCCTCCAGGCTGTGCGGCGGCAGGAAAGTCGACTTTGAAGAGGGAAGCCTGCTGAAGCCTTTCAAAGGCCGGTTCAGGACTAAAAAGTTCGACATGATCATCTCCAATCCGCCGTACATAAAGAGCGGGGTCATAGCCACTCTGCAGCGGGAGGTTCGCGATCACGAGCCCATGCTGGCCTTGGACGGCGGCGCGGGCGGCCTTGACTTTTACAAAGGGATTCTGGAGGACGCCGCTGACTGCCTGAAGAAAGAGGGCGTGCTCATGTTTGAGATCGGCCACGATCAAAAAGAGTCCGTCACGGCTTTGATCGAGGAGACAGGACGGTTTGAGCATGTGACAGGTCTGCAGGATCTGGCCGGACGGGACCGCATCATCTGCGCCGTGCTGGCCGGGAAGAAATAGAAGTTTTCAATAATATAAAAGCAAATATGTGATAAGAAAACAGATCTGCCGCGCCAGGCCAATCGGCAAAAAAGACGCGGCAGTCATGGATACGCAGAAAGAAACCCTGGCAGGTATGATTGCCGGGGTTTTTGAATTGGGGCAGGCTCCGCGCGGGCCTTCGCCGTACATTGTCCTGGGATGCACGGACGCAGGATTGTATTGCCGCACGATAGGCGGCTGCATAACCGACAAAGTGCGAAAAAGTGAGAATATCAGCATAAATATCTTTGATATTTGTGCTAAAAAATACACTTTTCTTGACTTAAGCTGGATTATGTGCTATATTGAAGTTGATACAAAGGAGATTGAAAAGGACGGCTTTATGAAGAGAAAACTGATGGAGGAATTTTTGGCTTGGAAGCGACAACCGGGGAGAATGCCGCTTTTGCTTTACGGCGCAAGACAGGTAGGCAAGACTTATTTGTTGAAAGAGTTCGCAGCGTCATGCTACAAGAACTATGTCTATGCAAATTTTGACGTTGATTCAGATCTGATTCCATATTTTGAAGGGAGTATTTCTCCAGAGCGGATCGTCCGAGTGCTGGAAGCATATTATCACACGAGAATCATCCCTGAGGAGACTTTGATCATCTTCGATGAGATACAGCAGTGTGAGCGTGCTTTAAGCTGCTTGAAATATTTTTGTGAAGACGCGCCGGAATACCATGTTGCGGCAGCGGGAAGCCTGCTTGGTGTCGCGATAAATCGTAATCAATATGCCTTTCCTGTAGGGAAGGTATACATGAAAACGATGTACCCTATGGACTTTGAAGAGTTTCTATGGGCGTTGGGAGAGCAGCTTCTCGCAGATGAGATAAGGGACTGCTTTTTACATGACACGGCAATGGCAGAACCCTTGCATGAAAAGGCGCTTCGGCTCTACGATCAGTATCTGATCATCGGAGGGATGCCTGCGGTTGTAGCTGCATATCGTACCCCCGGGAGCATTGAACCACAGGTTTTGCAGAATATGATTTTGAGCGCGTATATTTCAGATATGGCAAAGTATTGCAGTAACAGTCAAAGCGTAAAAAATATGGAAACCTTTGAAAGCATTCCGATGCAGTTGGCGAAGAACAATCAGAAATTCATGCTGAAGCATATAAAATCAGGCGCGCGAGCCTCTACCCATGGGGATTCTATAGAATGGCTTGCGATGAGCGGACTGGCACTGAGGTGTTACAGATGTACGCAGCCGGTTCTGCCATTAGATATTAATCGGGAAGCGGGTTGTTTCAAGCTGTATATGAGCGACGCGGGGCTTTTGTCCGCAAGACTGCACATGGACTTGCAGAAATTGGCTTCTCGTGACAGCATTTCCTCCAATTATCTGGGAGCGATGACGGAAAACTATGTGGCGGCACAGTTAATAGCATCCAACCACAGTTTGTATTACTGGGAGTCAGACTATACGGCGGAGGTGGATTTCCTACTCGAAGGAAACGCAGGTGTTATTCCGTTGGAAGTAAAATCGGGAGAGAATGTCAGAGCACGCAGTCTCAGTGTATTTATGGGAAAATACCAGCCTGCCTATGCCGTGAGAATCTCCAGAAAAAATTTCGGATTTGAAAATAATATTAAATCGGTACCGCTCTATGGAGCGTTCATGCTATAAACTACAGGGGTTTGATGGGCCTGCCTTCACCCCTGGTTGGAAGAAAAAGCGGATTACATGCAGCTCAGCGAATGGGCGGCGGAGATTGAGGAAAATCTGGATCAGGAGATCGGGCGGTATTCGGATCTTTTATACGCCTGGTACAGAGAAAAGGGAAAAAACAAACAATAAAAATCTGCAAAAAACACTTGTTTCTTGCGGCGGGGTATGATATAGTATAAGGGCTGTATTAGCTGCAGCAAAAAATTATGCACGGGCATCGCCTGAGCAGGAAAGAGGTAAAAGCATGAAGGAAGGAATCCATCCTGATTATAAGGAATGTAAAGTAACTTGCGCATGTGGAAACACTTTTGTTACCAGATCAACAAAAGAGGAAATGAGACTTGACGTTTGCTCAGCATGTCATCCGTTCTTTACAGGACAGCAGAAGTTCATCAACCGTGGTGGACGTGTTGAAAAGTTCAAAAACAAGTACAACCTGTAATCATAATCAGAAGACTACAAGGCCGGGAATTGATTTCCCGGTTTTTTTCTTGTAAAAAGAACCCCCCCGGCTATGCCGGGGGATTATTAATCATCGAAAAGCCCGTCCATATTTTCGGATATGACGGAGATATATTCCGATATTTCTGCAAAGTCGATCTGGCATTTGCCGTCAAAGATGGCGACGGGAATCTTGTTTGTGAAGCTGGAGCTGGCCGGGCAGATGTCGTTTTCTTCGAATAGATAGACGACGACACGCTTTTTGTCCGGATCCACCAGCCAGTATTCCCTGACGCCGGCATCGGCGTATTTCTTCAGCTTAATCAGAGAATCCTTCCTTTTGGTGGAAGAGGAAAGAATTTCGGCGATGAAGTCAGGTATACCCTTTGGACGCTGTTGCGGGCTCCCCTCATTGTGCTCGGGATGACAGAGCACATAAACGTCTGGCTGAACCACGGTCTTGCCATTCTGATCCAGCTTGACATCCGATGGAGCCATAAACGGCACGCATTTTCCACCGTTACTGCGGATATATGCTCTAAGAGCGGAGAATATTTCGCCAGTGAGAAACTGGTGCAGCCTGGTCGGCGCAGTCATATCGTAGATGACGCCGTCGATCAGCTCTGCCCGCCGTTCGTCCGGCAGGGCATAGTAGTCGTCCAGCGTGTATTCTCCCTGCTTCTTTCGCGAGCTGGCAGAGGCAGCTGTATCTGAAGCGAGCCGGACCGCCTGCCCCGGCGCCCAAAGGCCTTGCGGCGGCAGATCAGGGAACCTGCAGGCGAGACGTCACAGGCGGCGCAGAAGTTGAAAAATCAACATTTGAAACATTTGACAAGTGGCAGTATATCATGATATACTGTAAAATTAGATAGAAGCGTAGATTTTTAAAGAAATTTTTAATTTGAGGAGATATAGAGGAGATATAAATGTTTGATAAGTTAGATTTCATTGTGGAGAAGTATCAGGAAATGTCCCTGAAAGTATCTGATCCAGAGGTTATCGCGGACCAGCCGGTATGGCAGAAATATATCAAAGAGATGGGCGAGATGGAGCCTATCGTCAAGAAATACGAAGAGTACAAAAAGGCGAAGACTGGTCTGGCCGACGCGAAAGACATTGTCGAAAACGAATCCGACGAGGAAATGCGCGATCTGGCAAAGATGGAGATCGGAGAGCTGGAAGATGAGATCACGACTTTGGAAGCGGAGCTGAAGGTGCTGCTGCTGCCGAAGGACCCTAACGATGAGAAAAACGTCATTCTGGAAGTCCGCGCCGGAACCGGCGGCGATGAAGCCGCCCTGTTCGGACAGGATCTGCTGAGAATGTATATGCGCTACGCGGAGCGCCATAGATGGAAGACGGAGCTGATGGATATCAACGATACCGGTATCGGAGGCATCAAAGAGGCCGTCGTGCTGATCAAAGGCAAGGGCGCTTATTCCCGCCTTAAATATGAGAGCGGCGTGCATCGGGTGCAGAGAGTGCCGGAAACGGAGACGCAAGGCCGCATTCATACC
>CALLDR010000043.1 GCA_937997955.1 uncultured Emergencia sp. | reverse complement strand
GAAAACAGAGCCATAAGTTGTACCTAAAAATCAAAAAAACCTGTTTTCAGATAACCGCAGTCGGGCCGCATCAGGCCGCAGTCAGCGATGTCTATGAATTCATCTGGGTAGATATTACAGCACAGCCCGTTTACATTCAAGTAACGGGTATGAAACACCAGCACAATGCTATGCAAAGATTACGATCGCATAGCATGTTCCAACAGTTATATCTATGGACAAGTCCGAAAAATCGGGTCCACGTGAGTTTTTTTATGGAAGCTCCTCCACCTTCTCCATCAGATATTTAATGAAGTACTGGCTGGCCACGGGCAGGCTGTGCCTGTCCTTGTACGCGATGGCCAGGGTACGGTAAATCGGCGGGTCCAGAGGGATCTTCGCGATATCAAAATTGGTCCGCTGCAGCACCAGTTCCGCTAGGATGCTGACCCCCAGACCGGCCTCCACCATGGTCATGACGGCATAGTCGTCGTGGATCGTATATTTGATATTGGGCTTCAGGCCGGCGGCCTCAAAGGCGTTGAGGGGCTCGCTGAAATGGCCTTCCTCCATCAAAATATATGGATCCCCGGAGATTTCGCCGACCCTGATGGACGTCCGGTCCGCCAGCGGATGGTTCTTCGGCAGAATTGCCAGCATTTCGCCGTCCTTCATGATGATCGTTTCCAGATCCGTAACTGCCGGCGGCGTCACAAAGCCGAAGTCCACGGCGCCGGTTTTGATCCACTCCTGAATGGACGTGTAGTCGCCCTGATGAAAGAGAAACTGGACGTTGGGATAGCGCTGCTGAAAGCCTTTGATCAGCTGCGGCATCCAGTGGCAGGTAATGCTGGAAAAGGTACCTACGCGGATGATGCCCGTTTCCAGTCCCTTGATCTCGTTGACCTTTTCCTGCATGGCACGGTATTGGAGGATGGTCCGCTCGATAAAGGGGTACAGTTCGGTCCCTTCGATGGTCAGCTTGACGCCGTGGCGGGAGCGGATCAGCAGTTTAATAGACAATTCATTTTCCAGAGAAGCGATCATCTGGCTGATGGAGGACTGGGTGTAGCCCAGAGACTCCGCTGCCTTCGTAAAGCTTCCCAGCTCTATGATCTTCTGTAACGCGATATATCTGTTCATCTCTCACTTCTCACTTTTCATTTAAAATCGTTTTTTCTAATATAAAGATTAAATTTATTTGTTTTACTTATTGTAACTCATGGGCTATAATACAGTCAAGTTCCGGAACATGAGAATAAGGAGTGAAACCATCATGTCATATGAAAAAGTAAAAGGATTTTTTGACCGCGCCGGTCTGGGCGAAAGAGTCGTTCTGCGGGACCACATCGGGGATACCGTGGAGCATGCGGCAGAGGCCATCGGCTGTATGCCGGAGCACATCGTTAAAACCATGTCCTTCCTGATCGACGGCCAGCCGATTCTGATCTGCATGGCCGGAGACGCCAAGGTCAACAACACCAAGTACAAGGCCTGCTTCCATCAAAAGGCGGTCATGGTTCCAGGAGATCAGGTAGAAGAGCGGATCGGGCATCTTCCCGGCGCCGTTTGTCCCTTCGCCGTAAACGAGGGCGTAAAGATCTATCTGGACGTTTCACTGAAACGCTTTGATACCGTCTATACAGCGGGCGGCAGCGTGAACAGTACGGTGGAGCTGTCTCTGGGCGAGTTGGAAACCTATGCGGCGCCTGAAAGCTGGATCGACGTCTGCAAAGGCTGGTATGTCAATGAAGAAGCAAAGCAGGGAGGTTATGTGATATGAATGAGAGAAGAGATATGATAGACCGGGCTTATTCGCCGGAAGCATGGAAGGAGATGTTTCCAGAGATTATGGAGCGGATCGGACGGGAGCTGGAAGCCGCTCAGTCCCAAAGCCGGCAGAAGACCATAGACAGGCTGGCGCCGGAGGAACAGCTTCAGTTCTGGCAGGAGGATTTCAGGGCGGAAACGCCGGAAAACCTGAACGAGCTTGTGGATAAAGTGCTGAGCCATTCGATCAATTTCCACAGCAAAGGCTATATGGGCCATCAGGTGGCGGTGACCCTGCCGGTCACGGTGCTGACCTCAGCTTTGATGGCTTACATGAACAACTGCACCACCGTGTATGAGCTGGGCATGGCGGGCAACGCCATGGAGAAGGTGGTCATTTCCCATATGGCTGAGAAGTTCGGCTATGAAGACGGTTCTACCGGCTTTGTGGCGTCCGGCGGGTCCATGGGAAACCTGACAGCGCTGGTCACGGCCCGCACATCCTCCGGGATCAGCGAAGAGGATTACCACAAGCTGGCCGTCATGGTTTCCAGTGAGGCCCACTACAGCGTGGAGCGGGCGGCCAGGATCATGGGAATTCAGAGCGATCATATCATCAAGGTTCCCGTTGGCCCTGACTGCGCCGTCGAGGCGGAGGCTCTGGAAGAGGCCTATCAAAAGGCGGCAGAAGAAGGCAAGATGGTTTTCTGCGTGGTAGGCTGCGCGGGAACCACTTCCGTAGGCGCTTTTGATGATTTGGACGCCATCGCGGACTTCGCTGAACGTCATCAGATCTGGTTCCACGTGGACGGCGCTCACGGAGGAGCGGCGATCTTCTCCGGCAAATACAGGAACCTGCTTCACGGCATCGAGCGGTCCGATTCCCTCATCGTGGATTTTCATAAGATGATGATGACACCGCCGCTTTCCACTGCGGTCATCTACAACGGCAGGAACAAAAAAGTCAGCGAGTTTTCACCTCACGCGGAGTATCTGTGGCGCGACCAGCTTTCAGAAGAGTGGTGGAATTCGGCCAAACATACACTGGAATGTACCAAACCAATTACCATTCTTCATACTTACGCCATCATGCGCCTTTACGGGGATCAGATCTACGAGCAGAACGTGGACGTCCTCTTTGATAAGGGAAAGGAATTTGCCGATATGGTAAGGGCTCACGACCACATGGAGCTTGCCCTGGAGCCGAAGAGCAACATCGTCTGCTTCCGCTGCACCGCTGACGGAATCGACGTGGAAGAGGTGAACCGGAAGATCGCGGACAGGCTGCTGGCCGACGGAACCTATTATGTGGTGAGCACGGCCGTCAAAGGCAGCTTTTATCTGCGGATCACTCTGATGAATCCTTTTACAGAAAGGGAGCAGATGGAGGATTTGATCGAGAAGATACAGCGTTATGCTGTCGAATAGAAAGGAGTCGATATTGTCATGGTAACGAAAAAAGACAAGGCGAAAAAGAGAATGTTCAAGGGCGTCACTGTGGATTCCCTGGCCGTAGGGGAAAGATCCATGGTGTGTAAGATGAATTATGAAGACGGAAATTTCGCGACAGAGCATGTCCATCCTCAGGAGCAGAGCGGCTATGTGATCTCCGGCAAGTATCTGATGACGGTGGACAAGGACGTGTACGAGTTGGAGCCGGGAGACAGCTACGTGGTGCCCGGCAACGTGCCTCATTCCTTTAAGGTACTTGAGGCAGGAGAGGTCATCGACGTATTTACGCCGATCAGAAGAGATTATCTGTAGTGTATGGGGCAGGAGAAACGGATGCTGCGCGGGCCGGGATACAGGTCCTGCGGGGCGTCCGATTTTTTTTGATTTTTTTCACCTTTGGACGATTGTCCGTTTTTTTGTCAAAATCGTCAGGGGTGTCTATTTCATTTTTTCGTTTTGGAAAATATAATTTATGATGGAGGAGGGTGTCTTTCATGAGTAAAGATGTAAATAGATATCAAAAACAATGGACCATCGGAATTCCCAACGGCATGCTGTACTGCCGGTACAAAACCCTGTGGGAAAGCTTTTTCAGCGCTTTGGGCGCCAAGCTCATCGTGAGCGAACCGACCAATAAGGAGCTGCTGCAGTCTGGCATGGAGGCCGCCATCGACGAAAGCTGCCTTTCCGCGAAGATCTATTTGGGACATGTGCACGCCCTGATCGGGAAGTGCGACTATATCTTTGTTCCGCGGATCAGCAACTGGGGCAGACATCGGGACATGTGCACCAGGTTCCAGTCTATGTACGACCTGGTCACCAATACCTTCCGCGGCACCGGACAAAGCTTTCTCGGATGTGATATAGACATCATGGAAAAGAGGACAGAGGAGAAGGCCATGCTGGCCCTAGCCGGGGAGCTGGGGGCGTCCAGAAAACAGGCCAAGGAGGCCTACAAGACGGCCAAGAAGAAGGAAGCGGCAGACTGGAAGGCCCGCGTGAAGGCCCAGGAAAAGCTTTATCAGGCCGACGGACTGAAGGTCGCTGTCGCGGCGCACAGCTACGTGGCGGAGGACGCCTACTTCGGGAAGCCGATCCTCACGTATCTGGAAGAGCTGGGGACGATCCCTGTTCGGGCGGATATCGTGGACAGAAAAGAGGCCCTGAAGCGTTCTCTGCAGGTTTCCCCTACGCTGAAATGGGAGGTCAACCGTGAGATCGTGGGCGGACTGCAGATCCACAGAGATAAGATAGACGGAATTGTTCTTCTTACCGCTTTTCCCTGCGGCCCGGATTCCATGGTAAACGAGATCGTCACGCGGGAGTTCAGCGAGCTTCCGGTCATGAATCTGACCCTGGACAGCCAGAACGGCACTGCCGGCATGGAAACCAGGCTGGAAAGCTTCGTGGATATATTAAAGTTTAAGAAGGGAGAACTGTAATGAGCCAGAAAAAAGTTGCATTCCCTCTGTTCAACCACTACAACCTGTGCATCAAATATTTTGTGGAAAAGGGACTGGAGGCGGAGTACGTCATGCAGCCGCCTATGACCAACCGGACCATGGAAATCGGCGCGCGGTACAGTCCGGATTCTGTCTGTACCCCTTTTAAGACGACCCTGGGCAGCCTGATCGAGGCCCTTGAGTCCGGCGCGGATACTTTGATCATGACCCTGGGGCTCTGCAGGCTGGGCTATTACGGCGAGCTGCAGGAACGCGTTCTGCGCGAGCTGGGATATGAGTTTGACTTCATCAACCTGTCGGAGTACGCCACGGGAAAACCAAAGGACTATCTGAAGGCCATCCGCCGCGTCGCGCCGAAGATCTCCGTGGCGAAGGTCACCCGGGCGGCAAGGGAGACCCTGAAGATGACCACCTTTCTGGACGAAGCGGAGCGTCTCTATTACAGAGACTGCGGTTTTGAGGTGGAAAAGGGCTCGTTCAAAAAGGCGTGGAATCAGTTTTTGACGGCCATGGAGGAAGCGGAGGATTTTCGCAGCGCGGAAGCCGCGTACAGAGAGGTGAAAAGGGCCTTTTCCTCCATTCCTGTGGACAAGCCGGCCATGCCTCTGCGGGTAGGCGTCGTGGGAGAGTATTACACGGCGATGGATCCCTTTTCCAACCTGCGGCTGGAGCAGAAGCTGGCGGACATGGGGGTTGAGGTCCACCGCTGGATGAACGTGACCAACCGGAATCTCCGTTACCACGGCGGCAACCTGAAGGTGGAGATTAAGGATTACTGCAGATACGAGATGGGGCCGACCTCTACGGCAAACATCTGGGCAGCAAAGTATTACGCGGCCCACGGGTTTGACGGCATCATCCATGCGAAATCAGCTGGCTGCACGCCGGAGATCGACATCATGCCTGTCTTGCAGAACATCAGCAGCGACTATAAGATACCGGTGCTGTACCTGTCCTACGACTCGCAGACCAGCGATACAGGACTTGACACCCGTCTGGAAGCATTTTATGACATGATATACATGAGAAAGAAGGTAATTTGACCATGGAAGAGGCATATATCGGAATTGACATCGGTTCTATTTCTACCAAAGGGGTCGTCCTGGACGCTGAAAACAGGATTCTCGCCAGCGAGTACATCTGGACAGAGGGAGACCCCATCGGGGCGGCAAAGAAGCTGCTGAAGCTGCTGGAAGAGCAGTTCGACAAGGAAAAGTATTCCATTACGGCGGCCGGCACCACCGGAAGCGCGAGAAAGCTGGTGGGAGACATGATCGGCGCTACGGTGGTAAAAAACGAGATCACGGCCCATGCCGTCGGGACGACGACGCTGCACCCCGACGTGCGGACCATACTGGAAATCGGCGGACAGGATTCCAAGATCATTCTGGTGGAAAACGGCGTGGCGGTGGATTACGCCATGAACACCCTGTGCGCTGCGGGAACAGGCTCATTTCTGTCCAGCCAGTCCAAAAGGCTGGGCGTAGACGTGGAGGAATTCGGCAAGATAGCGCTGCAGTCCAAGCATCCTACGCAGATTGCCGCCAGATGCACGGTATTTGCCGAATCTGACCTGGTCCACAAGATCCAGATGGGCCACGCCAAGGAGGACATCATAGCGGGTCTGTGCCAGGCCGTTGCCAGCAATTACCTGAACAACGTGGGAAAGGGCAAAAAAATAAAGGCTCCCATCGTCTTTCAGGGCGGCGTCAGCAAAAATATCGGCGTAGTCGACGCCTTTCAAAAGGCACTGGGCTGCGACGTCGTCGTGGACGAGATCGGACATCTCATGGGTGCTTTCGGCATCGCCATCTTGGCGGCCAGAAGCAGCAAAAGGATCCAGTTCGATTTCGCCGTGGAAAACATGGAGTTCCGGACGCGGGACATCAACTGCGGCAAGTGTCCTAACCACTGTGAGATCATCTGCATGTACCGGGACGGAGTGCTGATCGATTCCTGGGGAAACCGGTGCGAAAAAGGCGCTCTGTAAGCGGCCGGAACGGGCCGTACCGCATTTGGCCGGCCGTGCTTTTGCGACAAAAAACCTCACGCTGATGTGATGACACAAACAGCGTGAGGTTTTTTGTCGTGAGGTTTTCGTGTGAGATTTTTTCACGAGGTTTTTCATGCAAGATTTTTCCGCGTAAGCTTTTTTTCGATTGAGGTTATTTATCGTTGGTGGTCAAATTGTCTTTGACAGAGGGAATTATTCTGCCATGTCGAAAAACTCGCAGCCCAGAGCCTGCAGCTTTTCCATGACCCATGGACGGATCAGAGTGCCTTCCTCGTCGATGGTCTTCAGGGATTTGGCTTCGCCGGCCATGAGGCCCCGCACCTTCTCCAGCAGGGACTCGGCGTCGGAAGGCTTGATGAACACGATGCCGTCGCCGTCGGCGACTACGATATCTCCCGGAGAGACGGATCTGCCGCCTTGGTAATATTCTTTTGTTCCACGATGGCTAAAAATGCCTCAATTTGTTTGTATTCCATAAAAATCCTTCGACTTTTACACGATCACGTCATATGCCGCGTAGGCCGGTGTCCAGTGGGTCTCGGCCAGATACTTGAAGAGGCCGTCTTTGTCCTTTTCCTGGAACAGGCGGAGGATCTCGCGGTGCTCCTGGTTGGTAGCGTAGAGCACGTCCTTCGTATCCTTGTGAATGTCCTCGCTGTAGGTCTTTTTCAGCAGCTTGTTCTTTGATTTGGCAATCGTGTCGATCAGGGCGCTGTTGCCGCACTTGTCTATGTACAGCTGATGAAAGATCATCTGCTGCTTATGATACATCTCGAAGTTTCCGGCCTTGATAGCCAGATCCATGGTGTCGATGTAAAAGGACAGGTCCGCGTAGTCGTGGTCTGTCAGAACATCACAGGCCAGCAGAGCGGCATAGCCGTCCAGGACGCCGATTACGGTGTACAGCTCCCGCACGTCCTGCTCTGACATGGAACGAATGATGAAACCGCGCCGCGCCTTGTTTTCGAGAATCCCCTCCGCGGACAGCTGGATCAGGGCCTCCCGGACAGGCGTGCGGCTGATGTTCAGCTCTTCGCAGATGACGTTTTCGTTGATCCGCTGATCCGGAAGCAGGCTGCCGGCGCGAATCTGCTCAGCGATATATTCGTAAACGTGATCTTTTAGTGTTTTGAATCTTTCCATAACTTTTTCTCCTCAGTGTTCTATATATAATATATCCCAAGCACGGCCCATCCGTCAACCGAAATCTTCCATCAAAGCAGGTCTTACCTATGAAAATAAAATGACCTTTCCTGCCTTTTGACGCCGAACCAGATCAGTTCCGAAAATTCCTGAAAATGAAGATTCGGATCGATTGAGGGAGAAGCTGCAGAGACGCAAAAACTCCGCTCGCACCATTTCGATGGAGAGCGGAGTTTTTCTGTGATCTGTATAGAGCCTGCGCCCTTACAGCCTGGTGTACTCCACCGCGATCTTCGCGGCTCTTCTCGCGTTGTGATATGCCAGCTGCAGGTTGGAGGCCAGGGATACGCCTTCGGTGTAGTCCTTGATGTGGGCCAGCAGGTAAGGCGTGGTATCCTTGCCGCGGATGCCGTCCTTCTTGGCGGACTCGATGGCCCGTTCGATGACGGCGTTCATCTCGTCGAAGTCCAGCTCGTATTCCTCAGGAATCGGGTTGGCGATGACAGAGCCGCCTTTCAGGCCCAGATCCCACTTGGTCTTCATGATCTTCGCCACTGTGGCTTCATCCGGCGCGTTGAAGTCTACGCCGAAGCCGCTCTTGCGGCAGTAGAACGCAGGGAAGTCGTCGGTTTCCAGGCCGATGACCGGAACGCCCATGGTCTCCAGATATTCCAGCGTCAGGCCGATGTCCAGCAGGCTCTTCGCGCCGGCGCAGATGACGGCGACCTGGGTGTTTGCCAGCTCCTGCAGGTCAGCGGAGATATCCATGGTAGTCTCCGCGCCTCTGTGAACGCCGCCGATGCCGCCGGTAGCGAAGAAGCGGATGCCTGCCAGCTCAGCCAGCATCATGGTGGTG
Organism: uncultured Emergencia sp.; assembly: GCA_937997955.1. Classification (GTDB taxonomy): domain Bacteria; phylum Bacillota; class Clostridia; order Peptostreptococcales; family Anaerovoracaceae; genus Senimuribacter. The sequence goes on along the minus strand of CALLDR010000043.1, from coordinate 43,241 downwards.
GCAACGGTGGTAGCGCCCGCCATGCCTGTGGCGACGTAGGTCGCTACGTCCCGGCGGCTGACCTTGCCAACGTTTTCCGCTTTGCACATCAGCTCCAGCTGGTCACTGGTCAGGCCGATGCACAGCTTGCCGCCGATGATGGCGGTAGTCGCAGGGATTGCGCCTTCTTCACGGACGATCTCTTCTACCTTGTGGGAGAATTCCAGATTCTCAGGGTAAGGCATGCCGTGGGACAAGATGGTGGATTCTAAAGCGACGACGGGCTTGCCGGCTGCCAGGGCTTCCTGGATCTCCGGCGCGATGGATAAATATTTGTTCATTCCTTTTACCTCTCTTTATCTTATCTTAAAATCTTAACGCTTGCGGGTCCCGGCCGGTATCTTCTGCGGCCAGGATCAGATTTTCTTTCATCAAAGCTTCTGACATCTGCGGGTTAATGGTCTGTTCGCTCTGAATGGTCAGCATGGACACTGTCATGGCGGCCTCCATGGTCTCCTCCAACGTCAGGCCGTTGACGTGGGCGTAGAGCAAAGCGCCCAGAAAGGAGTCGCCGGCTCCGGTGGCGTTGGCGATATTCTCCATCGGCCTGGCGCATCGCCAGCGGCGGTTTCCCGCGTCGTCACAGTAGTAAACGCCGCAGCGTCCGAGGCTGATGAACGTCCGGCGGACACCCTTTGACAGAATCACCTGGGCCGCGGCTTCGAGGTCCTGCATGCAGCTGATCTTCATGCCGGAGAGGATCTCTGCCTCCAGCAGGTTGGGCTTCAGGGTATGGATGCCGGTCAGGCCGCCCAGCAGCTTTTCCGCGTAGGTGGTGGAGACGGTGTCCGCGAAGACCGGCGTGACGGGGCCGTAGGTCTGCCTGATAAAGTCGATGACGGTCTGGGGAAGGCCGGTGTCAAAGACGATGGCGGCCGCGTTCCGCAGAAGCTGGTCCCTGGCCTTCAGATGACCGGTGGTCAGGCTTTGGAGTATGGTCATGTCGGAAACCGCGATGTCCATTTCGCCGTTTTTGTTGTGGACGGACATGTAGGTGGAGCTGGTCTGGCCGGGAAATACGACAAAATGGCTGGTGTCGATGCCGGCGGTGTCACAGGCGCTGCGGATCATCTGTCCGAAGTAGTCGTCTCCGGTGGCCGTGATGAAGGCGACGGGAACGCCAAGCCTGGCGGCGTTTTCACAGGCGTTGTGGGTCGCGCCGCCGACGGAAACGCTGATGCGGCCCGGGTTGGAATCCTCCTGGACCAGGCTGCGGCGGCTTCTTCCCATGATGTCGATGTTCGCGGCGCCGATGCCTACGATATAGGGACTGTTTTCATAGGGGTTGTTTTCCACCATGTGGATTCACCTCCGTGTTCCATTCATTCTTTCTTTCATGGGTTTAGTATAACAGAGGTGGTTGCGAAAAAATAGGACATATGGCATAATATGAAGAGTAACTTTAGACATTTGCCCAGGAGTTTCCTGCAGCGCTTGCTCCAATGTTTCTTCAAGCGCGCAGGCGTTTCTTCGGACGCTTGTCTAGGAGCCTGTTCAGGAGCGGCGGCCCTTTGGCGCGGCAAAGAGACGGGGAGGAGACCGGTGAAGATCAAAGATGCAAAAAAACGGGCAGCGTATTTGTCCCAATATCCCATCGAGGCGTATTTTTCGGAGAACACTATGGGGGCCCTGGCGGACAGCGTGGAGGTGCACGTCTTCCGAAAGGGAGAGTTTCTGTGCGAAGAGCGGATGGCGCCGCGCAGGCTTTACTTCCTGATGGACGGCAGGGTTAAGCTGTCCATGATCCATCAGGACGGCAGCGTCACGCTGGCGCAGTATTTCGAGGCGGTCAGCGTGCTGGGAGAGCTGGAGCTGCTGGGAATCCGCAGCCAGTCCCAGTCCATTGAAGCTGTGCAGGACGCTGTATGCGTCGCCCTGCCTTTTGACAGCTGCGGGGCGCTGATGCTGTCCGATACGGTGTTTCTGCGGAATCTGAGCAGATTTCTGGCAGAGAAGATGCTCCGCAGCGTGGATAAGCTGGTGGCGACTCAGAGCTACCCGCTGGAAAACCGGCTGGCGGCTTATCTGCTGGAAACTGAGGAGGACCGGGGCATGGCTCCCGGAGGCTGGATGAAGCTGCGGCTGACGGATCTGGCTCAGTATCTGGGCTGCAGCTACCGCCATTTGTCCAGGGTCATGGGCCAGTTTGCCGAGGCGGGTTGGATTGAAAAAGAGCGGACGCGCCTCAGGATCACAGACAGGACCGCTCTCTTTAAGAAGGTTTCCCAGATGGAGACGGAATAGATCACAGGTCCTTCTGGATCAGATGATGGAAGTTTTTCATATCGCCGGCCACGATCAAATGCTGGTCCGCGGAAAAGTAGTAGTCGCCGCTTTCCAGAGGCATGATCAGGTCCCGGTATTTATAGGCGATAATGTTGACGTGGTAATTCTTCCGCACGTCGACCTGGGCCAGGCTGCGTCCGATCCAGCTGTCCGGCGGCTCGATCTCAAACAGCCCGTAATGCTCGCTGAGCTCGACGTAGTCAAAGGCACGCTGGGCGCTGTATTTCATAGCGGTGCGAAAGGCCATGTCCCGTTCCGGGTAGATGACGTCGTCAGCGCCGTTGGAAAGCAGGAACTTGACGTGGATGTCCTGGTTGACCTTGGTGACGACCTTTTTCGCGCCCAGATCCTTCAGGGTCATGGTGATGATCATGGACGCTTCGAGATCGTGGCTGATGCAGACGAAGCAGATGTCAAAGTTGGAAACGCCCAGCTCTTTCAGGACGATCTCATCTGTGCAGTCGCCGATCTGCGCGGCGGTGACCACAGGCGCCAGCTTGCTGACAGCATTTTCGTCTATGTCGATGACCATGACTTCGTTGCCTAAATTGGAAAGGTCAGTGGCCAGGTGGCGGCCAAAGCGGCCCAGGCCGATAATCAATGCGGATCTCATTTTAAATTCCCCCTTTTGATGTAAAAACATATAAACCATTAAATAACCCAATTAACATGTACCCGGTTCAGGCGTCCGCGTCAAACGGCGCTCTGGAACAGCGGGCAGAATCTGCCGCCCGGAGCCTAGCCCAGAGTGATCTTCTCCTGCGGATAGCTGATCTTTGGGACGATCTTTCTGCGCGCGATGGCCATGGCGACGGTAATGCTGCCGACTCTGCCGCTGTACATCAAAAGGAGCAGACAGAGCTTGGAGAAAGAGCCCAGGTCCGGCGTGATGCCCATGGTCAGACCCACGGTTCCCATGGCGGACAGCGACTCAAAGAGGCAGCTTTCCGCGGTCAGAGACGGATCGTCCAGCATCATGCAAAAGCTGCACGCCAGCACCGCCAGCGTGTACAGCGCTATGGCGGAGAAGGCCCGCTTTTGGGCGTCGTCTTCCAGCCTTCGATGGAAGATGCTCAGGTCACGGTGGCGCTTTGCTGAAGCGTAGATGGACAGCAGCAGCGTGATGAAGGTGGTAACCTTGACGCCGCCGCCGGTGGAGCCCGGTCCGGCGCCGATGAACATGAGCAGCATGGTCAGAAACCGGCCTGCCGTGGTCATATCCGTGTAGTTTACAGAGTTGAAGCCCGCCGTTCTCGGAGACACAGACGCGAAGAAGGACGCCAGGACCTTTTCTCCGGGCCTCATCTGACCGAAGGCGTGGCCGCCCTCGATGAGGAAGAAGGCCGCTGCTCCTGCCAGGATCAGGACGGCGGTAAAGGTCAGCATGATCTTGGAGTGGAGGGCGTACTGCCGGAACTTGAATCGGTGGTCGACGATATCGTTCCAGACCAGGAAACCGATGCCGCCGGACGCGATCAGGATCATGATGGTGACCTGCAGCACGTAGTCGTCCTGAAAGCCTGTCAAAGAGCTGAGAGGCTGCCAGCGGCCCATCAGATCAAAGCCCGCGTTGCAGAAGGCGGATACGCCGTGGAAGACGCCGTACCAGATCCCCTCTGCCAGGCCCAGTCTCGGGATAAATCTGGCCGCGATGACGGCGGAACCCAGAACCTCAAAGAGCAGGGAACCCAGCAGCATGCGCCGGATGACCCTGACCACGCCGCCCATGTGGGGCGTTCCGATAGATTCCATCAAAATAGACCGCTGAAAGATGCCGATCTTGCTGCCCAGCAGAAAAGAAAAAATCACGGCGATCCCCATGAAGCCGAGACCGCCAATTTGAACGAGTAGTAGTATGATGCATTGTCCGAAAAAGTTGAACTGTGAAAAGATATCGTAGACAGTAAGTCCGGTCACACAGGTGGCCGAGGCTGCGGTAAACAGGCCATCGATGAAGGGTATGCCTTCTCCGCTCCGGCTGCACAGCGGGAGCGACAGGAGAATGCCGCCCATCAAAATAATCAGCGCAAATCCGATGGCCAGGATCTGCACGGGGCTAAGCCCGATTTTTCGTAACATATGGATGCCTCCCTAATCCCCTTTGCCCTTGCGGGCGATGTATCCCTATATTATAGAATATTTTTTGGTAATGTCAATATACTGCATCAAAATTCCCAAATTGGCGTAATAGAAAGAAAATTTATCTTTCTTTTTCACCTCGATCAACCCGGATTCGACCAGCTTTTTCATGTGCTGGGAGATGGTCGCCTGGGCGTAGTCAAAGGCTGCGACTAGGTCTTTGTTGCAGACCGTTTCCATGGACTTGTTGCACTGCATGATGTGGCGGAACAGCTTGAGCCGCACCGGATGCGCCAGGGCGTCGGAGACCCTCGCGATCATTTCTATGTCTTTTTCTTCAAAGGTATCTGTGGTTTTTCTGATTCTCATAGCCATCCTCCTGATAATAAATCGTCAAATAACAATATACAACAAATCGAGATGTTTTTCAAGAGGAATACCTGGGGAACAGATCCGCGCGTGAAAAAGCGAGGAAGATAAAAAAGAAGGCGGAGACGCCGGCGTCAGGCTTCTTCGCCGCTTGGGAGCAGGGCGGCCTTCAGCCAGCGCTTGCTCGCCAGCCGGATCAGGAACAAAAGGCCTCTGATACAGAGCTCGACACACATGGCGATCCACACGCCGCGCAGGCCGAGACGAGGAGCCAGGAACGCCGCCAGCGGCAGCCGGACCGCCCACATGCTGAAGAAATTCATACAGCTTGGTATCAGCGTATCTCCTGCGCCCTGAAATACGCCGGACGCTACGATCGATACGGCGTACAGCGGCTCCGCGAAGGCTTCGATCCGCAGGGCCATAGCGCCCAGAGCGATGATCTCCGGGTCAGGGCTTAAGATGCCGATCATCCATGGAGCAGCCAGGTACATCAAGAGTCCGGTGGTGCTCAGAACCGCCATACCCAGCAGGGTGGACATCCAGCCAAGACGCAGGGCCAGCTCTTTCCGCCCTGCGCCGATGCTCTGTCCCACCAAAGTGGTTGCCGCCGCGCTGACGCCGTAGCCGGGCATGTAACAAAGGCTTTCCGCCGTGACAGCGAAGGAATTAGCCGCGATGGCCACGGTCCCCAGCGGCGAGACGATGCGGACGGTGGTGATCATGGCGCCGCACATGACAACCCTCTCAAAGCCTACGGGCAGAGCGATCCTTGCGGCGGTTTTGATCCGCGTCGCAGAGAATTTTAATTTTTCTTCCTTTCTGAGATGGAGGATCGGAGAACGCAGCAGGAGAAAATAGAGCAGGAGCAGAACAATCACCAGCTGAGCAAGGGCTGTCCCCAGAGCCGCTCCGGCAACGCCCAGATTGGCGCCTGGCAGTGTGAACGAGCCGATCTTTCTGGTCGGGAAGATCAGGAGCAGGTTGAATACTACGTCCAGGCCGCACATGATCACCTGCAGCATGCTGGGCAGGCGCATATTGCCGCTGGCCTGGAGCATGCCCACAGAGACTTGCAGCATCTGGACTACGGGCAGGAAGAGAATGTAGATCAGAAAATATCGAGAAGCGCCGGTGCAGATCTCAGGTTCTCCGCCCAGCCAATGGGGCAGTGCGCCGCTGATGGCTGAACCCGCCGCGACCAGCGGGATACAGAAAGCCAGGGTCACGAAAAAAGCCTGTTTCATAATGTTTCGGGCTTCACGGAACTGTCCCGCGCCGATGCTCTGGGTGACCTGCACGCTGAAACCGATGCCGGCGGCCATGCACATCCCTCCGAAAAGCCACGTACTGGAGGATACTAAACCGATAGAGGCTGAGGCGTTTGCGCCCAGTCTGCCCAGCATGGATGCGTCGATGTACTGCATGATGATACCGGAAACCTGTGCCAAAATGGTTGGCACGCTGAGCTGGACGATAAGCATTAGCTGCTCTTTAAAGGTCAGCGTCTCGCCCGCGCGCAGCCTTTCTAACAGCCCTGTTTTTTTCATATATAATGCAAGTTCCTTTCATCTTATATCTCTTATATCATCTTACTCCACTTTAGAAAAAAGCACAAGGCAATTTGACAGCAGACGGCGGCTTTTTTGTGTTTTCCGCGGCAGACGACAAATGGCGGACAACAGACGGAAAATGATAGACGAAAAACGACAGATGGAAATGGTGATGGAAAATGACAGGCGAAAAAGACGATGGAAAACGACAGCGGAAAACAGACGCGCGGAACTTTTGAAAACATATATGCAAAAAAATTTGCACCGAAGGTCAAAGTATGATATACTGGACGTAATCGGAACACAGTGAGAATACTGTCAGACTGCTGCCAGAGCATGGCAGGACGGCCGGCAAAGGGCTTCTGACAGAGGACAGCCGGCGGAAAGCGGCCGGAACAGGAGGTGCGCTCTTTGGAACAGGAAGGATACAAGCGAATCATAGAAGAACTGATCAAGCTCATCGATACAGGCGTCTACGTGGTGGACAAGGACGGCATGGGTCTGTTTTACAACGAGGCCATGGCCGATATGGAGCAGATCAATGTGGAAGACGTTGTGGGGAAGGCGTTTCATAAGGCTTTTCCAGGCGTCAAGCTGGACGAAAGCACCATGTACCAGGCCCTGAAAAAAAACGTGGCCACCCGGAACAAGCAGCAGTCCTACACCAACCTGTACGGAAAGTCCATCACGACCATCAACAGCACGGTTCCGGTCATTGAAAACGGAAAGACCATAGCGGCTGTAGAGGTGGCCAAGGACATCACGAACATCCAGTCCATGAGCGATACCATTCTGGAGCTGCGGGAGAAGAAGATCGGCGACCACCAGGCGAAGCCGAAGATCCGCCACTATTCTTTCGACGACCTGGCAGGAAGCAGCCCGGCTTTTGCCGCCGCTGTTGAGCGGGCAAAACGGGCCGCGGACAACAACGCATCGGTCTTTATTTATGGTGAAACGGGTACTGGCAAGGAGCTTTTTTCTCAGAGCATCCACTACGGCGGAAGGAGGAAACACAAGCCGTTTTTGGCCCAGAACTGCGCGGCTCTGCCGGCATCCCTGCTGGAGGGCATTTTGTTCGGCACGGCAAAGGGAGGCTTCACCGGGGCCGTGGACAGAGCCGGCCTCTTTGAACAGGCCAACGGCGGAACCCTTTTGTTGGATGAGATCAGCGCCATGCCTTATGAACTGCAGAGCAAACTTCTGCGAGTGCTGCAGGAGGATTATATCCGCAGAGTCGGAGGAACAAAGGACATTCCCATTGACGTGCGAATCATCGCCACGGTAAACGAAACGCCGGAAAAGCTGATGGAAGAAGGGCTGCTGCGGAAGGACCTTTACTATCGGTTAAACGTGGTAAGCCTTGCAATTCCACCGCTGCGCAGCCGTCTGGACGATATTCCCGCTTTGGCCGCCAGATTTCTGGAAAAGCACAATGAGCGCTTTGACAGGACCGTCTGGATGCTCTCTGATGACGCCGTCCGCAGGCTCAAAGAGTACGATTACCCGGGTAATGTGCGGGAGCTGGAGAACATCATCATGCAGTCCGTGGCCATGGCCAGCCCGACAGAACACGTGCTGACCGAGAAGATGCTGCAGATGCCCATGCAGATCCGGGCCATCGGCGCGGACGTGGAGAAATGGGACCGCAAAGGGCCGCTGGATGAATACCTTGCCAACCTGGAGGAGGAGATCATCAGGGAGGTAATGATCACAGAGGGCGGCAACATATCCAGGACGGCGGCTGTTTTGAAGATAAAAAGGCAGACTTTGCAGCATAAATTGAAGAAATATGGAATAAAAGGGTAGAAAGTGCAAAAATAATTGCATATAAAACGCAAAAAATTTTGCACATGGCTCTCGAAGAATTTCTGGAAGTTAAGTGAAATATCTGGAATTTGGTAAAAAATTAGTGGTTTTTGCTCAAAAAAATGAGCGAAAACCACTGTTTTTTCATAAAAAAGGCCAAATATGGGTATTCTGTATACATAAAAGTGTTTGGCACACTTGTTGCTTTATATATGGGTATCGCGGGAACATCCCGCAAGAATCCAAACTATTTATTAGTTAATGCTAATTTATTAAGTAAAAGGAGAGTAAAAGCAAATGGAAAATGTAAAAGTAATTATTTGGGGACTTGGCGCTATGGGCGGCGGAATGGCTGACATGCTTCTGACTAAGAAGGGCGTTGACATCGTAGGCGTTGCTGGAAGAGGCAAGAAGATCGGCACTTCCATGTATGACTACATCAAGACTGAGAGAGGCGACAGAGAAGACGTTATCATCCAGGCTGCAGAAGACATCATCAAGCCGGGTGCTGCTGACATCGTTCTGCTGTGCACAGACTCTTTCACTAAGAACGCATTCCCTAGACTGAAGTTCATCATGGAACAGGGCATCAACGTAATCACTTCCGCTGAGGAAATGTCTTACCCTGCTGCTCAGGAGCCTGAACTGGCTGCTGAACTGGACAAGATCGCTAAGGCTAACGGCGTATCCTGCCTGGGAACTGGTATCAACCCTGGACACATCATGGACCTGCTGGTTCTGGTAATGACTGGCTGCATGGTAGATGTAGAGCACATCCTGTCCAAGAGAGTTAACTCCCTGTCCCCGTTCGGACCTGCTGTTATGGAAGAACAGGGCATCGGCATCAGCGTAGAAGAATTCAAAGAAAGAAAAGCAAACCACACTATGAGCGGTCACGTTGGATTTGCTGAATCCGTTGGCATGATGGCAGAAGGTCTTGGCCTGAAGGTTGAGAAGTTCGCTCAGGACATGAACCCTATCACTACTGACGTTGACAGAAAATCCCCTTATGGATTCGCTGCTGCTGGTTCCTGCGCTGGCGTTGCTATGGAAGCTGATGCTACTCTGAGCAACGGTATGGAAATCAGAATGGAGCACCCTCAGCAGATCGAGCCTGAACAGGTTGGCGTTCAGACTGGCGACTATGTCATCATCAAGGGAACTCCTTCCGTTAACATGGTTAACAGCCCAGAGGTTGAAGGCGGCCTGGGAACTATCGCTATGTGCGTAAACATGATCCCTCAGGTTATCAACGCTGAACCTGGTCTGCACACTATGATCACTCTGCCTATTCCACGGGCTCTGATGGGTGACGTAAGAGAAAGAATCAACCCAGACAAGAAGATCGTAAAATAGTTCTTGAAACAAAATGATTAAATAAAAGCAAGAGAGTCAGGGCACGCTTAGGAATAAGGGTGCCCTGGCAATCTGAGCCGGGTTTCGCGGCGCAGCCGCGCCACGGCGGATATTTTGGAGGTAATGAGTAGAAATGGCTAAGAAAGGCGATTGGGTTCGCATCCACTCTGTTGTTCTGAAGGCAGAGGAGAGAACCGCTAAAATTCCTGAAGACACCCAGAAATGTGATCTGGAAATGTGGACAAAGGGAGAACTGCAGGAAGATGCAGAAATCGGCGACGTTGTTACAGTAAAGACTGCATGCAATCGTTTAGAAAAGGGCACACTGATTGAAGTGGGTCCATACTATACACACAGCTATGGTACATTTGTCCCTGAGATCATCGAGATCGACAAACAGCTGAGAGAAATCATGTTCGGAGGTGACAAATAATGGCATTAGCAAAAGATTACGATTCCGTAATGGGAAGATCCAATGATATCATGAAAAAAGCACTGGGACTGGACTACAACGAATTTGAATCCGGTTCCGTCGCATTCGACTATGAAGCACTGATGAAATCCACAGGATACACTCTGGAAGAGGTTGCGAAGATCCAGTCAAGAACAGCTGTAGGCAACACTCCGCTGATCGAGCTGAGAAACCTGACCGCTCTGGCAAGAAAGTATGCTGAACCAGGAAAAGGTGCAAGAATTTTTGCAAAGGACGAAGCAGCGAACGCTTCCGGTTCCTTCAAGGCAAGAAGAGCTGCCTGCGCAGTTGCTCACGCTAAGAAGTTAGGCTACAAAGGCGTAATCGCGGCGACTTCCGGCAACTACGGCGCTGCTGTTGCTTCCCAGGCTGCTATGCAGGGACTGGAATGCATCATCGTACAGGAATGCTACGACTCCAAGGGAGTTGGACAGCCTGAAATCGTTGAAAAGGCAAGAAAGTGCGAAGCTTACGGCGCAGAAGTTATTCAGCTGACTGTAGGACCTGAACTGTTCTACACCTTCCTGTCCGTACTGGAAGATACAGGTTACTTCAACGCTTCCCTGTACTCCCCATTCGGTATCGCTGGTGTTGAAACATTAGGTTATGAAATCGCTATGCAGTGCCGTGAGATCGTTGGCAAGGATCCAGATATGGTAGTCTGCACCAACGCTGGCGGCGGTATGATGACTGGTACTGCAAGAGGCCTGCTGAAAGCTGGCTGTGTAAACACTGAAATGGTTGCTGCATCTATCGACCTGACTGGTCTGCACATGGCTTCCGACGTACAGTTCAACAAGAAGTCCTGCACAACTGGACACACTGGTTTCGGCGTTCCTTACGCGACAGATCCAGACCACTCCGACGTTCCTCGCAGTGCTGCAAGACCGCTGCGTTACATGGACCGTTATGTAACTGTTAAGCAGGGCGACGTTATGTACATCACAGAAGCTCTGGCTAACCTGGAAGGCATCGAAAGAGGTCCTGCAGGAAATACTGCGCTGGCTGCAGCATTCTCCCTGGCTCAGGAACTGCCTGAAGACGCTGTTCTGGTTATCAGCGAAACTGAATACACTGGCGCTGGTAAGCACATTCAGCCGCAGATGGCATTCGCAAGAGAAAACGGTATCGACATCAGATTCGGCGATCCGAACAAAGAGGATAAGCCGGGTGAAAACCTGATCCTGCCTGCAAACCCTGGTCTGATCAAGCACGAAGAGGCTGACATCAACCACTTCAGACAGTCCCTGATCAAGAAGGCATGCAAGAAGGCTGGCGTTACTGCACCGAGCGACGCGGATATCGCATTCCTGGCAGAGGAAACAAAGACGGATGCAGAATTCGTTAAAAAGACATTAGGACTCTAAAATATATTAAGGAGATAAAAGAATGAAAAGAGCAGACGATTTCGAACAGAGAAGACAGCATATTGCTAATCTTACTGACGAAGAACTTTACAACAGATTCTGGGAATTGACCGCTCAGGTCGTTGATCCTCTTCTCGAGCTGGGAAGAAAGAACACGACACCTTCTGTTGAAAGAGCCGTTTTACTGAGAATGGGTGTTTCCTCCCTGGACACTCAGAAGATCGTAGAAGGCTGCATGGACAGAGGTCTCATGGGACACGGAGCTGGTCATGTTGTGTACAAAATTTCTAAAGAAAAAGGCATCACCATCAGAGAAGCCAGCATTAAACTGGCTGAAGGCGAATACTGGGACGATGCAGTAGCATTATTCAAGGGAGGTAAATAAAGATGGCAGACATGATTTTGAAACCAAATGAAAAATTAGATGTTAGAGAAATCTTGAAAGACCTCGACAAGTATGAACCGAGAAGAAGAGGCTGGACCTGGAGAAAACCTGCTCCAAACCTTCAGATGGGACCTTTTACCTATCATGATTGTTCCGAGCCGATGAAGAACGGCGTAGGCCTTCCGCCTGCGAAGTACTTTGAGAACATCGACCCGCAGCCGATGCCGGTTATCACTACCGAGATCGCTTCCGGTCGTTTTGAAGACGATATCCGCAGAATGAGAATGGCTGCATGGCATGGCGCTGACCATATCATGGTTATCAGACACATGGGTCAGTCCCACATCGACGGCCTGATGGAAGGTACTCCGCAGGGTATCGGCGGTATTCCTGTAACTCGTAAGCAGGTAAGAGCGCAGAGAAAAGCTCTGGATATCATCGAAGATGAAGTTGGCCGTCCGATCAACTATCACTCCTACGTATCCGGCGTAGCTGGACCTGACGTAGCTGTAATGTTCGCGGAAGAAGGCATCGCTGGCGCGCACCAGGACCCTCAGTACAACGTACTGTACAGAGATATCAACTGCGTACGTTCCTTCGTAGACGCCTGCGAATCCAAGAAGATCTTAGCTTGGGCTGACATTCTGCAGATCGACGGAGCTCACAACGCGAACGCGACTGCAAGAGAAGCATGGAAGGTTATGCCTGAACTGATCGTTCAGCACGCTATCAACTCCCTGTTCTCTGAAAAGGTTGGCATCAAGCCTGAGAACATCGCACTGTCCACAGTACCTCCAACTGCTACACCGGCGCCTTGTATGTACTACGACCTGCCGTATGCGGTAGCATTGAGAGATATCTGCAACAGATACAAGATGAGAGCACAGCAGAACACCAAGTACATCTGCTCCTCCGTAAGAGAAGCTACTGTAACTCACGTTCTGAACATGTTCATCTCCAAGCTGACCAGAGCTGACATCCAGTCCACCATCACTCCTGACGAAGGAAGAAACGTTCCATGGCACATCTACAACATGGAAGCTATCGACAATGCTAAGCAGGCTCTGCTGGGCATGGACGGCCTGATGGAAATGGTAGAACTGAAGAAAGACGGCCCGCTGAGAGAGAACGCCAGAGAGATCAAGGAAAGAGCCTGCCTGTTCATGGAAGAGATCATCGAAGTTGGCGGCTACTTCCAGGCTGTTAAAGAAGGTTTCTTCGTAGACTCTGCGAAATATCCTGAGAGAAACGGCGACGGTATCGCAAGAAATCCGGAAGGCGGCGTAGGTTACGGATACATCTTCGAGAGAGAAGACGACTACATGGCTCCTGTAACCGCTCACTTCGGATACAACAACGTAGAGCAGTACGGCGGAGATCCTGAGAATCCGTCCGCGCTGATCGGCGGCTGTACTTTTGAAGACAGAAGCAAGATCGTGTTCATCGACGAGCTGGACGATGAGGACTGCGTAGACCGCAGACTGGAAAAGGTTAAGAAGTACCTGGACGGCGAAGCGATCAAGCCTGAGATGGAATGGTGCGGCGACGGCGTTATCATGATGACCATGATGATCCCTGCCAACACCAGAACTGCTGAAGCGACCGCACTGGAGATCGGTAAGAAGATGGGCCTGCAGAATCCTGAAGTTATCAGTAAGGAAGTAATGCAGGAAGCTGAAGGTACCAGAATCGAAATGAAGGGCAAGATCGACTTTGACGTAGACCCTACGACTCTGGAGATCCCACCTGAACCGCATCACCTGGACGACGCTACCCTGTACGATGAATTCCAGAATCACCCTATGGTAGTCGTTTGCGGCACAGTTGGTGAGGACGAGCACTCCGTAGGTCTGCGTGAGATCATCAACATCAAGCACGGCGGTATCGAAAAGTGGGGTATCAAGGTTAACTACCTGGGCACTTCCGTACCTGTAGAGAAGCTGGTTGACGCTGCAGTAGAATTGAACGCCAATGCAATTCTGGCATCCACCATCATCTCCCACGATAACATCCACTACAAGAACATGAAGAGAATCAACGATCTGGCTGTAGAAAAAGGTATCAGAGACAAGGTTATCATCGCAGCAGGCGGTACTCAGGTAATTCCTGACGACGCTGTGAAGACTGGTATCGACGCTGGATTCGGAAGAGACTCCCACGGTATCGACGTAGCTACCTTCCTGGCTGAAGAAGCTAAGAGAAGAAGAGGCGAACTGTAAAGCTTGCCGTTTTCGCCCACAGCGCGGTTGACAGCGCTGTGAACGAAAAATCCTGCGCTTTAGCTTTAGGCGCGGGGAAGTGAGGTATTTTGCGTTTTAGGATTCAGTAAAATACCGGGCTTTGTTTCTCGGATAAGAAACAGACATATATTTGGATATTAGGATATTTTGGGGGCGGGCGAAAGCCCGCCCTTTTTAAAATATGGAATAAAAAACAAAAAATGGTTGAAAAATATGTCAGGTGCGTATACAATGGCAGTAAGAGCAGCTTTGTCGTTGGTATATATTCGCCTGATGCGGCCCGCAGTGGTCATCGTGGATTATTTCCGAAAGTCAGATTGCGTGGAAACGTTGACAAAGTTGACAAAAATAAAGGAATTTGTCAGTTTTGTCAGCGTTTTAAACCGAATTCCTGACTGAATTGACAAAAAGTATGAATTTTGTCAGTCTCGTCAGGAAAGGGGGCAAAAAACAGTGATTACTGGTGTGAAATTGGAAGAAATGTTGACAGAATTAGAGCAAAAACAGAAATCTGTCAAACGGGAACTGCGGAGTTGTCCACAGGGAAGCTTGATGCGGACCAAAGAGAACGGCGGCTTCTGTTACTACCACGATACTTGGGAAGGCGGAAAGCGCAGGAGATACCGTTTGAATAAGTATCCAAAAAAAGCGGCAGCATTGGCGAGAAAGAAGTATTTGGAAACGGAGGCAGCCTTTTTAGATAATAATATTGAGGCAATACAGAAGGCTTTGGCAGCATTTTGTGAAACGACCCCAGAGAATATATTGCAGCAGATGCCTCAAAAATACAGGGATCTGCCGAGAGATTTCTTCTTTCAAACTGATCTGGAGCAGGCGAAGGCTTTGGAATGGTCCAACGCTCCATATCAACAAAGCAGCTATATGCCTGAGAGAAAAATTCATCTGACTTCCAGAGGGCTGGCAGTCCGCTCGAAATCAGAAGTGATTATAGCGGAAAAGCTGTATGAATATGATATTCCATTCAGGTATGAACAGACGATTGCGATCAATGGATATGAGTTGGCTCCCGATTTTACAGTTTTGTCACGCAAGCAGGAAGAATTCATCTGGGAGCATTGTGGGCTCACAGGAAATGTAAAATATATGAAGCGTCATAAATGGAAACTGGAGCTTTATGAGTCGGCAGGAATAGTGCCTTGGAAAAATTTGATCATTACCTATGATAATGAAGAAGGAATGATAGATATTTCTACAGTAGAAAGCGAAATCAGGAATAAACTATTGATATGACCCGAGGAATATGATTTTGAAAAATGAGGGACATTCTAAGAGCTGCAAGCTTTTAAACAGATAGAGTAGATAATTTAAATGGAAATTTTGAGTGGAGAACTGACAGGAGGGTGAGAATGAAAGTAGATGTATTAGTTGCTGAAATAGGCTCGACGACCACCGTCGTCAACGCGTTTAAGGATCTGGACACCGAGAATCCGGTATTCTGGGCACAGGGGCAGGCGCCTACATCTGTGCTGGACGGAGACGTCCGCATCGGGCTTCAGGGGGCCGTCGACGATCTTTGCCGGAAGATGGAGATCGATTCCCTGGAATACGACGAAATGCTGGCCACCTCTTCGGCGGCAGGCGGACTGAAGATGACCGTCCACGGACTGGTATACGATATGACGGCCAAGGCGGCCAAGGAAGCGGCGCTGGGCGCAGGCGGCATCATTCACTATGTAACCGCCGGTAAGCTGAGAAGGACCGACCTGGCCAAGATCAAGGAGATCAATCCGAATTTGATTTTGATCGCCGGCGGCGTGGATTACGGCGAGCGTGAAACCGCCCTCGACAACGCGGAGAAGATTCGGGCTCTGGGCCTGAAGACGCCGATCATCTATGCCGGAAACATCGAGAACCAGGAAGAGATGAAGCTGATCTTCGACGAAGAAAGCGGCCAGAAGCTGTATAACGTAGAGAACGTATATCCGAAGATCGACGACCTGAACGTAGAGCCTTGCAGAAAGGTGATCCAGGACGCCTTTGAGGATCACATCACCAACGCGCCGGGCATGGAGCACGTTCGCGACATGGTCAACGGCCCGATCATTCCGACGCCGGGCGCTGTCATGGAATGCACCAAGCTGCTCTACGACTGTCTGGGAGATCTGATCGTCCTGGACGTAGGCGGCGCGACCACCGACCTTCACTCCGTGGCTACAGAGTCCGACAAGATCGCCCGCATCATGATCTCGCCGGAACCGAAGGCGAAGAGAACCGTAGAAGGCGACCTGGGCGTCTATGTCAACAGGATGAAGGTCATCGAGTCCATCGGAGAAGAAAAGCTGCGCAAGGAATGCGACAAGATGGGTATCGATCTGGATGCTACGCTGGAATCCTATGTGGCGATCCCGAAGACCGAGGCGGAGTTTAAGCTGGTAGAGCGTCTGACAAAGGAAGCCGTGCTGAAGGCTGTAGAACGTCACGCGGGCATTATCCGCTACATCTATGGACCTTCCGGCAGAAGCACTGTAGCTGAGGGCAAAGACCTGACGCCGGTAAAATACATCGTAGGAACCGGCGGCGCGCTGACCAGGCTGCCGCACAGGGTGGAGATCATGGAGTCCATCGCGAAGCATAACGACAGCGGCATGATGCTGTTCCCGACAGAGCACGCCAAGATCCTGGTAGACAACGACTACATCATGGCGTCCCTGGGCGTTCTGTCAAAGCGCCACAGAGAAGGCGCGATCCGTCTGCTGGAAAAGAGCCTGGGCTTCAAGTTCCCTGAGAAAAAAGATCAGGCCGAGTTTACCGTGCTGAGCAAGGCCATGGCGGAGGCGGACCGTGAAGCCGAAGCCGCGAAGCAGAAGGAAGAAGAGTACCGCAAGCACATCGAAGAATGTGAAGCAATGGGCTACGATATGAGCGAATACAAGAACCCGGAAGCCATCGGAGGCGCGTCTGAGGAGGAGGTCAAAGCGGCGAGAGCGGCTGCCGAAGCCGCCAGCGCGGACGCGGAGAAAGCCGGCATCCGCAGCGGCCAGGGTCTGAAGGGCAAATGGGCCGCGCAGACAGAGAACGGCGGACAGTATATGGGAGACTGCACCCATGACTGCAAGCACTGCAGCAGAAGAAACTGCCCGAACAGAGTAGAACCATTATAGAGGAAAGAGGAGAGGAACTATGTACCCGAAATTAGTCATTAACCTGAAGAAACTGGAAGATAACCTGAACGCCTGCGCTGCGATTACCAAGGATCACGGCAAGTGTTCTCTGATGATCGTGACCAAAGGACTCTGCGCCGACAAAGAGATGGTCAAAATGGTAGCGGAAAACCCTAATGTGGATTTTGTCGCTGATTCCAGAGTCAAGAACATCGCGACCTTTGCCGACGTGGTGAGAGCCAACGGCAAGAAGACTACTTTGCTGAGAATCCCAATGCACAGCGAGGTAAAGGAAGTCATCGAGTACGTGGACCTTTCCTTCAACTCCGAGCTTTCCACCATCAGACTGCTCAATGAAGAGGCCGCCAAAGCCGGAAAAGTTCACGATATCCTGCTGATGATCGACCTGGGCGACCTGCGGGAGGGCATCTTCTTCCAGAACGAAGATCTGATCGACGAAGCCGTTTCCGAGATCCTGAAGATGGACAACATCAACCTGTATGGCATCGGCGTCAACCTGACCTGCTACGGCGCTATCATTCCGAAGAACGACAACCTGTCTCAGCTGGTCGCCATCGGCAGAAGACTGGAAGAGAAGTTCGGCATCAAGCTGGAGATGGTATCCGGAGGAAATTCCAGCTCCATCTATCTGGTGGACAAAGGCGAGCTGCCTGAGGGCATCAACAACCTGCGACTGGGCGAGTCCTTCCTGCTGGGCAACGATACCGCTTATGAGACCAAGCTGCCGGGCACTGTCAGCGACGCGCTGATCCTGCAGGCGCAGATCATAGAATTAAAGGAAAAACCGTCCCTGCCGATTGGAGAAGTGGGCGTGGACGCTTTCGGTGAAAAGCCGTACTACGAGGACAGAGGCATCATGAAGAGAGCCATCATCGGCATCGGCAAGCAGGATGCCGATCTGGGCAGCATGACCCCTTGCGATCCGCAGATCGAGATCATGGGCGGAAGCTCCGACCACATCATTCTGGACGTGACCCACTGCGACAAAGAGTACAAGGTGGGCGACATCGTAGAGTTCGAGCTGGGCTACGGCGGTATGCTGAAGGCCGCTACCAGCGCTTACGTGGAGAGAGACTATATCAGATAAATAACGGCGATCAAAGGGCAGGGCGCGGCGTATGCGTCCTGCCTTTAAAATACCCAAAAATTCACTGGATTTTTTTGCCGCAGTGTGCTATGCTTAAAATAATTTTTACAGGTAAGATTAGGAGGGATATCATGGAACCATTGACGATGAAACGAGAACTATTCCTGATTTTAGAAGACTGCGGCGCCGCCCGCTGCGGTGTCGCGGACCTGAGCGGCGTGCCGGAAACCGCTTTGCCGCCGGCGAAAGGGCCGGCCATGCGTATAGGCGTCGCCTTCTGTATGAACCTTCCTCCCGCTACGGTGAAGGAGCTGATCGAAGCGCCTAATATGGAATATGTCCGGGTGTACAGAGAGTACAATGACCGCCTTGTAGAGGCGGCTCACGCCGGGGCCGCGTACCTGAAATCCCTGGGCTTTGAGGCGGTGGCCCAGGACTTTGACTATGCAAAGCCTGACGAGAACAATACCACACTGCTGCCCCATAAGACAGTGGCGGCAAAAGCCGGACTGGGCTGGATCGGACGGAACTGCCTCCTCGTGACGCCGGAATTTGGCGGCGCGGTGCGGCTGGGGTCCATCGTGACCAACGCGCCTTTGCCGGCGGATCAGCCTGTCGCACAGAGCCGCTGCGGCGGCTGTCACCTCTGTGTGGACAAGTGTCCGGCCCATGCCATTCAGGGGAACCTGTGGGAGCCGGGCCTGGAGAGAGACCGGCTGGTGGATCACCGCCGATGTGAAGCGGCCATGTATGACATTATGGAGAAAAACACGGGCGAGAGGCTGGACTTCTGCGGCAAGTGCTTTGCTGTCTGTCCTTATACGCGGAAATATCTGTCCCGGGCCTAGATGCAGCGGGCGCGGGGACGGAATGGTTTTGAGCAGAGGCCGCTCATATTCGGGCGGCATGCCGGACCCTTTTCCCTGATGAAGGGGTGAAAGGATTGGAATTTCAACGAAAGGGGCCTGGCGGGAACTTGGCATATAAATTGCAATATTATTTGACAAAGAACGACACAGGAGGTTATTTCTATGGATCTAGAAACAATGGGCTGGATCTCATTGTTGCCAGCTATTATTGCAATTGTTTTATCCTTTGCGACGAAAAATACCATCGTTGCGCTGATCGCGGCATGTCTGGTAGGAACCCTGGCTGCCGGACAGGGCATTTTGGGACTGCCTACGCTGATCAAAGAGGCGACAGGCACCACCAGTTTTTCCTGGGTTATGCTGCTGAACCTGTATATCGCCATCATCGTAGCCTTTTTCCACAAGACGGGAGCGATTCAGGCCTTTTCTGACTGGGTGCACAGCAAAAATCTGAAGCGCAGGGGCGTACAGCTTATGGCGTGGTTTTTGGGAATTTTCGTATACTTTTCCGATTCCTTTTCGCCGCTGTTTGTAGGAACCGTCATGAGAGATATTTCCGACAGAGCGAAGATCTCAAAGGAAAAGCTCTCCTACATCGCGGACTCTACCGCCGCGCCGGTCAGCGTACTGGTGCCGATCACAGGCTGGGCCGCGTACCTGATGGGACTGGCCGTAGGCATCGGCTGCATCGCGACGCAGGAAGACGCCCAGGGCCTGTTCCTCAAAGCGATTCCGCTGAACTTCTACCCGCTGTTTGCCGTCATCATGGTTGGCCTGGTGGCCAGCGGCATTGTCAAAGACTTCGGACCGATGAAAAAGGCTGAAGACAGAGCGATCAACGAGGGCAAAGTGCTGAGAGACGGCGCGACGCCGCTGATCGGCAAGGAACTGCTGGAGATGAAGCCGGCAGAGGGCATTAAGCCGAGAGTTTTCCTCAACTTCGTACTGCCGGTACTGCTGATCATCGTAGGCGCTATGTCCACCTTCTTCCTCATGGGTTCAGCAAAGACCATGGAAGTATTTCTGGGCGTGGTCATCTTCATGGCGATCAGCATGCTGGTGCAGGGCATTCCTTTTGGCGAGGTAATGGATACCGTGACACAGGGCATCAAGAGCGGCGTACCTGCTGTAACCCTGCTGGCGCTGGCTTATTCCGTCAACGCGCTGTCCAGCACCATGGGAACCGCTAACTTTATCATTCAGACCTGCGAGGGATTCCTGTCGCCTAACGTACTGCCTGCGATCATCTTTGTCGTAGCGGCGATCATGGCCTTCGCCACCGGTTCTTCCTGGGGCACATTCGCCATCTGTATGCCGATCGCCCTGCCTCTGGCTTTCGCGTATACCAACGATACTCTGACTACCCTGGTGGTAGCCTGCTTCGCGGCAGTCGCCGGCGGCGGTGTATTCGGAGATCACTGCTCCCCGCTGTCCGATACCACGATCCTGGCATCTACTGGCGCAGGTGCGGATCATATCGACCACGTAAAGACGCAGCTGCCGTACTCCTTAGTATGCGGCGCTCTGGCGGTGGTCGGGTATCTGATCCTGGGATTTACATCTCTCTAACAGATCAAAACACAGCAGAACATATCAAATTGACCAATCGTATGCAGACGGCTGTCCTCTGGGGCAGCCGGTCTGTTTTTTTGTGTTGAGTATTTCTGTTTCATAAGATAAAATAAAGGTAGACATTTGCACCTGTGATTACGGAAAAGAGGCAGTTATGGATTTTGTAAACAAGTTATTCAACGGAAAAGGATATATTGAGGGGATCACCATCGTCAATATAGAGGGGGAAATTCTCTTCTCTGCCAAATTCAACAACAAGCTGGACAGCGTGGACGAGAATTACGAAGTAGTGGGGAAGAAGTTCTTTGACGTCTATGAAAAACTGGATGAGAATAACAGCAGCGTATATCTGGCCATGAGAAAAGGCGTACCTGTCTATGTGGAGAATCAGATGCTGAAGAGCAGGGGCCGCGACCCAATTGAGATCACGTCCCTCTCCATACCGATTAAATCCGGGCGGACTGTAGTCGGGGTCATCGATCTGTCTGTCTCCGACGACGGGGGAAAGGCCGCTGACGGGGTGCCTATCGACTTTGACGGCGAGGAATTCACCGAAGAGATCCTGTACGCGTACAACAAGGTGGACAGCCTGGCCCACGGCGCCGATGTGGCGACCTATCAGGTGGAGGATATTCAGACCTGCGACGGGAAGATGCTGGAGCTGAAGGACAACATTCTCCGCCTGGCCAAGACGGAGCTGCCTGTGCTGATCTACGGGGAAACCGGAACGGGAAAGGAACTGGTGGCCCATTCTCTGCACAATGCCAGCAACCGGGCGGACAAGCCCTTTGTGGTCCAGAACTGCGCCTCGATTCCGGCAAACCTGATGGAAAGCATTTTGTTCGGCACGTCAAAGGGCGCTTTCACCGGGGCGGTGGACAACATCGGGCTGCTGGAACTGGCCGACGGAGGCACTTTGTTCCTGGACGAGATCAACTCCATGCCTCTGGAGCTGCAGCCCAAGCTGCTGCGGGTCATTCAGGACGGAACCTTCCGCCGGGTCGGGGACAAAGCAGTGAAAAAGGTCAACGTGCGGATCGTGTCTTCGACCAACCAGCGGCCGGAGCGGCTGGTAAAGGAAGGCTCCTTCCGGCAGGACCTCTACTACAGGCTGGCGGTGCTGATCCTGGAAATCCCGCCTTTGCGGGAGAGAAAGCGGGATATCCGGCTGCTGACCAATTATTTCGCGGCCAAGTACAATAACATGTTCGGAAAGAAAATTCACAGGATTTCCGGAAAGCTCTATGAGGAGCTTGAGAAATGTCCATGGCAGGGCAACGTGCGGGAATTGGAGAACGTCGTCGCCTACGGCGTAGGCATGGCCAATGAGGACACGGAAACCCTGGAGCTTCGCCACGTGCAGGCCAGGCTGATGGCCATAGACGGCGCGGACAGCGACGGCGGCGAACTGGAGGATAGATCGCTGACTGAGCAGGTCGCTGATTATGAAAAGAAGCTGATTCGCGCCGCGCTGAGCAAAACCGACGGGAACATCACCAGGGCGGCGGTCCTGCTGGATGTGCCGAGGCAGACCCTGAGCAGAAAGGTAAAGGAGCACGACCTGTAACCGCTCAAAAACGCTCTTATCTTAGCTGACGCCGCTCATATATGAGCGGACAAGGCCGGCGGTGTAGGAAGAAGGTGTTGAATTTTCAACACCTTTTCTCTTTTGATTCGATGGCACGACCTTTGCAAATTAATGTGACATCAATCCAACACTGAGAGGGAAAGGAAGTATCGAAGAAATGAAATTTGGCGTATTAAAGGACATAAAGAACGGAGAATATCGCGTCGTCGCGACGCCGGCAGAGGTCAGCATCTTAGTCGGAGACGGCCATGAGGTCTATGTGGCTTCCAAGGCGGGATATGCCGCGGGCTTTGATGACGAGGAGTACGCGGCCGCGGGGGCGGTTATCGCCGCGACCAACGAGGAAATCTGGGCAGCCTGCGATTTTGTTGCCAAGGTGAAGGAGATCGAAGCCAGCGAATACGACCTGATGCGGGAGGGGCAGATGATCTACTGCTGCATCCATCCGGCAGCCCACAGAGAAGAGGTCGACGCCCTGCTGGAGAAGAAGGTCATCGCCATTACAGCAGAGGACTCTCACCGCTACGGTTCGCCTAACTGCGAAGCGGCAGGCAAGGCCGGCGCGTTTATGGGACTTTGGTCTATGATGACCACCAACGGCGGCAGCGGCAAGTTTGTCAGCGGCCTGGGCGCGGCGCCGGGGATCAAAGCACTGGTCTGCGGCGCGGGAACCGTGGGCCGAGGCGCTATCGAGGTGCTGCAGACCATGGGCGCATGGGTTACCGTGGCGGACATCAACATCGGCGCGCTGAGAGAGATCAGCACCAAATACGACGGAAAGGTCAACACCATCATTTCCAACAGATATAATCTGGCAAAGGAGATCGCCTCCACAGATCTGGTAGTCAACTGTGTGAGATGGCCGAAGAACGCCGCGGAGTTCATGATCGACCGCCAGATGGTAGCTTCCATGCGCAGAGGGTCCGTCATCGTGGACGTCAGCAACGATTACGGCTGCATCGAGACCTTCCACGAGACGACCCACGAGGATCCGATCTACATCGAGGAGGGCGTGGTCCACTACTGCGTCAGCAACATTCCAGGAGCCATCGCGGGTTCCACGTCTGTGGCATACGCCGCGTCGATTCTGCCTCACTTCAGAGCCATTATGAATCAGGGTCTGGAAGCGGCCTGCGCTAAAGACGGCTTCCTGCGCCGCAGCCTGACCGCCTACAAAGGCTACCTGACCCACGAGGAGACCAGCGGCATCCAAAACCGTCCATGGGTACAGCCGGAGGTAATCTTAGGCATTGAGGACCAGCAGCTGGACCCGGCGCCGAAGGCCACTGTGACCAGATCGGAAAACTACTATGAGGAATTCAGAAAATAAGCAATCAGGGAAGTAAGTAAATAGATCGCCGAAGCCAATGTGCTGCCTGCCTAGCGGGCGGCATTTTGGCTTTTTGCCGGCGCAGCGCTTTGATGGAAAAAAGCACTGGTGAGCAGGGGCGTTCTGTGGTATGCTGAATACAGAAAAGGCCATCGCAGCTGTGAAATGATCGCGGAAGAAGGAACAGAAGCCATGTTGAACGTTGAAATAAAAGATGTAGGGAAGACTTTTTTTGAGAATCTGTACGACGGTGTTTTGATGATCGATACAGATTATGTGGTGCAGTATATCAATCCCGCCTATACCCGCATCACGGGCATCGCGGAGGAGGACATCGTAGGGCTGCCGCTGAAGGAGGTGCGGCCCGGGGCCAGGCTGATGGAGGTCGTCAATTCGGGCAAACCTATCGTAGGGGCGCTGCGCAGAGAGCGAGATGTGGATTATACCGTGAACATGTCGCCGCTCGTAGAAGACGGCAAGGTGGTAGGAGGCATTTCCATCGTCAGCAATATCGAGGATGTGAGAAAGCTGTCCAAGACCATCAACAAATATGAGACCGAGATCCGGAGGCTGGAAAACCGCATGCGGTCCATCCATCGGGCGAAATACACCCTTGACGATATCATAGCCGAGGACCCCGTTTCCCAAAGGCTGAAGGAGGATATCCTGCGTCTGGCGGAAAAGGAGACCACCATTTTGCTGTTGGGGGAGAGCGGCACAGGGAAAGAGCTCTACGCCAATGCCATCCACAACGGGTCCCGCAGAAAAGATGATCCTTTCATCGCGGTCAACTGCGCTGCGTTTCAGAAAGAGCTTCTGGAAAGCGAGCTGTTCGGCTATGAGGACGGAGCTTTCACCGGCGCGAAAAAAGGCGGAAAGATGGGGCTGTTCGAGGCCGCGGACAGGGGAACCATCTTTCTCGATGAGATTTCGGAGATGAGCATGGAGACACAGGGCCACCTGCTGCGGGCGCTGCAGGAGAGGACCATACGCAGGATCGGCGGCATCAAAGAGATTCCCGTGGATATCCGGGTGGTGGCGGCAACCAACAGGGATCTGGAGCAGTGCATCGCCGAAGGAACCTTCCGTCATGACCTGTATTACCGGATCGCCATCTATCCTGTCAGGATTCCGCCCCTGCGGGAGCGGCGGGAAGACATTCTGGCTCTCGCGGAGGCCTTCTGCGATGAACAGCGGAACGCGCTGAAGAGCAATATTACCATTTCTGAGGGAGCAAAGGCGGTCCTGCGCGCCTACGACTGGCCTGGCAACGTCCGCGAGCTGCGCAACGCTATAGAGTTTTCCGTCAACAATATGGAAGGCACCACTATAGAAGCGCGGCACCTTCCGTACCGGATCCAGGGACAAAGGGCCGCGGCCGATATGACGGCGGTGAGGCGGCTCAGCGATGTGGTCAGAGAAGCCGAGCGCAGGGAGATCCAGAAAGCTCTGGAACGGTTCGGAAACGACCTGGAGGGAAAGAAGCAGGCCGCCGGGGCTCTGGGAATCTCCCTGGCGAGCCTCTACAACAAGATCAAGTGATAGGTTCTAAAAAGTGATTCTAAAATTATAGAAATTTAGAACCGGCGTTTCTAAATAATTAGAATTCTGGCGCAAAAAAGACGAAATAACAGTCTTTTTTGCGCTTTTTTGGTTGGCACGAAAGTTGCTCTTATAATAAGCGTAACGAGAGAAGAGAGAAAGGAGATGCTGTTTTGAAGAAGATCAGAATCGGAAGCGGGGCAGGATACGCTGGGGATCGACTGGAACCTGCACTGGAGCTAATGGAAAAAGGCAATCTGGATTACATCGGCTTCGAGTGCCTGGCTGAGAGGACCATTAGTCTGGGCCAGCAGGATAAAGCTAAAAATCCAGAGAAAGGTTACAATTCTCTATTGGAATACCGTATGGAGAGAGTTCTCCCTCTTGCGTATCAGAATAAGATTAAGGTGATTACCAATATGGGGTCTGCAAATCCCATCTGCGCGGCTAAAAAGGTGAGAGAGATAGCGGCCGCGGCGGGTTTGTCAGGCATGAAGATTGCAGCAGTTACTGGCGACGACGTACTGGACAAGCTAGGGCAGTACGAGAACAGAGAGATATGGGAAACAGGAAGAACTCTTCGGGAACTAGATGGTGAGATCGTTTCTGCTAATGCTTATATGGGATGTACTCCCATTGTAGAAGCGCTGAAAGCAGATGCAGATGTGATTGTTACAGGAAGAGTATCCGACCCAGCGTTATTTCTTGCCCCTCTGATTTATGAGTTCGGTTGGGCACTTGATGATTGGGATAAGCTAGGGAAAGGCACATTAATCGGTCATTTGTTAGAGTGCGGCGGGCAGGTCGCCGGGGGCTATTTCGCAGATCCGGGACAAAAAGACGTACCTGATCTGGAACGCCTGGGATTTCCGATCATTGAAGCCAGCGAGGACGGCACTTTTTTTGTTACGAAGGTGGAAGGATCCGGCGGATGCATTACCCGTCACACCTGTATTGAACAGATGATCTATGAGATTCACGATCCGCACAGATATCTGACGCCTGATGTAGTCGCTGATTTTTCAGAGGTTCAGTTTACGGAGATCGGGAAGGATAAAGTGGAAGTCCGGGGAGCTACAGGCCATCCGAAGACGGACACGCTGAAGGTTTCTGTCGGGTATAAGGACTGTTTTATTGGCGAAGGAGAGATCAGTTATGGAGGAACCGGATCTCTTGCCAGAGCAGAACTGGCTGCAGATATCGTTAAAAAGCGTTTTGAACTGACCGGGATCGAATTGGATGAAATGAAGATCGACTATATTGGGATGAATGCTACTTATTGGAACCACAATTATTCGTATACGATACCTGATGAAGTCAGACTGAGAGTTTCCGGACGGACAAAGAGTTTTGAAACGGCGAGGAAGATCGGACGGGAAGTGGAAGCGTTGTATACCAATGGGCCGGCAGGTGGTGGCGGAGCGAGACAGAATGTGCGGGAGATCATGTCCATCGCATCTATCCTAATTGACCGTCATGATGTAGAGCCTGTGGTTACTTATATGGAGGTGTAGATATGAAGCTTAGAGAAATTGCACACAGCCGTACAGGCGACAAAGGAAATATATCCAACATTTCCTTGATCGCCTATGATCAGGCCAATTATGATTTATTGAAGGAAAAAGTAACGCCGGAATTAGTAAAAGCGTGGTTTGCTGACATGGTTCATGGCGAGATCAAGCGTTATGAAATTCCGCAGTTGGGCGCGATGAATTTTGTGATCTATGACGCTCTGGGCGGCGGCGTGACCAGGTCTTTGTCTCTGGATACCCATGGGAAAAGCCTGAGTTCACATTTGTTGGATCTTGAGATATAGAGGAGCGGCATGAAGAAAGAAAGCGTATTGAAAGGGCTGGAACCGCAAAAGGTCTTTGATTACTTCGAGCGGATTACCCAAATTCCCCACGGAAGTGGGAATGAGAAAGTGTTGAGTGACTATATTGTCAGTCAGGCGCAGGACATGGGGTATGAAGTGAAACAGGACGCGGCGTATAACGTAATCGTAGAAATACCGGCGAGCCCAGGGTATGAAGGCGGGAAGAAGACCATCGTGCAGGCCCATATTGACATGGTCTGCAGTAAGACGGAGGATTCTCTCCACGACTTTGAGAAGGATCCGCTGGATATTTGTATAGACGGGGCATTTATTCGTGCAAGGAATACCACCCTGGGTGCCGATGATGGTTCCGGCGTTGCCATCATGCTGGCGATGATGGCAGACGAGGAATTGAAGCATCCGCCGCTGCAGCTTTTGTTTACGACTGGTGAAGAGATCATGTTTGTCGGGGCAAAAGCTATGGACGAATATTTTCTGGACGGGGAACAATTGATCGGGCTTGACTGCTCCAGCGCGCAGACTATTGTAGTCTCCTGTGCGGGAATCAGTGTTGGCTGTATTCAGCTTCCTTTGACAAAGGAACCTCTTGAAAATAAAAGAGGAGAGGCATTTTTCCGCATCAGTATACAGGGCCTCCTCGGTGGGCACAGCGGCAACATGATCCATACAGGAAGAGTAAATGGGATCAAACTGTTAGGAGAACTTTTGTCGGCACTTGGGGAAAAGATGAATTACAAGCTTTTGTCGGTAGAAAGTCCAGGTTTGATCAATATCATTAATAAAGCTGCCGCTGCGGAGATCTGCTGCGAAGCAGAAGTTGCGGAGGAGGTTGAGAACCTCATACAGGAGCTCTTTACAGAAGTAAAGAATGTTTATAAAGTAAAAGAGCCAGGATTGCTTCTGATGGCAGAGCGAAGAAACGGGACGTGCCTTGATCACGCTTACGACGCCGAGACGAAGAAAAATCTTCTGCAAATGCTGGAGGTACTGCCATATGGTGTAAGAACCATGATGCCTGACAGAGATATGGCTGAAAGCTCTATGAACTGCGGCTATCTTTTAGAAAGAAACAATGTATTAGAACTGGGCGTAAGTGTTCGCAGCAACAGCGAATATCAGCACGATGGGCTATTGCGGGAATTGAGATATATTGCAGAGGCAGCAGACGGTGGGTTCCTTCTGGACAGCCGTTCGGCCGCATGGGAATATGATCCGGGTTCGCCGCTGCAGAAGAGGGCAAAGGCCGTCTATGAAAGAATAAACGGTGAGCCGCCGGAACTGAAAACACTTCACGCATCCGTGGAAGCAAGCGTTTTTGTAGAAAAAATGAAAAAAAGGAACCGGTCAATTGACATCATCAATATAGGATGCGACCAATATGACGTCCATACTCCGCGTGAACGGCTGAAGATTTCATCTGTGGACAAGACGTACAAATTTCTGAAAGCTATATTAGAAGCGTCGGAGTGAAATGCTTAGAGAGGAGAAAAGATGAAACGAGTTGAAATGACGGGAAAAAACGTGCTTCTCAGCGATGACCGAGGAAAAGAGAGCGTAATGGTCAGAATTCCCAAGTTTCTGATCTCTGATGTAATCCCTGGAGGTCCTGACACGGTACATCCGGCTTTTATCGTAGAAGGCGAAGAAAAAGAGTGTATTTACGTCAGTAAATATCAGAATGTGGTAAGAGGGGACAGAGCGTACAGCCTGCCGGGTGAAGATCCCTCAGTCCTTTATACTATCGAAGAGGCTGAAAAGTTTTGCCGTGACAAAGGACTAGGATGGCATTTGATGACCAGTGCCGAGTGGGCAGCCGTGGCTCTCTGGAGTCAAAGAAATGAGACTCTGCCTGGTGGGAATAACGATAATGGAAGAAATTGGAAAAGAATCCATGAGCGTGGTACTATTGTGTCCTTGGATGGAATCGTACCGGAAGGAGAGCAGGGACCTCCTATGAGAGTTGCCACTGGAAGTGGTCCAGCATCCTGGTCCCATGATGGTACCAATGAAGGTATTTTTGACCTAAACGGGAACATATGGGAGATGACCTCTGGCCTGCGGTTAAAGGACGGTGTGCTTGAGACGACTGCTGATAACGATGCCGCAAGTAATGCCCTTGACGATGCAGAGTGGAACGTTACGGGGCTTTCTATGAAAGCGGCAGTTTCTGAAAAAGGAGAAACTTTCATCCAATATGGTTTTGCTGGAGAATCGGACGAGGCGCAGGAGCTTTTGATCGGGTCTTTTGGCGAGACAGTTGTGGAAACGGATGACGAAGACACAAAGCAGCTTTTGCAGCGGCTCTGCCTAATTCCTGTAGAAGATGCCTGCAGCTGCCAGGATGCAGTATGGGGCGTACCGGAGGGCGTTCGTTATCCAATTCGCGGCGGTTATTGGGTCAACAAAGAAAAGGCGGGAATCTATGCCTGCGGCTTCTATATGAGACCTGATGACAGGTACTTTGACGTAGGATTCCGCTGCTGTTATGTTGAAAAATAGGAGGTGGGAGACGTGAAGCTGCTGATCAAAAATGCGCAGATCAAGACCATGGAAAGAGAAGACTTTATTGGAGATCTGCTCATAGAAGAGGGACGCATTGTGGAGATTGCAGGGCATATCGAAGCTGGAAGTGATATTCCGGTCATCAATGGAACGGGATATTTGCTGACGCCAGGATTGATCGACGGACACTGCCATACAGGGATTCTTGAAGAGGGTATCGGCGCGGAGGGTAACGATGTTAACGAAACCGGCGACCCTATCACGCCGCAGCACCGGGCTATTGATGGGATCAACCCTATGGCTCCGGAATTTCACGAGGCACTTGAAGGAGGAGTGACCTCCGCTATGATCGCGCCGGGAAGTCTCAATGTGATAGGCGGACAGGCAGCTATTATTAAAACCGCGGGACGATGCATCGATAAAATGATCGTTAAGGCTCCTGCCGCCATGAAGATTGCCTTCGGCGAGAATCCAAAAAAATACTATGGCGGAAAGGGAAAAAGTCCGGCTACGAGAATGGGTATCGCAGGGCTTTTGCGAGAAACACTTTTTGAAGCACAGAATTATTACAATCAGAAAAAAGAGAAAAAGGTGACAAAGCCTGATTTTAAGATGGAGGCACTTCTGCCTGTGTTTACCGGAGAGATTCCGTTGAAAGCCCATGCGCACCGGGCAGACGATATTTTTACTGCCATACGTGTGGCGAAAGAATTCAATCTGAAATTGACTATCGATCACTGTACGGAAGGCCATTTGATAGCGGAAGAGTTAGCGGAAGCAGGATATCCGATTTTTCTTGGCCCTACCTTTGGCGGGAAGATAAAGTATGAACTGCGCAACACCAGCTTTTCCACGGCAAAAGTACTTCACGAAGCGGGCCTGAAGTTCGGTATCGTGACGGATGCATATGTGATTCCGCTGAAGCACTTATCCCTGTGCGCGGCACTTGCTGTAAACGCGGGATTGCCTGAGGATGTTGCCTGGAGAGCTATCACCCTTACTCCAGCGGAGATTTTGGATATTTCGGATCGCTGTGGAAGCCTGAAAGAAGGAAAAGATGCTGATATGGTATTGTTTTCAGGAAATCCTTTGGCAGAAACAGAGGCCAGAGCTGTTTTGACTATTGTAAACGGTGAGCCGGTCTATTCCGATGGTACAGTCTGGCAAGCTATTTGAGAGAGGTGAAAACTATGGAAAGAGTTAAAATGTATATCGATGGAAAGTGGATCGCTTCTGCGTCAGGGAAATATAGAAATATTATAAATCCCGCGAATGGAGAGATTGTCTACGAGGCAGAGGAGGGGACGGCTAAAGACGCCGCGGTAGCAGCGGCAGCTGCAAAACGGGCCTTTGCTTCCGGATCAGAATGGAGGAACCTTACGGCGGCGCAGCGTGCAGCTTTGTTAAATAAGGCCGCTGATTTAATCGAAGAGCGGGCTGATGAACTGGCCACGGCGGAGACTAAGAGCATAGGGCGTATCTACAAGGAGACTCGATACGATGATGTCTACGCGGCCAGCGGTTCCTTTCGCTATTATGCGGGAATTATCAATGAGCTGCAGGGGAGGACTACTGTAAGAAGTGGCAAGATGTTGTCTATGACCGTTCGGGAGCCACTTGGCGTCTGTGCTGTGATCGCCCCTTGGAACTATACGTTGGGAACTACGGCCGCGGGTATAGCGCCAGCTTTAGCTGCCGGAAATACTGTTGTAGTAAAACCTTCTTCCCTGACTTCTGTTTCTACTGCCATGCTGTTTCAAATCCTCGAAGACGCGGGATTTCCAGCAGGAAGTGTCAATCTGGTTTTCGGCCCTGGCGAGGAGATTGGTACAGCCCTTGCGGAGAGCGCAGATGTGGACAAGATTGTCTTCACAGGAGGCACAGAGACGGGAAAAGACATTATCGAAAAATCTCATAAGAGTTTAAAACGTTATTCACTGGAACTGGGCGGCAAATCACCGTTTATCATTTTTGAGGATGCGGACATTGACGCGGCAGTGGACAACTTAATGTTCGGAATATTTTTAAGTCAAGGGCAGGTTTGCATCGCGGGATCCAGACTTCTGATTCAAGATACAGTGTATGATCAGGTAATCCAGCTCTTGAAGGATCGAGTATCTAAAATCAAAATCGGTATGCCTTTTGACGAAACGATTGAGTTCGGTCCAATGGCCTCTAAAGGACAGATGGAAAGAGTGCTTGAGTATATTGAGATAGGCAAGAAAGAAGGGGCTTCTGTTCTGGTAGGCGGTAATCGCATAGAGTCCGGTGATTTTGCCAAAGGATATTTTGTGGAACCGACGGTCTTTGTCGATTGCAAACAGGATATGCGCATCGTGCAGGAAGAAATCTTCGGGCCTGTGCTGACTGTGCAAAAGTTCTCGACGGAGGAAGAAGCCATAGAGATCGCCAACGGAACCCGTTATGGCCTTGCAGGCGGATTGTTCACCAATGATTTGGGCAGGGCGCTTCGCTTGACCGGAGAAGTCAATACGGGCGTTCTGTACGTCAATGCTTTTATGGAGGGAAGCAGCGGTTTATCTATCAGTCCGCATAAACAAAGTGGTATTGGAACTGTCGGAGGTTTGTTGGGATTACAGGAATTTACTGTTATCAAACAAATCAATATAAAGATGAACCCATCAAAAATTGGATGGTTCGCGTAAAAATTAAGGAGGACCAAAATGAAGAAAAAATTTGGCAATAAGGATGCTTTCTTGTACGGCGTCGGCGGCGTAGGTGAAGATATCGCCTATAACCTGTTCTATATGTTTTTTATCTATTTCCTGACCAGTGCGGCTGGCATCGAACCAGCGGCGGCGGGCACTATTTCTCTGGTTGCCGTTTGGTGGGACGCCATCTCCGATCCCCTCGTTGGATATCTGTCCGATCACTGTAAAGGGTGGAATGGTTTCGGTAAGAGAGGAATTTTCATTCTGCTTGGCTGCATTCCTCTCGGCATCAGTGTATTTCTTCTGTTCTGTGACGTAAACTTCAGCCAGACCGGAAAAGTGATATACTTTATCGTTATCAATATTCTCTTCTGGATGTTCTTTACCATCGTGGATATTCCGTATATCTCCGTTGCGGCAGAAGTTACGGACAACTATGATACTAAAACAAGAATGAGAACCTTTGTTATGCTGTTCTCCAATCTGGGCCAGTTGGTGCTGTCCTTCGGTATCTTGAAATTCCTCGACTATATGGAAATGAGCGGAAATGATGACGTTCTGGCGTGGAGAATTATCGGTGCGGTATTGGGTTTTGTATCGGCGCTGTCTTACTTGCTTGCAGCTATATCGCTTCGAGGGAAAGAACAGGAAGCATCTTCTGTTGCAGCAAAACAGGAAGAGAAACCGCCTGCCCACACTACAGAAGACTTAAACCGGGTTGGTCTTATCGGTGATATTAAGAATATGTTGAAGATGCGCGACTATATTCTGGTACTGCTTATCGCATTTATTTACAATATTTATCTGGGTCTGATCAACAGTTCTCTGGTATATTATATGACGCTGGGTCTGGGATTCTCTAAGACCTTGTCCGCTACTCTGTCCTCCATCTCTCTGCTGATGTCTGCGGCGATTGTCGTTGTACTGGGACAGTTGGTCGTCAAGTTCGGCAAGAAAACCGTTCAGCTGGCCGCATTCTCCTACCTGACTATTTTCTCAGCAATCTGCGGCTTCTTCAGCCCGTCCATGATACCGTTTATCTTCCTGAGATTGGGTCTGACTTTGGCTGCATCCTTGTTCTGGATCAATATCTATGCTATGAACTATGACGTTGACGCCATCTATGAGTACAAGTATGGCAGAAACCGCGAAGGACTGATGATTTCCATCACTTCCTTTATGACCAAAATAGGTATTTCTGTCGGCATGTGGCTTAACGGTATTTTGATGAGTAAACTGGGAGTAGATCCGACTGCAGAGGTAATCGACGATGTGATCGTTGACGGCATGCATACTATTTTCGGAAAGGTTCCGGCCCTGGTCGGACTGATTCTTGTAATCTGCTGCGCGATGTATCGTATTAAGAAAGAGCACATTGTCGCCATGGAAGAGGCCAAGGCGCTGCAGGCGGAAGGAAAGGAATACTCTACAAAAGTATTTGAACATTTGTTATAGAGGTGCAGGGATTATGTCGAACAAATTGCTGATTCAAGGAAATCGAATCTTTGACGCGGAAAAGAAGGGGTTCTTTCCTGGTATAATCACCATAGAGGATGGGAAGATCGTTGCGGTAGAAAAGCCGGATGACATATCTTTGGTAAACACAGTCTTGACCAAGGGTGAGCATCAGCTGATCAACGCGGGAGACTATGTGATTTCTCCGGGCTTCATTGACATCCATTCGCATGAGGATTTATTTGACGATACGCAGACCTGCCAAGTGGCTGATGATATGGTACGAATGGGCGTGACCACCTGTGTTGCAGGGAATTGCGGTACCATGTTTCAACCGCTGGATCAGTTTCTGGCCCATGTGGATACATACGGCACGCCGGTGAACTATGTGTTCTTTACTGGGTATAACGCACAGAGAAAGGCGGCAGGAGTCGATTTGTACGGCTCCTGCCCTGCGGAAAAAATAGAAGAGGTCGTTTCAGGGCTGCGCAGAGATCTGGACCTGGGTGCATTTGGCCTGTCCTTTGGATTGGAGTATGCGCCAGGTATTGATGTAGAAGAAATTGCGGAAGCGGTCGCGCTTATTGGAAGAAATGACTTGAAGATCTCTATCCATATTCGTGATGACAAAGAGGCCAGCATTCCAGCAGTGGAGGAAGCCATAGAAATCAGCAGGAAAACAGGGCTTCCTGTATTCATTTCCCATATCGGTAGCATGTCGGCATATGGACAGATGAAGCGCGTATATGAGTTGGTTGAAGAAGCTAACAACGAGGGCCTGGAGATTCACGTGGATTGCTATCCTTACAATGCGTTTTCAACCAGAATCGGTTCTGCGGTCTTTGATGAAGCGTCCATGGCGAAAGGAAAGTTCTCTTATGATCAGATTCTCTTTGTAACGGGGCCTTTTACAGGGCAATATTGTGACGAAGAACTTTATAAAAGAGCGCGCAGGGATTATCCCGAATCCTTTGCTGTTGGATTTGGCATGAAGGAAGAGGATATTTGTTATGCGTACACCCGGCCGGAAACCATGGTCAGCAGCGACGGATTTGTACTGGAGGGACAGGGTCATCCTCGTACAGCTGGTTCCTTCCCACGGGTCTTGGGTAAGTATGTCCGGGAGGAAAGCGTGCTTTCGTTGGAAGAAGCCCTCTGCAAGATGACCATCATGCCCGCATCTGCGGTGGGATTGAAACATAAAGGGAAAATCGCACCCGGAATGGATGCAGATCTGGTCATTTTTGATCCTAAGGCTATCATCGATAAATCTGATTTTTCCAATGCAAATGAACCGCCGCAAGGAATTGAGGCTGTCATCGTAAACGGGAAAATTACAGTGCGCAACAATCATATAAAAGGTCGCTATGGAAGCTTTATTCCGTGTAACATGTTTTAAATGGCTTAGATAAGGAGGAGATAAATGGAAAGACTGATAGGATGCTGCGGATTCAAGTGCTATATGTGCGCAGCCTATGAGGGAAACATTCATAGTGAAGAAGAACGCAAAGCTGTCTGTGATAAGTGGAAATATTACTTTGATTATGAAGTCAGCTTGGAAAAGATGCACTGTAATGGATGCCGCGCCCAGGATAATGATGCGGCGGCTATGATTCATGGAGACTGTCAGTACAGAAGCTGTGTCATGGATAAAGGGTTGGAAAATTGCCGTGGATGCGCAGAGTATCCTTGTGAAAAATTGTCAGCTTATCATGGCGCATATAAGACGGTTTATGAGAGTCTGAAGGAGAAAATCAAACCGGAGGATGAAGAAGGCTGCTTTCGAACCTACATTGTGGATTGATTCTTCCCCACAAATCTGATATACTTAAGTTCGTGAGAAGTCAAATCAATTGATTGAGATTGCCACCCGTCAGGGTGGCTTTTTTTGGAGGTGCAGCTGAATGAATCTTTATTGGCCGATTTTTCTGATCGTAGGAGCGAACGTCTTTTATCACATCTGCGCAAAGTCGATGCCGGATGCTATCGACCCGCTGGCATCGCTGGTGGTTACCTATACCGTCAGCGCGGTGATTTCGCTGATCCTGTACTTTGCTTTAAACAGAGAAGGAAGTCTCATCCAGGAGTACAGCCATCTGAACTGGACATCCTTTGTCTTCGGCATCGCCTTGGTTGGCTTGGAGGTGGGATGTATCTATATGTACAAGGTGGGGTGGAGCGTGAATACAGGTTATATCGTCCAGAGCGCGATTCTGGCCATCGCTTTGCTCGTCGTCGGGTTTGTGGCGTATCACGAAGCGATCACCTGGAATAAGGCCGTAGGCGTTGCCATCTGCATGGTGGGCCTGTACTTTATCAATAAATAAGGGGCCTTTAAACGGCGCTGTATCAGATCATTCCCTGGCACACAGCGTTTTCTATGGGGAAGAATCACAATTGCGCAACTTTAGTCCGTACAGCAGAAAATGCTGGCAGGAGAGACCCCTCTGTGGTATGCTATAGACAGGATGTAAGGAGAGAATATTAATTTTACAGAGAAAGGAGAAAAGCGATATGACTCTAACAAAAGATGATCTGCAGGCGATAGCTCAGATTGTAGATGAGAGACTGGAAGTTCAGCTTGAGGCAAAGCTGGAAGAAAAACTGGATGCTAAGCTTGATGAAAAATTAGATGCTAAACTGGAATCAAGACTGGCTCCAATTATGCAGAGGCTGGATCACCTGGACGAAAAAACAGATCATTTGCAGGCGGATATGACAGATGTGAAAAAGCATATCGGTTGTCTGGATGAAAAGACAGATCGTTTGCAGGCAGACATGACGGGTGTGAAAAAACATATCAGCCATCTGGACGAAAAAGTCGATGATCTGCAGACCGACATGATTTATGTGAAGAAGCACGTCTGCCATTTGGATCATATGGTAAAAAGTGAAGTTATTCCCCGACTGAAGGCCATAAAGGGATGCTACGTCAGTACATATGACCGTTATCGGCGCTATGCTGATGGAATGGAAGGCACCATGGCAGATGTGGAACAGCTGAAGCGCGTAGCAGCAGATCATAGCAGACGGCTGCGGCGGATCGAAGCGGGCTGAAGCCTTTTTCGCACACACGAGGTACCGCGGTTGCCGCGGCAGCGCAAATAAAATTCCTTTGACTTTATAGAATAAGAATGGTAGAATAGTTTACAGAGTGTTGAGCATTTAGCCACACGAAGGGGCACACCACCACGGGTGTGAACTTTCGTGTGGCTTTTTAATTTAATCGTTTGCTGCTCACAGGCCCGTTCCTCTGAGAAAGGGTGTTTCGTAAAACCAAATTAATTCAGGGCAAATACGAAACGATTCCCTGTGATGAAAGGAGTGGGTTTCGTAGAACAGCAGAAAACAGCATTCAATACGAAACTTTTTTGCAGAACAAACAGGGGCGCGTTTCGTAAAACTAGAAGCTTCCGTCTAAAATATGAAACGATAGGGCGCTTCCGTGCGGAAATTGTTTCGTAAAAAGCAGAGAAACTGTTGAAAATACGAAACCATGGGATCAGAAGGTCTCCTGAGTTTCGTAAGAAAAGAGATATTCTGAGGATTTACGAAACTCTGCGCGGATTTAATCTGTACTAATCGATCTGAACTGGTTGGTTTGCGCTGATTGATCTGCTCAGGGAGGTTTTGAAAGAGCAGAATCCGATATCTGAAAGGAGAAGCAGAGATGGTAAAAATCAATGGTAAAGAGGAAAATGCCGCTGGAAAGACTTTGGAGTCATATCTGCAGGAAGCGGCATATCCTATGGCCAGGATCGCTGTGGAAAGAAATGGTGAGATCGTCCCTAAGGCCCAGTACGCCAGCACTGTGCTGAAGGATGGAGACAGCGTAGAAGTGGTAAGCTTTGTGGGAGGTGGCTGATAGTGGAAGAGAAGAGTGTCATTCCCACAGCGCAGGAGATAAGAGCCGCGCTGGAGCTGCGTCACACGAAGGCCGTCCAGGACAGGCTGTCCGATGCAAGAGTAGCGGTCTGCGGCCTGGGCGGACTGGGGTCGGCTGTCGCCATCAGCCTGGCCCGATGCGGCGTAGGACGCCTGCATCTGATCGATTTTGACCGGGTGGATCTGTCCAACCTGAACCGGCAGCAGTATGCCATAGATCAGCTGGGCAGACCTAAGCCGGAGGCTTTGGCCGAAGAAATCCGCCGGTTTGCTCCGTATATCGAGCTGCAGACGGATTTCGTAAAGGTTACAGAAGATAATATCCCGAAGCTGCTGGCAGAAGATGATTTCATCTGTGAAGCCTTTGACGCGCCGGAGCAGAAGGCCATGCTGACCAACTGCGTTTTGGAGACTTTTCCGGGGAAATATCTGGTAGGCGCGTCTGGCATGGCTGGTTTCGCCGACGGCAACGAGATCAGAACCCGAAGGATTACATCTCGCTACTATCTGTGCGGTGACGGCGTTTCGGAAATCGGCCCGGGCTGGGGCCTCATGGCTCCCAGGGTTATGATCTGCGCTGCCCATCAGGCCAATATGATCGTGAGACTGATCCTGGGTGTTGAACAGGAATCAAAGGGTTAGATAAGGATCAAGCCGACGCCGGCCCGAAGCAAGGCGGAAGTCAATCAAGCGGGCAAATGAGAGGCCGACGCCAGCCCGAAGCAAGGCCGCTGCCGGCCCAAATGTGAACTGCGAGAAATAAATGAAAATAAATGAACAGGAGACAGGTAAGATGGAAACGAAAAAAGATACACTGGTTTTAGGCGGAAAAGAGTTTACGTCCAGATTTATATTGGGCTCCGGAAAGTATTCCATGGAGCTGATCAAAGCGGCGGTGGAGCAGGCAGGCGCTCAGATCATCACCCTGGCGGTCAGAAGGACCAACACCAGACAGAGTGAAAACATTTTAGACTATATTCCGGACAACGTGACCCTGCTGCCCAACACCAGCGGAGCCAGGACGGCGGAAGAAGCCGTCAGGATCGCCCGCATGTCCAGAGAACTGGGGTGCGGTGATTTTGTAAAGATCGAGATCATGAAAGACAGCAAGTATCTGCTGCCGGACAATGGCGAGACAGTCAAAGCCACGGAGGCTCTGGCCAAGGAAGGCTTCGTGGTACTGCCGTACATGTATCCGGACCTGTATACGGCACGGGATCTGGTCAACGCGGGAGCCGCGGCGGTAATGCCTTTGGCGGCGCCGATCGGTTCCAACAAAGGCCTTGCCACAAAGGAATTTCTGCAGATCCTGATCGATGAGATCGATCTGCCGATCATCGTGGACGCCGGCATCGGCAAACCGTCCCAGGCCTGCGAAGTCATGGAGATGGGAGCCGCGGCAGTCATGGCCAATACTGCCATCGCCACCGCGGGAGATATCCCTGCCATGGCGTCAGCCTTCCGCAAAGCCATCGAAGCAGGCAGAAGCGCCTATCTGTCCGGCCTGGGAAGAGTGCTGGAGCGGGGAGCTGCGGCCTCCGATCCTTTGACAGGATTTTTGAGAGATTAGCGTATTCAGCCGTATTCCGCGCAAAAAAGCGTCAGCGCGGAAAAGCAGATGAGGAGATGACAAGTATGACAAAGAACAGAGAAGAAAATCAATTTTTTGTGGATTCATCGAAATTAAGTCCGGCGGCCCTCGCGAAGAAGCACCGTCTCGAAACCGACCCGGCGGCGAGGACCGACCATATGGCCTATATGGAAGGCATGGAGCAGATCAGCTCCGACGTGATGGAAAAGGTTCTGGGCCAGATGGAAGCCTACGATTATGACAGGTATACAGAAGAGGATGTCCGCAGGGCTCTGGCAAAGGAGACCTGCGGCATCGAAGAGTTCAAGGCCCTGCTCAGCCCGGCGGCGGAAGGCTTTTTGGAGCAGATGGCGGTCCGGGCAAAGGAGGAGACCAGCAAGCATTTCGGCAATACGGTCTATCTCTTTACCCCTATCTATATCGCCAACTACTGCGAGAACTACTGCATCTACTGCGGCTTCAACTGCTATAACGATATCCGGCGAAAGAAGCTGAACGGCGGCGAGATCGAAAAAGAGATGAAGGTCATCGCTGATTCCGGCATCGAGGAGATCCTGATCCTGACCGGCGAAAGCCGTTCCGCCAGCAGCGTCCAGTACATCGGAGAGGCCGTCAAAACCGCCCGGAAATACTTCAGGAATATCGGCGTCGAGATCTATCCGGTCAACGTGGACGAATACCGCTACCTCCACCAGTGCGGCGTGGATTACGTCACCGTGTTCCAGGAAACCTATAACGCCGACAAGTACGAGACCCTCCATCTGATGGGCCATAAGAGAGTGTTCCCGTACCGGTTCGAGGCGCAGGAACGGGCGCTCATGGGCGGCGTCCGGGGCGTGGCGTTTTCCGCCCTTCTCGGCCTGTCCGATTTCCGGAAGGACGCCCTGGCCACGGCCCTCCACGCCTATTACCTGCAGCGCAAATATCCCCATGCCGAGCTGTCCCTGTCCTGCCCGCGGCTGCGGCCTATTCTGAACAACGACAAGATCAATCCTCTGGACGTAGGCGAGCGGCAGCTCTGCCAGGTTCTCTGCGCTTACCGCATTTTCCTGCCTTACGTAGGCATTACCGTGTCCACCCGCGAGGAAAAGCACTTCCGCGACGGCATCGTCAAGATCGCTGCGACAAAGATATCCGCAGGCGTTTCCACAGGCATCGGTGACCACGAGAGCAAATACGAGGGCAGGGAGACTGACGACGCCGGAGACGAGCAGTTCGAGATCGCCGACGAGAGAAGCTTTGACCAGGTGTACCGCGATATCGAAGAAGAGGGCCTGCAGCCCGTGGTCAACGACTATGTCTACGTTTAAACGCGTCTGCGTCACCAACCGGCGTCTGGCGCGGCGGGACTTTCTGGAGCAGCTGGAGTTTATCCTCAGCCTGCCTGAGGATAACCGCCCCGACGCACTGATCCTCAGAGAGAAGGACTTATCCACAGAGGATTATCAAAGGGTGTCCGACGGGGTTTTATCACTATGCAGACGGTACGGCGTTTGCTGCATTTTCAACGGTCACAGGGATCTGGCGAAGCAGGCGGGCGCTGACGGCGTACAGTTATCCTTTTCCACGTATATGGAAAGTTCTGTGGATAACTCTGTGGATATCCCTTTGACCGGAGTATCTGTCCACAGTCTGGAAGAAGCCAGGGCCGCGGCAGAGCGGGGCGCCGATTACCTGATCTACGGCCACGTCTTTGCCACGGACTGCAAGCCCGGCCTTCCGCCCAGAGGACTTGCGGCCCTTGCCGAGATCTGCCGGGCGGTCGGCGTTCCGGTATACGCCATCGGCGGCATCGACGAATCCAATCGGGAGCTCTGCCTGGAGGCAGGAGCGGCAGGCGTCTGCATGATGAGCGGATATATGAATATGGACGAAACTTTTGCGTGACAAACAGCTTTTTCCTGTAGTAATATGATACTATACAGAGAACAGGGAGGAGCTCATGAAGAAGATCGCAGTGATTGCCAACAAGATAGATTACGCGGAGCACATCGCGGACAGCCTGAAGGTCTATTTTCAGAACCGGGTGGAGTTTCAATGCTACAACACGGAGGCGGTAGAAAACGGGAGAGGCGTCATGGAGGATTACGTGGTCCTGTCGGCCTTTACCATCTTTCAGCAGGTGAAGAAAAAAGTAAAAGCCGACGCCAAGATTTTGATCATCGACCTGACCTTGAACAAGCATACGCTGAAGGAACTGCATAGAATACCGAAGAACGCCAGGGCGCTGCTGGTCAACATCGACTACCGGTGCTGCATGGAGGTCATCACCATGATCTACAACTGCGGCTTTGAATCCCTGGAGCTGGTGCCCTACTATCCGGGCTGTGATTACGATCCGTCCATAAAAATCGCCATTACGCCGGGAGAGCTGGACTTGGTGCCGGAAGGCATGACTGCGGTCGTCGATCTGAAACAGCGTCTCATCGACGTCAATTCCATTTACAGGATCGCTCAGGCCATCGGCGTGGAGGACCCGATGCAAAGCGAGGCGGCCAGGGCCTCGGCGGAGCTGGCGGTCAACTTCAACCCTGAGATGGACAGGCTGCTGGGCCAGAACAGCAGCCTGTCGGGGCAGATCAATACGATCCTGAAGCTGGTCAAGCAGGGGATCATCATTACGGACGTCAATGGCAAGATCTACCTGACCAACGAGATGGCGAAGGAAATGCTCAGGGAAAGAACGGAACTGCTGATCGGTTTCAACGTGGCGGAGGTTTTTCCGGAGTTCAGCTCGGTCAGCAGCGGACTGCTCAGTGAGGAACAGGCTGACAAGCTGATCTCCATCAATGACCGCCAGGTCATCGTCAAGGTATCCCGCGTAGAGGAGGAAAACGGCATTACGGGCAACGTGATCATGCTGGAATACTTTGAAGAGGCGGAAGACCGGCAGCATAAGATGCGGAGCAAGATCAGAGGCTACGGGCACAAGGCTGCCTACACCTTTGATCAGATTTTAGGGGAAAGCGAGGCCATCGAGGCGGCCAAGAAGATCGCCATGCGCATGGCCCGGTCTGAGTCCAGCATCTGCCTGTTCGGCGAAAGCGGCACGGGCAAGGAGCTGTTCGCCCAGTCCATTCACAACTATTCGTCGAGGAAGGACTATCTGTTCGTAGCCATCAACTGCTCCGCCCTGCCGGAAAATCTGCTGGAAAGCGAGCTCTACGGATATGAAGAGGGAGCCTTTTCCGGCGCGAAAAAGGGCGGCAAGATCGGTCTCTTTGAGCTGGCTCATAAGGGAACGCTGTTTCTGGACGAGATCGGGGAGCTTCCCATGCAGATGCAGGCAAAGCTGCTGCGGGCCATCGAGGAGCAGAAGATATTGAAGGTAGGCGGAAGAAGCATGATCGACGTAGATGTGCGCGTCATCTGCGCTACCAATCGGGACCTGGAAAAGATGGTAGAGGAAGGAAGCTTCCGCCAGGATCTCTACTATCGTCTCTGCGTCCTGCCGGTGCATATCCCGCCGCTGCGCAGCAGAGAGGGAGACGTGCTGCTCCTCATGAACCGGATGAAAACGGCCATCGGCGCGGAATACAGGCTGAGTCCGGAGGCTGAGAGCAAGGTGCTGCATTACCGCTGGCCAGGCAACGTGCGGGAGCTGAAGAACGTGACGGAGTATCTGGCCAATCTGGGGAAGCCGGTCATCGACGCGGAGGATATCCCGGTGTTCCACGGAGAACAGGGAATTGCCCGCCGGGAGGAGAAGCCGGCGGCGTCCGACGCAGGAGCGCCCCTGCTGAAGGTTCCGGGCGGCGCGGGGCTTGCCGCCTTTATTCTGCGGGAGATCGAAGCGGCTCAGCGGAACCGGGTCCATGTGGGCAGGCAGGCCCTGACCCAGCGGGCCGCCGAGGCAGGCATCTTCGCCACCGAGCCGGAAATCCGGAGGGAAATGAAGAGGCTGAGCGAGGCGGGCTATATCGTCTCCTTCAAAGGGCGCAAGGGTAGCGCCATCACGGAGGAGGGTCTGGCGGCCCTGCGTGAATGGGAAAATAAATAGGAAAAAAGGGACTATTAGGCCTTTTGGGAGGCACAATGGTCCTTTTTGTTTACACGCCGCAGCCCTGCGACGCGTCAAAAAAAGCCGCGACGGAAACCCTTTGATGACAAAAAAGATTGAAAATCCAATGGATCGGGAAAACGCCCGGGGACGACGTGTCTTTTTGGCACGCCGCTTGCTTTATTATCAGGTGAAACTGAAAACCCCTATCAAACT
>CALLDR010000042.1 GCA_937997955.1 uncultured Emergencia sp. | reverse complement strand
TTCTTTTGGTGTAGTTTGACAGGCCACACCCTAAGTTTAGCATAGGAGATTTATTCATCATCGCTAAAGCTTCTCCGGAACCCCCGGTACAGCCGGGGGTTTTCTTTGTATAAGGAAGGGAGTCTGCCAATATTCATTGCAGACTCCCTGTTTTCATATTTTTGCAGTAAAATTGGCTGCCTATCTAATCCATTACTCTACCAATCGTGCGGTGTTTTCTGCCATCATCTGG
This sequence comes from uncultured Emergencia sp., assembly GCA_937997955.1. Lineage (GTDB taxonomy): Bacteria > Bacillota > Clostridia > Peptostreptococcales > Anaerovoracaceae > Senimuribacter. The sequence goes on along the minus strand of CALLDR010000042.1, from coordinate 51,535 downwards.
CGAAGTTCTTCTTTTTTAATGCCCCTGGCATATAGCTGATTGGCATAATCATACATGCCCTCATCGCTAAATGGCGCATCTGGCCTGCCCAAATCTGTAGAAAGAATATAATACTTTGTCCCAACAGCATGAAGTTCCGAAACCTCCTCTTCCCATGTAATTCTGCCGCTGTATGGAAACACATAGGAGCGTTCTATGACAGCCCCCAAGCCGGCCAAAGCTTTTTGTTCTTCCACACTATATCTAATTGCAGAAAGGTTTACATGCGTAATAATCAATTTGCCAAACTTCATATCAGCCGCTGCCTTTGCCAAAGCATAAGTTTCCTCATGGGTAATATGCCCCGTTCCTACTGCGATATCATAATCTTTAGCAATTGCAAGAATTTCTCGGGCCTCTGCCGTAAGCGCTCCCTTCTCATTTAACGCCTTTACACCTGATATTCGTATGTCTCGTTTCAACATCTTGGACTGCATATCGACCAAATCTGGCGCATTCTCCAGCATAAAAGTAAACTCTGCCGGAGAGTCCAGCGTTGGAAACCAGATGATCTTTGCTCCTAATCTCGCCGCATGCTCTGTCGCTATGGGATTAATCCCTCCATTGGTAGTATTCAACACTATAGAACCCATAGCATTGCAGTTGGGATAAAGTTTGCGTGCGGCTGCTGCCCGATCTGTGGTCAAAGCATAATGAGATTTGCTTACATATCCCTTCATTCCGGCCGCAGCTGCTCTTTCCGCAATCTGCACATCATTCGCCTTTCGTTCAACGATATCTGGAGCAGAATGAATATGGAGGTCATATATTCCAGTCAGTATATCTTTATCTAACATGATTCCATTACTCCGTTCCGTTATTTTAAGCCATTATCCCTGGAAGCCATGTAGCCAGTCCCGGGAACAGTACAATCAATATGACCGCCGCCACCATTGTGATAATATATGGCAATTCACCTTTAACTACATCCATAAACGGCGTCTTTGTAACAGAAACCGTAGTAAAAAGCACTCCGCCAAACGGAGGTGTAATTACACCGATAACCATGGTCACACAGAATACTAAAGCCAAATGCAACGGGTCAATTCCCATTTCCAGCCCTATAGGAACCAAAATTGGCGCTAAGATAATTACTGCCGACAGAGCTTCTAATACACAGCCCGCTAACAACAAAATCACCAGGAACAGAATCCAAAAGACTGCTAAATTCCCATTTAGTATTGGAGAAATTGCACCTACAATTTTGCTTGGAATGCTTTCAGCCGCGATGATCCAACAAAAGATGGATGACATACCAATCAGAAAGCCGGCCATTGCAGAGGCTTCCATAGATCTCTTAACAACATCTGCTAACACTTTTATTGTCAATTTTCGATACACAAAGCCTAATATCAAGCTGTATACAGTCCCTACTGCGCCAGCTTCCGTAGGCGTAAACACGCCGCCATAGATGCCTCCCAATATAATGATTGGCAGCAGCAAGGTTGGTAATGCCTGAATAGTAAGCATGACCACTTCTTTTCCAGTATATTGACGGCTATCTTTTGGTAAATGCCAAACTCTTTTCGCATAGATATAATTCACGATACAGAACATTAGCGCAATCATAATTCCCGGAATCACGCCTGCCATAAACAGTTCTGAAATGGATACACCTACAGTTGTCGCATAAATTATCATAACAGTGCTCGGAGGAATGATCGGTCCCAAACTTCCAGAGGCGGCGATAATACCCGCGGCACTACCCTTCGGATATCCATTTTTCATCATAACTGGCAGCATAATTGTTCCAATCGCTGCCACGGTTGCCGGACCAGAGCCGGTCAATGCGGCAAAAATTGCAGAACTTATGATCGCTATCATGCCTAAGCCGCCAGTCACTCTGCCAAAAAAAATTTGCGTCCAGCGGATTAACCGTTCAGATAAACCTACCGCTTCCATAATGTATCCCATCAAAATAAATAATGGAATCGCTAATAGGGGAAAAGAGTCCATTCCCGATACTGCTTTCTGCACGATCAGGATCAAAGGGCTTGCATCTGTCGCCGCCAGATATACTGCTGACGATGCGCATATCACAAACGCAATTGGCAGTCCAATTATAATAAATCCTATGAAACAGATTACTAGAATCGACATAGTTATGCTCCCTCCTTTCCTTCTCTCGCTTCCATACCACACGCCGCCAAATCAGCCAGTTCCGACAATTCATGTATGATCATGGCAATGCAGCTTACTGGAAAAGACAAATAGATGCAGCCATACGGAATATTCAATGCTGCCGACGGTTGGCTCATGGTCACCTGTACCAGCTGAATACCATAAACAATTCCCACTGCCGCTACAGCAATTATAATAATTGCAAGTAATGCCTCCTGTATTAGCTTGGGAATCCCATGCAGTTTACTCGTAAGCGCATCTACACCCGGATGTCCTTTCGATTTTACCAAGACCGAGGCCCCCAGCATTACTGACCATATAAACGAAAATCTAGCCAATTCTTCCGTCCATGGCATGGGAACTTTCAGAAAATACCTTCCTACAACCTGCGTAATAGTCGCTAGAACGAGAATGATAAATATAACGCTTGCAATAGGAACAATAATTCTATTCACATAGTCGCTCAATATATTCAAAAACTTTTTCACGGCCATTCTCCTCACACAAACGAATTACTTATTCGTTGATAAGATTCATAATAGCATCGATAGTCTCACTTCCGATTTCATCCCGATGCTTGTCAATTACGCCTTCTGTTGCCTTTTTAAACGCATCGATATCTTTTATTTCGTCTAAAGAAACACCCTCTTTTTCCAATAATGGCTGTACTTCTTCAATATATGCTCCAATGATTTCTCTCTCATAAGCTGCAGCTTCTTGCGCAGCCTTTTTCAAAATCTCCTGATCTTCAGTCGATAAGGACTGGAACAATTCTTCCGAAATAATAAGCGGATTTACAGAACAGTTTACGCCTGTCAATGCGATGTGATCCAGCAGGTCATAGAATCCATTGGTATAGAGCGGTGTCATACACATTTCAAACCCATCAACGGTGCCTTGCTGCAGTCCAGTAATGACCTCTCCAATAGCCATAGTAGTAGTAACCGCACCTAAAGCATTATAAGAATCCACATATACAGAGTTTTCAGGAACACGGATTTTCATTCCCTTTACATCTTCCAAAGATTCGATTTTCTTATTAGACGCAATATAACGGAAACCACCGATACCATAGCCCAAAACTCTAACCTTTGCCTTGCTTGCCAGAGATTCATTCATATCATTCAAGACATAATCTGAATCTAACACCTTGTACGTTGTCTCTAAGTCAGGGAACAGATAAGGCAGATCAAAAACAGCGAAGCTAGGATCAAAGTTACCTACGACCATGCTGGCCACAGAAGCCATGTCAAGTGTTCTAATCTGCATACCCTCAATCATATCTCGCTCTCCGCCCAATTCTCCGTTTGGATGGACTTCAACAGTAATACGGCCTTCCGAATACTCTTCTACGAGTTCTGCAAACTTCACGCAGGCGGTATTATGCATACTGTTTTCATTATCACTTTCAGTATGTCCCAGCTTTATGACTAAATCCTCTGCTGGCGGATTATCATTAGCCTTTCCGGTATCTCCATCGCCGTCACTTCCACAAGCGACCATTGCAAATACCATCATCACACAGATTCCCAGTGCGATCACCTTTTTGAACTTCTTTAACATTGTTTAAGTTCTCCTTTCAATCATCGACCATATTATCTTCTCTATACCACAATTCCTTCCGCCGGCTCGCCTTTAATGACCTTGACCACATTTTCGCAAATCGCCATACTGGTACGTTTGACAGCTTCCGCCGTCGTACCGCCAATATGCGGTGTTGCAGAGAAATTATCCAATCCCAGCAGCTTGCTGTCAACAGCCAGCGGTTCATGCTCAAAGACGTCAAAAGCTGCTGCCCGCAGTTTTCCAGTAACTAATGCCTGATACAGATCCTCCTCGTCTACAATGCCGCCTCTTGCTGTATTGACAAGGATCGCATCTGGTTTAAAGTGATTGAATATATCCCCAGAGATCATATGCTTTGTTTCTGGCGTCAACGCTACGCTGATATTGACCAAGTCGGACTGCTCCAGCAATTCCTCGATCGTATCTACCTTCCGTATGCCTCTTCGACTGGCTTCAGCAACATCAACAAAGGGATCATAGCCGCAGACATCTACGGAAAACGCTTTTTTCATCATCTTTGCGGCCCGCTGTGCAATGTTCCCCATACCTATAAGCCCCAGAACCTTTCCCGAGATCTCAGTGCCCTGCAGCTCAGGGGGAGCTATCCTGGTCACATCTCCATGACGCAGCATCTGATTTGCCTTATATAAGTTTCGGCTCATTTCCATGAACCGCGCTACAATCATTTCCGCGACAGAATTAGAATTCCCAAAAGGAACATTCAGTACCCTCACATTATGTTCTTTTGCAGCCTTTAAGTCAATAGTATCGTAACCGACTCCGTGTCGCCCGACAGCCTTCAGATTCTTTCCTCGCTCAAACATATCCCTGGTGATACCTCCGGCCCGGATAATAATGCCGTCAAGCTCCTCAATTTGATCGAAGTTATCCACCACAGTTGCCACCGAGTGCAGCCATTTCACAGCGTCTGGGTGGAATTGGCTGCCCAGATACACTTTCATAAGCCTCACCTCATTTTTAACCATTTGCTTTAATTTTTTTCTTTAGCTAAAGTTTATGGTTAAATATTAACGCAGCTTTCCTATCTTGTCAAGATTTTTTTAATTATCTCACAATAAAAAATACACTGCCCAAGGGATCAGTGTATTTTTATTTCTTCTACATGTATGTTTTTGACATATATGCGTTTCTAGCTAGAGTTATATTCTAAATTTTTCCATATGCGCGTCGATAAACTCCCATCGTTCTTTTGGAACGGAACCCTTTCTCTCCGCCAGCAGCGCTAACAGATACTCAGTAATTCCGACAAGGCCCATCTCCGAATTGAAGAAGCTCCCGCTATCTAAATTGGCTACTAAGAGTTCATCTGCATAGACCGCAATAGGTGATATCGCGCTGTCCGACAGCAAGATCAAATGAACGCCTCGTTCTTTTGCCATTTTGCAGATTGCCGCATCTGTCTTGTAATACCGGGATAAACAGATCAAAACCAAAGTGTCGTTTTCATCGCTGCCGCTTAAAGTCTGGATCATTCCACGATGAATTCCCTCTAAATAACTTACATTATCCATTAAATACTGCAGACCCAAAGCGAAATGGTCTGCTGCACCCGCAGAACTGCGCGTTCCCATAACGAAGGTTCGATGCGAATTTAAAAGCCGCTCCGCGATTTTGTTATAAAGTTCCGGCTTATTCTGCAGCAGGGATAACTCCACATTCTGAGTTATAGTACGGATATGATTCTGCATCAAAGATCCCTGATATCGTGTTTTCGCTCCAGATTCCATTCTCTGGCTCAGGCTTCTCTGATTCTCTGTATTTTCCAATTCAGCCTGCTCCGTGATCTTATCAAAAGCCCATTTTCTGAAATCCGCAAAGCCCTCAAATCCCAGTTTACGCACAAAATTCAATACAGATACTTCGCTGACATCAGCTTCTTCCGCCATCTGCCGCAGCGTCTTTTGGCCGATTTGAAGCTGATGATCAATACAATACTGCGCAATTTTTTTCTGGCTCTTTGTAAAAGCCACTTTGTGAAATTTTTCCAAAAAAATGTTTTCCATCTAGTGTTGTCTCCTCATCTTACGATATCCAAATTTTAGCATACTCTTTCACCGATTTCAAGACAGTTCACTTTAAATTGAATTATCATTAAAGCAGTCGATAAAGCATTCGATTTAATTTTTCACGCCAATTTTTAATTATTTGATTTAATTTATTTTAAAAATTTTATCAAATACTTTATTTTTTGATTGACAACGCCCTTTTCCCATTTTATACTGGAGACAGAGCAGATCAAATGAACGGGAGGTTTTAAAATGAAATTATTTGACTGTACTCTTCGTGACGGCGCCAACGTCGTCGGAAACGGGTTTTCTAAAGAACTGACAGAAAGCATGGTAAAAGGGCTGCTGGAATGCGGAATCAAGGACATCGAACTAGGCAACGCTAAAGGGATCGGTGGTTATGATCAATTGGGCGCGCTGGCTCCTTTGACCGATAAGGAATATATGGAATTAGTCCGCCCCTATTCAGAAAAAGGCCGGTTAGGCATGTTTATTCTGGCAAAGCTTACCACTGAAGATCGCGTAAAGCTGGCCGCAGACAACGGTCTGTCTTTTCTGAGAGTTGGAGCTAATGCCGGAGACGGTATGGCAGCTGCAGATGCTGTTCGGATTGTAAAAGCCGCAGGCCTGACCTGCCGCTATTCCCTGATGAAAGCCTATGTTCTGTCTCCAGACGAGCTGGCAGAAGAAGCAAAACTCCTGGAAGCAGCTGGTGTTGACCGCATTACTATCATGGATTCGGCAGGTACGATGTTGCCGAACGATGCAGCGGCCTACATCATAGCCTTAAAAAAAGCAATTTCCATTCCTGTTGGGTTCCATGGTCACAGCAATTTGGGCATGTCTCAAGCCAATGCGCGAGCAGCATTCAAAGCCGGTGCTGATGAAATCGACGGAGGACTTTTAGGCATGGCCAGAAGCGCCGGCAACTGCGCTACTGAACTGGCCATAGCCATTTTACAGAGAATGGGCTGTTTCCAGGATATAGATCTATATAAGCTTCTGTCATATCTGGACAGTGAACTGATTCCTGCTATGGCAGCTTATGATTATCGCCCTGCTGTCTGCCCAACCGATCTGATCCTGGGGTTGACTGGCTGCCATTCCAGTTTTCTCCCAGTTTTCAAGAAGATCGCCGCCGAAAAGCAGGTTTCTCTCTATCGTCTCATCACAGAAGTCTCCGCTATAGACCGGAAAAATCCATCAGAGAAGCTTATCATTGAGACCGCCGATAAAATTCATCTTCTCAATCAATAAAGTGGCCTCGTTAATCATCACATTTTAAAATTCACGGAAACTTATCCCCTGAAAGAGGTTATGCCCTGGACTACTGCAGATTCCCCATGGCTTCGGAAATCTCCTCACCCTTGACCGCCGCCTCTATGGCCAGCCGGAGCCCCTTTGTCATATCCTCTAAATGCATGGACGCGGGGTTCGGCTGTTTTGCCGCCGCCTGCTGCGGCGTGTACGGCACGTGAATGAATCCGCCTTTCATCTGCGGATACTTCTTGTCTATGAGATACAGCAATTCATACATAACCGCGTTGCAGACAAAGCTGCCTGCGGAAAACGACAGCTGGGCCGGTACGCCGCCCTGCTGCATGGCCCGCACCATGGCCTTCACAGGCACGGACGCGAAGTAAGCGTTTTCGCCGTCCTCTTTGACCGGTACGTCCACCGGCTGTTTCCCATCGTTGTCCGCAATCCTGGCGTCGATGAGATTGACCGCGATCCGCTCCACAGAGATGACGGACGCGCCGCCGGCCTGTCCGATACACAGCACGATATCCGGGGTGCATGCGGCGACTGCCTCTGCCAGCTTCTCCCCAGCCCGGCCGAAAACAACCGGTATCTCCGCTTTAACGATCTCCGCGTCTCCGATTCTCTCCGACAGTCCTTTGACCGCCTCCAGCGCCGGATTGACGCTTTCTCCATCAAAAGGCTCAAAGCCCGTAACTAATATCTTCATGTTCTCTTCCTCCAATTTTTCGCGATACCAGCATAACGTGTCCGATTTATGCCTTTGCGTATGCGCTGTTCCTCTTTCATACCCTGATCTCCCGGGATTAAAACGGTCTCAGATGCATGAACCGCGCAGTCAACAGGACCTCGTTCCAAAGCATACCCGTATCAGGATAAGCAGCTGCGGGGCCGGGGCCTCCGCAGGAAAACTTCCATCTGTAGATTCCAGTGAAATATGTGGCCCCACTTTCTTGAATATGAGATAATACAGGCACAGGCGCATGCACTGGTGCGGAGAGAACGACGATAAAAATGGATTTTGCGACGATTTATCACTGTTTTTCGTCTTTGCGCGGAGAGATGACCGCATTTATTTGTTTTTGCGACGGCTACAGTGGCGAGGGGGGGAACCTGACGCCGGGAGCCTTCCATATCTGTTTACGAATTTGCGAGATGCGATGCAGAATTAGGAAATAATGTATGTAAAAGGAAAATCATCACACCGGTTCTTGCCGCTTCAGAGCTCTGGCAGGCTGAAACCTCAGCTGAGATGTCCACCTGAGCTGAGCCCATGACAAAATGCGCCGCAGCGGAGAAAAAACACTGCGATCTCTCCGTGAGATGGGGTAAATTTAGTAAAAAACGTCGCTAATCAATTTTTTGTTCCATATCTCGCCGCAGAGCGCGGCAGAATACGGCAGAACACAGCAAAACATGGTATTTCAGATGATATGATATGAACGCTGACTCATTCCTGCTATTTCATCCGCAGGCTCCGTTTTTTATTCGGGTCTGCACAGAAAAATCCTGCGGCGTGTTCCTCAAGGCGGATCAATCAATCTGCACAATTGCGTGAGAATCCGCATTCCGCGGATTTGTTTAACCGCGGGAATTAGCAGAGAAAATGGACTTAATTTTCATGCGCAGGCCCTGCGCACTTCTCGCTTATACCTTGACACGGCCCCGCCCTTCATGGTATAGTGTTCTCATAAAACCCATGTGAATTTTTCTGAGCTATTTTAAGCGGCACAAACGGCAGAGCGGGTGCAGCAAGTTACAGCTTATTTTTCGTCACATAACCCTTTGGTTATGTGACTTTTTTTATGGCGCGGCGCTCGTTCCATTCGGCGTCCGTTCCATTCGCGTCTGCTCCATTCGGCTTGCATACCTTCCCGCGTATCTGCCCGCCGTTCCGCCGCTGACACATTTTAAAAAAGGAGGACTGATTCATGAATCAAACGTTTATGAAAGACAAGCCGGTACTGCCGCTGGTATTATCCATGTCTCTGCCTATGGTTCTGTCCATGCTGACCAACTCTCTGTACAATATTATCGACAGCTACTTTGTGGCGAGGATCAGTGAAGATGCCATGACCGCTATCTCTCTGGTCTATCCCCTGCAGCTCCTGGTCACGGCTGTAGGCGTAGGCTTCGGCATCGGCATCAACGCGGTCGCCGCCTATTTTCTCGGCGCGCAGGACGGTGAAAAAGCCAACGACGCGGCTTCCGCGGGCATGGTCTGCAGCCTGATTCACGGCATCCTGCTGACCGCGGTCTGCATCCTTGGCGCGCCTGTGTTCCTGCGTCTTTTTACCCAGGATCAAAACATTCTGCAATATGGTCTGCACTATTCCTATATCGTCTTTTCCTTCTCCACCGTCATCACGGCGGCGGTCGCCTTTGAAAAAATCTTTCAGGCGGAGGGAAAGATGACGGTGTCCATGATCAGCATGCTCTGCGGTTCCATCGCCAACATCATTCTGGACCCGATCATGATCTTCGGTCTCGATCCGTTCCCGGTCATGGGCATCCGCGGCGCGGCCTGGGCCACCGTCATCGGACAAGCCCTGACTCTGGTCATCTATCTCGTCGTCTACTTTATCAGGCCGCTGCCTTTGCGGCTCCGCTTCCGCAGAGACATCTTTGATCGGGATCTCTGCAAGCGGATCTATCTGGTAGGTGTTCCGGCGACGCTGAACATGGCACTGCCTTCTCTGCTCATCACCTGCCTCAACGGAATACTGTCCGTATTCTCGCCGATGTACGTTTTCATTCTGGGCGTCTACTATAAACTGCAGACCTTTATCTATCTGACGGCCAACGGCATCGTACAGGGTATCCGCCCCATCGTCGGCTACAACTATGGCGCAAAAGAATATCCCCGTATCCGCCAGGTCTTCCGCACCGCTCTGACGCTGGCGGCCGTCGTCATGGGGCTGGGCATGGTCATCTGCCTGTGCTTCGCCGGTTCTCTTACCGGCCTCTTCACCGACCAGCCGGCAACCATTCTGGCCGGACAAAAGGCGCTGCGCGTCATCAGCTTCGGGTTCGTCGTTTCCTCGGTTTCCGTCATCGTCAGCGGAACCCTGGAAGGTCTGGGCAAAGGCATACATTCCATGATCATCTCCCTGATGCGCTATATCGTCGTCATTCTGCCCGCAGCTTACCTTCTCAGCCGCTGCTTCGGTCCTGTCGGCGTATGGCACGCCTTCTGGATTGCGGAATCCGTCACCGCGCTGGCTTCTATGATCCTCTATCGAAGGTATGTGGTCGGGAAACTTTTAGCCGCGTGAAGACTCCTCCTGCGCACAAGTTCTTGCTTTTCTCCGGCACAGAAAATATAATGGAGTTAAGAAAACCATGCAAAGGAGCCTGTGCATATGGAACAGTTCGAAAAGTATCTTACCTCGCTTACTGACTTAGGCGCGGATCCCGCCATGATCATCGACCCGCATCAGGTCATCACCGCCCCCTGGCCGACCTTCAAATGTCAATTCGGCTGCGGAAACTACGGCAAGACCTACGGCTGTCCGCCTCAGACCCCGGACTGGAGAGAAACCAGAGCCATTCTGGACAGCTATGAAAGAGGTATTTTGTTCCGCGTCCACAACTGGAACGCCACAGCGATGGCCCGCGATCTGTCCAGAGAATTGTTTCTGGACGGCTATTACAAAGCCATCGCCTTTGGCAGCGGTCCCTGTAAGCTATGCGCATCCTGCGCGTTTCCGGAAAACTGCCGGTTTCCGTCAAAAGCGATTCCGTCCATGGAGGCCTGCGGCATAGACGTGTTCGGCACAGCCCGCCGCTTCGGACTGGATATTCATACACTCCGATGTCCAGAAGAAGAGAGAAATCATTTCGGGCTGGTGCTGGTTGAATAAATGGACAAGAGGCTGTCCGCATCGGAAAAAATACCGGTGTGAGACAGCCTCTTATCTGCGTGTGTATACTTATTCAGCCAGTTTTACAGTCCTTTTTGAATCGTCCGCTGAATGATGTTGTCCTGAATCTCTTTGCCCAGTTCAACAAAGTAAGCGGAATATCCCGCTACACGAACGATGATATTCTTATATTTATCCGGCTCTTTCTGTGCCGCCAGAAGAGTCTCGTCATCCAGCACGTTGATCTGAATGTGATAACCTCCCTGTGCGAAGTGTGCCCGGAATACCGTTTCTATGATGTCCAAGCCCTTTTCCCCTGCCGCGATGGTAGGATCGAATCTCTGGTTCAGCAGCATGCCGCTCTGCGGAACACACTCGTCGCAGGCCGCCAAAGAGTTGACTACAGCAGTAGGACCATTTACGTCCATGCCGATCATAGGAGATGCATTGTCCGCCAGCGGCGAATAAGCCAGTCTGCCGTCAGGCATAGCTCCGACAGTCTTGCCCATGGCCACGTTGTATACCACCGTGGCATGAAGGCTGGTCCACTGCCCACCATGAGCGTCTTTGAACCGCTTCATAGACCGGTCGATGGTATCTACGAACCACTCGCCGTATTTGTCTGCCTGTTCGATATTGTTACCGAACTTCGGCGCCTTGTTGATCAAAAGCTGGCGCATGTTTTCGTTGCCCTCAAAGTTAGTATCCAGCAAATGCATCAGTTCATCCATAGAGAGGTATTTTTTGTTATATACACACTCTTCCATAGCAGCAAAGGAATCGATCAAATTGGCCATGCTGGCAATGGAAACCGTGGTATAGTGATGATCTGAGCCTTTCTGCTGCAGAGTCTTTCCCTTCTCGATACAGCCCACAGAGAAACAGGAGGCCGTAATGGTAGGCAGGGTGAAGGCATGGCCTGCGAGGGTCGTGTTTGCCATGTTGATGAACTTTTCCATAAAGAAATCAAGCTGTGCTTCAAAAGCCCTCATGACATCTTCAATCGTCTTGAAATCTCTCGGATCTCCTGTCTTGATACCCAGCTGCTTTTTCGATACTGGATCGTATCCATTATGCAGGGTAATTTCGAGGATCTTATTCACATTGAAGTTTCCCGAATTGGTCTGGAAATCCGTAATGCCGCAGACGATAGGTTCGATACAGCCGCAGATACCCCAGTTCCGTGCTTCCTTCAGAGTGAAGCCCAGGCTGAGCAAATAAGTAATAGCCGCTGTATCGTTATAGAATGCAGGATGGCCGCCGGTGTCTCTGGCCGCTTTGATCGCCAGGCGGAAGGTTTCCTCATTAACATTAGGGTGGAAACGGAAAGAAATGCACGGCTCATCAGTCTGCAGATCCAGCAGGCAGCGCAGAAACACATTGGTCAGCTCATTACACGCATCCTTGCCGTTTTCCTTCACACCGCCCAACATCACATGCATCCACAGCGGGCAGCCCGGAACGGCAATGGATTCCTTGTACTGACGAATGTTCCAAAGCTCTGCAATCTTCAGCTTGAACTCATGAATCAGTTCCTGGAAATAGACTTCCTCTTTCCCTTCGGCGGTTTCTTTCTCAAAGAACGGATACATGTACTGGTCAAAACGCCCCAGGCAGTGGTCCCCACCCACAGCTTCCAGTACGATGGCCAGATGAGTAAACCATACCAACTGGACGCCCTGCAGGAAAGTCTTTGGTGCAAACTCCGGAACCGTTCTGCAGCATTCTGCCATAGCCAGCAGTTCCGCTTTCCTCTTCTCATCGGCACATTCAGCAGCCTGTGCTTCCGCCAGATCCGCATAGCGATGCGCAAAGCTGATGATAGCCTCCATGACGATAATCATGGCCTGCCATGTGATTCTCTGCTCCATGTCGTAGACGTCCCTGCAGACATGGTTTGCCAGTTTCTCTTTGCACTGGTCGATGTAGTAGCGGTACCCGCGCTTAATCAGGTTATCGTAGTCAGGCGAATGGTTCATGGTAGACTGATTGGAAACGCCGTGGGTGAACACCAGAGCATCGATCATATCTTTTACGTCGTCATCTTCCAAATCTGCCGCGAAATCCCCGAAGGTGTTGCCTTGCCATCTTCCTACCAGCTCTCTCAATTCTTCTCTTTCCTCTTCGCTTCTGAAGGAAATGTGATCAGAGACTCGTTTATCCAGTGTGTCAAAATCGTCATACAGCCACTTAGTCACATCTGGATGAAGAGGAACCGCCTGGATTCGATCTCCTGCGTGACCCGCAATTTGAGAATCCTCGTCGATGAAGATTTTCTTATTTTCCAGAAAATACTTAAATGCCTTTGCTCTTCTCAAAACATAATTGTCCATGGACGGCTGGCTGTAAAACTCGGTAATCAGCTTGGCCCGATCCAGATCGATGGTCGGTTCCGTATTCCGAACTTTATCATTCAGCCGCATAATTCTAGGTGTTAACATGTGATTCCCTCCTTTTTATTGTCTTTCATGTAAAAACACTGTTTTCCATGTTTATTTAAAATGCCGTTTGCCAGCTGGGCTAACGTCAGCATTTCTTCATCTGTCGGCGGCTTGATGCCTTTCAACAGGTAGGATTTTCCCAGTGCTCCGTATTTGGATTCTCCTAGATTGTGATAGACCAGCAGTTCATACTCCTTCACGCTGGGGAGCGTCGAAACAAACTGCGCAATCTCTGCGATATTCTCCGGTGAATCGGTATATCCAGGCACCACCGGTGTCCTGATCGTAATGGGAATACCATACTCTGAGATTCTTCTGATATTGCTCAAAATCAGTTCATTACTATATCCAGTAACGGCCTTGTGTCTCTCGGGATTCACAATTTTCACATCCATGAACATTGCGTCGATATAGGCCAGAGCGTCCTGAAAGGTTTCAAATTTGCTGTATCCACAGCTCTCAACGCAGACGTTGATCCTATTTTCCCTGCACTTTCTCGCAATTTGGGTCAGATAAGCGCCATGGGTCAAAGGCTCTCCGCCAGAGAACGTGACGCCGCCGCCATTCATATCATAAAAGATTTTGTCTTTCTTTATTTCCTCAAACAGTTCATCTATAGAATATGCTTTGCCTATGTGCTTTTTCGCTTCGGCATAGCAGATATCGGTACAAGCGGTACAGTCCTTTGGGCAAAGGTTCCGGTCTATACGGCCCTCTGCACTGATGGCGTGCTGCGGACATTTGGCGATACATAACCCGCAGCCTATGCATTTAGACGGATATTCCGCTATTTCACAGTCATAGGCTTGGGACTCCGGATTGGCACACCAAGGGCATCTGAGAGGACAGCCCTTAAAGAAAACCAGCGTCCGGAGGCCTTCTCCATCGTGAATTGAACATTTTTGAATATTGAATATCATCAAAGCCTCCACTAAATCATTATTTCCTTCATCATAATTTAAAGCAAATTTCATGCCAAAGCGCTTTGGTCAAAAGGGTCATGAAATGCCTTTAAAATTCTGCCTCACAAAGCTTAATGATCAGCATTTCCAAGGAACGCCTGTCACCTGGTTTCTCCTTTTCGTGTAATCTTTTACACAGAATTGCGAAAGTACCGATGAGCAAAATAGAAGAAACGTATATTTTTTTCCGCACTGATTTTCTTTTGTGTGTAATGGATTATACGTTTTCACTGTCACTATCCCAAATACATGCCGCCGTTACAGTGGATCACCTGTCCTGTAATAAAATCTGATTTCTCAGAGGCGAGAAAAACTACGGAATTTGCAATATCCTCAGGCTGCCCAATACGCCCAACAGGCAGTTTATCAAGATATCCCTGCAATCCAGTCTCAATTCTGTCTCTGGTCATATCGGTTTCCGTGATTCCCGGAGCCACGCAGTTGACCCGCACGCCCTCAGGTCCCAGTTCCCGTGCAAGCGTCCTGACAAGACCTACCACCCCTGCTTTGCAGGCGCTGTAGTGGCTGTATCCAGTACAGCCATAGAAGGCGTCCTGAGAGACGATGTGGATGACAGAGCCTTTGCTCTTAAGGATGAATGGAATCGCGATGTGTGTCACGTTGTATGCCCCCGTCAGATCAATGGAGACGGTCCTCTGCCACTGTTCCGGTGTCATATCCAGAAAAAAAGCCTCTTCAAAAACGGCAGCGCAGTTGACCAGAATATCAATTCCTCCCGCTTTTTCAGCAAGGAAGTGAATAGCTTGCTCAGATTCTTTATAATCCGCGATATCCATAACCGCGGTGTATGCCTCGCCGCCCGCGTTTCGCACCAGTTCTGCCATACTATCTAACGTTTCCCTGGTGCGGCCCGCTCCTAAAATGACAGCACCCTCCTTCGCCATCTCTATGGCGGTCTGTCGGCCAATACCCCGGCCAGCGCCCGTGATCAAAACCTTTTTCTTTTCTAACAGCATTTTATTCTCTCCTTTTGTCAGCTACAGAAGAAGAGACGGCGATGGGCCGTCTCTTCCCCGTCAGGTTATATGTTTTAGGATATTTTTGCTTTCTTGTTCAGTGCATCAAAGTCCACCTTATCTCCCAGCGGGTTCCACAGCTCTTCCAGTACAGGGTCTACGCCTTTTACTGCATTTCTGATCAATGTCACCGCGAAGAAGGCTACGACAGCCCAGATGACACATGCGCCCATGGCCCATGACCAGCTCTGTCCCAAAAGATTTGCATGTACGATGTATCCTGCAGGACCTGCGATGGCACTGGCGATAGCGCCTTCCTTTGAAGCTTTCTTCCAAAGCGTTCCGCCCACAAGCGGCATAACGCACGCGCTGCCGATACCGGACATTCCCAGATAGATGAACAGCTGCAGGAATGCTGGCGGGTTGATCATGTTAAAGATCACTACAAGGATCATGCAGCAGGTAGTCGCGATTCTCGTAACGCTGACCTGTTTCTCAGGTGTAGCTGTCTTTTGGCAGATCTGTCCGTAAACATCGCGGCCAATACTCTGTCCAACTACCAACAGGATAGATGTAGCTGTTGAAAGGACTGCCGCAAAGAATCCCAGCATCAGCGCGCAGGCAATGACAGATGGGAACTGATTGGTTACGAAAGTTACTGTCATATAATCTGCTTCCGCCTCTGGATAGAGGATTCTTCCGATCGGTCCCAGGACAAACATCAGGTTGAAGAGCCATCCACATACCAGAGAGATAATCAGGAACTTGCCTATGCTCTTTCTGTTTACATCAGGCAGGGCCATGAAACGGGCCGCAATATGCGGCTGCGCGAAATAGATGGCGAACCCGAAGAGGAAACAGCCGATCAATCCGTATATGCCAGGTATGTCATACTGATCCTCTGCCGGCTGAAGCATTCTGTTCATCTCTGGATAATTCGCCTCAATGGCTTCATTGAGACCAGTAAACCCTCCGATCGCGTGAAGGCCTACTGCCAACAGGACCACGCACATGATGCACATGAGAATGCCCTGGACAAAGTCCGTCCACGCAACTGATCTTAGACCGCCCATGTTTACATAGACCAGGCACACAACGCACATGATAATAAGGCCTATAGAGAAATTCAGACCTGTAAACTTTTCCAACAGGATCGCCGCTGCTTTGAACTGGGAAACCAGCATGAACAGGTAGCAAAGCACGATGACAAACGAAAGGTACAATTTGAGGCCTGGGCAATTGAAACGGTGCCCGATGTACTCTGTGATAGTCATGCTTCCATAGCGTTCAGCCTGTAAGCGCATCTTGCGTATCACGAAGATGCCCGGTATGGTAAGGCCGGGAACCGCAAATACTGCGAGCCAATAATACGGCCATCCAACGGTAGACATCATTCCTGGATCGCCCATGAACGATCCCGCGCTTACGGCAGATGCGCAATAGGATACGGCCAAAACGATCAGGGGCGTCGTATTGCCGCCAAGGAAATATTCCTTGTCTGCCCCAGAGTCGCCCTCCTTGTTCTTCTTAGCAGAAATTACTGATACTATGATCAGAAATATAATGAGTATAGAAAAAAATATCATTCCAACTGTGGTATTCATTACTCCACCTCCTTCTTAATTCTCTTTCAATCATTCGCTTTCTTTTTCAAATGATTTTCTGCAATCCTCTCCAGTGCCGCGTCATATTCATCACTGTCCTTATTCATCCACGTAAAGACCCATACAGCGCAGATAACGAAGATTATCATTTGAATACCCATCATAATCATCCAAGTCGGCATAAAAAGTTCCTCCTTTCACACTATTATCACTTTTTACAATTGAACTTTTATCCACATGTCCTTGAAGACAAGGAAAAGTCAAAATATGAAAATTGCAATTTGTGTGCCAAATTAATTTTCAAGAAAAATCGGCTTAAACCCTGTTTTTTTCTCCCCGCAATCCGAGGTAAATCAGTCGTTTCAAGTGCAATTGCGCAGAGAAATGAAACAGATTGTATATTTTTTTATACGCTCTTTTGCGTTGTAATCCTTTAAAATCCGTCGCATCGCCAATATTGTATATTTTTTTATACATGTCTTTTCCCATTTATATGTATTTTTTTACACAAGGTATGCTTTCTTTCATAATTTTTACTGCAAAAGAAAGACAAAAATCAACAAAAAAGACCGATCCTTTTTTAAGCATCGGTCTTTCAGCTATCCTGCAATATTCCGCCATGTGCTGATATACATCATCTTAGATCATATGCATAGAATCTTTACAGCAAACCTGCTTCTTCCAGTACAGTCTTTACGTACTCCTCATCGGTCCTCGTATCCGCCGCCAGGAATGCGATGTCCTCTGCCGTCGGCGGATTTCCCTTAGCCCGCGCGGCAGACCGCTTGATCATGGCTCGTCTGATATGATCCAGGTCCGCATCCTTACATTTGAATTTGCCCGGATCCAAAGGAAGAATAATGTTTTTCCCCGGAATATCCTCTGCCGCAGGGTCTCCGAATCTGATTTCGATTCCATTCTCCCGCGCAAAAGCAAGCTGCGGCTGAATATGTTTTCCCGCGCCTGTGTACTCAGTCTCGCTTACTACGATAACTTCGTCCTCCGGCAGCTCCTGAGCCAGAGAAAAGGCGCACGCCAACGCGGTATTGCCCGCAGGCCCTCTTTCAATACCCTCCAGTATCGCAAGCATTTCCGTCATATACATGACTTCGCCCTGGGTGGCAGTCACATAGCGATCCATATATCTCAGCGGTCTTCCTGCGCTCCTCGGAATATCGCCGCTGTCAGGGTTCATGGCGTGAGGAATACCAAATCCAGTATGTCCTGTTGTGCAGGATTTCATGTTGAACTGCGTGTCAGAAGCCATATGAAGGCCAGTCAAATCAATCGACGCACCGATGATCTGTGTATTTTTACATCTGGCCTTTTCCAGCCCTCTGGCCGCGCCGGTTACCATGCCGCCGCCAGCGTAGGTGCAGACCACCATTGCAGGCTCCTTGCCGCAAAGGGCTCTGATCTCATTGCCAATCTCATATCCCAGCGTTTCCACCCCTGCCATGCCGAAAGGCGAATAAAGAGAAGCGTTGAAATATCCCGTATCTTCCATAATAGACAGATGTTCGTAGAACAGCTCCGGGCCGACGGTAAGCTGAATAACTTCTGCTCCAAGAGCCTCACATTTCCTTGCCTTTTCAACGATTTCCGGCTGGCCCACGCCTCTGGAGTCATAACATTCCTGCACGATAATCGTCTTCAAACCTCTCATGGCAGCCTGGGATGCCACCGCCGCACCGTAGTTTCCTGAAGTAGCTGCAATCACTCCTTCGTAGCCCAGCTTCTTCGCATGAGCCACAGAGATCGAAGCTCGCCTGTCTTTAAAAGAGCCAGACGGATTCGCCGCTTCGTCCTTGATAAATATTCTTGCGCCATAACCGGGTCTTGCGTATTTTCTCGCCAGGGCAGTGATGTTTCTCAATTCCAGCATTGGTGTATTTCCCACGCCTACTTCTCTCTGCATCTCGATGATCTCTTCCAGGCTGTATACAGCCGCCTTCATTAGCCCCTCATAATCAAATGCAATAGAGCCGCTTTCAAACTGGCTGTAATCCACACCCAGGGCTTTCTTCATGATTTCTTCAGCTCTGCCCATCACAGAATTATAATCCTTTGCCAACGCCATTACTTTTCACCTCCAAACGCGATCTTTCTCAGCTGCTTATCAATTTCAATGATTTCAGGTACGAAGGTTCCGTAACTATGGGTATAATAAGGGCTTTCTTCCAAAAGCACTCCCTTCTGCAGTCTTCCCGTTGCCGTTTCCACAGTAACAGTATCACCAATCTCAGCCTTCTCATCCATCAGCGCGCCTTTCACCCACATTTCTAAATCACATTTCTGCGTATCTTCAGGTATCTTCGCTGTTCTCTCTTCCGCTTTTAAAACAACATTGTGAACGCGGACCCAGTCTCCTTTGTTTGCCATGTAAACACTCCTTTGCTTTATATTAGTTCCCAATACCTACTCCTAGTATCGCAAAATCCGTGCCAGCTTTTCCATTCCCTCTTTGGCACAATAATTGCTTATATTTATACTGAGAGAGGCTGGCAATATACGTTCTGGCGTTTCCCAAAAATCTCGCCTAAATCAATGCAAATATGGTATACTAATCTTTAGGACGATCTTTTTATCCAACCTCTCGAAAATCAAAATGGAATAAGTAGGAGGTATTTTCAATGAATGCAAAAAAAGTCTTTAGAACCGTAGAGACACATACTCTTGGTCAGCCTACGCGCAACGTGGTCAGCGGTTTTCCCGCTATTCCCGGTGCCACCATGGCAGAAAAGTTTATCTATATGAAAGAACATGAGGATTGGTTCCGCAAGCTCCTCTCTTATGAACCAAGGGGCAATGAATACATGTCCTGTACCCTTATCACAGAGCCTTGTACGGAAGGGACAGACGTGGGCGTACTGTATTTTGAAACCAGCGGCTGGCTTCCGATGTGCGGTCACGATACCATCGGTGTCTCTGTCGCCCTGATCGAGACAGGCCTGGTTCCTGTCGCAGAGCCGGTAACCACTATCAAACTGGATACCGCCGCCGGTGTCATCACCGTAGAAGCCAAAGTAGAAAACGGCGTCGTACAGGAAGTCTCCTTTATCAATGCTCCAGCCTTTGTTCTCAGCAAAGACCTTACCCTGGATACAAAGGAGTTCGGCCCTTTGACCATGGACGTGGCATGGGGCGGCAACCTTTATGCCATCATTCCAGCCGCATCAGTCAACATTCCTATCGAGCAGAAAAACAGTAGCAGTCTGGTCGATGCTGCTCAATCTATCGCAAGAGATATCAACGCTCAGGTGGACTTTCGACATCCTGATCTGCCCTTTATTACAGAAGTCACTCACATTGAATTCTACGGCGAGCCAAAGACCCCCGGCGCTGACATCCAAAACTGCGTTGTAGCGTTGCCGAAAACCGTAGACCGCTCTCCGTGCGGCACAGGTACTTCTGCGAAATCCGCCGTACTTCACAGCAAGGGCCAATTAAAGGCAGGCGAAAGCTTCGTGCATGAAAGCATCATAGGCTCCCTTTTCAGATGTGAGATCGTAGAAGAGACTTCTGTCGCAGGCTTCCCCGCCGTTGTTCCAAAAGTTACAGGAAATGCATGCATAGCTGGATTCGCCACATGGATTCTGGATCCAAAAGATCCTTTCCCTGAGGGATTCCTGCTAGCTTAACATACATTTAACGCCATGAAACCATTAGATAAAAACAATGCAGCTGCACACTTTCTCGTCTCTATTGAACAGGACAGCAAAAATCTGCAGTTTAATGACAGAAACACCATCGCAAAAAAACTTTTCGCCCTTTTAGTAGAAGAAAAAGGGCTCCAGCAGGAAAAGATAGCGCTGTGTACCCAGGATGGCACAGTGCTGTCTTCTTTCCCGTCTCCTCATTCAATGGAAGGGAATGAGCTATCTTCACCTGTTCAGAACAAGGTGCACCGCTCCTTTTCGGAAAAGGCAGAGTTTATCATCTCCGCGGCGCCAGCAAGCGTCAAGTTTGAAGAGATCAAAGCCCTGACAGAAAGCTTTTCCAAGCTTTTGTCACTGTTTTGTCACAACGACCATGTCAGGGACTTCATCTTTCAAGGTTTAGATTCCCTGCCAAATTCTATTCACATGTACGATAACCATTTGCGATTAATCTATGCCAATTCTGATTTTTGCGCCTATGCCCATATCGAAGATCGGGACAGCGCGTACGGAAAACCCATCGACGATATCCTTCAGAAGGTAGGGACTCAGTTCGTTTCCATAAAGAATCCCCGCAGCGATCTGAAAGTAAAAGAGGTTCTGAAATACGACCGGCCGGTTGTCGACTGGGAAGTAGAAGTGAAATCCACAAAGAATCCAAATGAATACATGTTCGCCTCCAACGATATATATCCTCTGCATGACAATGAGGGAAAAATCAGTGGAGTTGTGGAAATTTCCAGGTCCCGTTCCAAGGAAATCAAACAGATGCAAAAGACTCTCGGCCTGTCAGCAGACTATACTTTTGGAGATATTATTGGCGAAAGCAGGCCTATGGTTGAAGCCAAGCAGCTGGCCATGTCCTTTGCAGCCAGTCCATATAATGTTTTGATCTATGGTGAAAGCGGCGTCGGCAAGGAACTGTTTGCGCAGTCCATTCACAATCACAGCGACAGGAGGAAAGACCCCTTTGTCGCCATAAACTGCGCCAGCATATCGCCGGAACTCATCGACAGTGAGTTATTCGGCTATGAGAGCGGAGCCTTTACCGGCGCTTCAAAGAAAGGTCATGTGGGAAAATTCGAGCTGGCAAACGGCGGCACCTTATTCCTGGATGAGGTTGCCGAGCTTCCGCTGAACGCCCAGACAAAGCTCCTTCGTGTCCTGGAAACCGGCCAGATATCCAGAATCGGCAGCACAAAAAATGTCGCCGTCAACGTCAGAGTCATAGCTGCTACCAACCGATCTCTTGAAAAGATGATCGATGAAGGCCTTTTTCGCGAAGACCTGTATTACAGGCTAATGGTTCTGAGCATCACGATTCCGCCGCTACGGGAACGGCGTGAGGACATTATTCCTTGCGGCGATTTTTTTCTCAAACAGGCTGTACGAATCAATAATTTTGGTCCAAAGACTTTCGATACGGAGGCAAAAGCATTGATGTTGAATTATGACTGGCCCGGAAACGTCAGAGAGCTTCGAAACGTAATCAACCGTGTTTATGTATTAACCGAGTCTGACGTTATCACTGGCGAAACTCTGCTCGCCTCTCTGCGTTCAGGCAGATTTGGCGACCATATCCTTCTGGCCGGGGAAGATCCACAAAGCAGATTAGACAAAAAAAGGGCCGCAGTTGACCGTTCTCAGGCAGACCTGCTGCGGGAAGCGCTCCTGATTGCCGATGGAAATAAAACCAAGGCGGCCGAGCTTTTAGGCGTAACGCGAAAGACCTTCTACAACATGCTCGAAAGGTATAAGGCGTTTTTCAAATGAGGCAGCGCCAGCGGTCTCCGAGCGCTTTATCAGAAACATCGTTCAGAATAAAAACATAGAAAAATGGAGAAAAAATGAAAGCATTACTGTTAAATGGCAGCCCGAGAAAGGGCAATACCGTCACAGCTCTCGAAGCATTGAAAAGAGGCCTGGAAAACATCAGCGGCCTTGAAACGTTCCAGATCGACGCCGCGGATATGAATGTCTCGCCTTGTTCGGCATGCAGATACTGCCGAAGCGGCGGTCCCCGCGAATGCGTCCACGATGATGACACAAACGCTGTCATGGATGCCGTCATCGAAGCGGACCTTCTGGTGTTTGCCACGCCAGTATACTGGTGGGGTGTCACCGCCCAGCTCAAAGTGATCCTGGATAAATTCTATTCGTGCCTAAACCGGCTGGCAGCATGTAAGAAGCAGGCAGGTGTCATCATCGTCGGTCAGCTTCCTCAGGATAATCCCCAGTACGAAATCATTCCAAAACAGTTTCGCTGCATCTGCGACTATCTGGGATGGGATATGGCATTTTGCAAAACCTATACTGCCGATGAAGCAACGGATCTGACAAACAACAAGGATGCTGCAGAGGAAATTGAAAACCTATGGCGGACAATTCACCTCTAGCGCACTGTTAACACACCGTCTTCACTCTCCCCGATACGCCTCTATGGCGTCGGAAAGGTTCTTCACTCCGATGATGCGGCAGGTGCCGCCTGCCGCCTTCGGGTCGATCCGGTCCGCGTTCTTTTTCGGCAGGATCACCTGCTCGTAGCCCATACGCGCCGCCTCCATGACGATCTTTTCCGCGTTCTGCACGGAGCGAAGCTCTCCGGTCAGTCCCACCTCGCCAATGGCGATGGTCCGCTTCGGGCATACCACACTGCGGATGGAGGAATATACCGCCAGGGCCACAGCCAGATCTATAGATGTGCTGTCAGGGCGCATGCCGCCTACAACGTTGACATAGACGTCCTGGTTGATCATAGTCATGCCGATCTTTTTTTCCAGCACCGCCAGGATCATGTTGAGCCGCTGATAGTCCACGCCTACGGAGGTACGGCGCGCAAAGCCCACGTTGGCCGGCGCGGTCAGGGCCTGTATCTCAAAGAGCACCGGTCTGCTGCCTTCGTAGACGGCGGTGATCACCGAACCCTCCGCGCTGGTCTCCGTGCTCTCCAGGAAGGTCCCCGACAGGTTGCGGATCTCCTTCAGTCCCCCTTCTTCCATCTGAAACGCGCCGATTTCGCTGGTGGTCCCGAACCGATTCTTGTACGCTCTGAGGATACGAAGATCGTGATCCCGTTCGCCGGTAAAATTGAGGACGCAGTCTACTAGATGCTCCACGATCTTAGGACCGGCCAGCTCGCCGCTCTTTGTCACGTGAGCCACGATAAAGATGGGGATATTCCCCGTCTTTCCCAGCTTCATCAGCTGGTTGCCGATATCCCGCACCTGGGATACGCTTCCCGGTACGGAATCCAGCGTCTGGGTGTACATGGTCTGGATAGAATCGATGACCAGAAATTTAGGCTTCAGGTTTTCGCAGGCCGCGGTGATCTGCTCCATGTTGGTCTCGGCCAGGATATACAGGTTATCGCTGAGCTGGCCGCAGATCCGGTCCGCCCGCATTTTGATCTGTTCCTCGGATTCTTCTCCGGAGACATAGAGGACCGTGCCCAGAGTCTCAGCCAGGTTGGCCGCGGCCTGCATGATCATGGTGGACTTGCCGATGCCCGGCTCACCGGAGATCAGCGTCAGGGAACCGCCCACCAGGCCGCCTCCCAGAACCCGGTTCAGTTCACCGATGCCCGTATCGATTCTCTGATACTCTCCTGACGCGCCGACCTCTTTCAGCTTTGATGGCCGGGCGCTGCCGGAGGCCCTTCTGCGGGTGTCCGCCGCCGGAATGTCCACCACCTTCTCTTCCACCATGGAATTCCACGCGCCGCAAATGCACTGCCCCACCCATTTGGCGCTTTCATGGCCGCACTCCTGACATACAAACACGGTTTTGCTCTTCTTTGCCATTATAAGTCTCCTCCGTCAAAAACATTTGTTCTTTACATATTATAGCAAACCCCATAGGCTTTGTCCACGAAATTTTCATCACATACACTGCTCCAGCTCCGCGAAGACTTTTTTGGAATAAAGGGAAACTCCCAGGGAAACTGCCGCCGAGCCGAAGAGGATCAGCCACGGTGTCTCGGCGCAGCTGCCGAAGAGAGCGCCGTACACGGCCTGCCCCAGGGGAAGGGCGCAGTTTGCCATGGCCATGAGGAATGCCGTGATCTTGCCGATCAGCTGCATCGGCGTCTGCCGCTGGACCTCGGCCAGAAGCAGCACAGAAAACTGTGTCGAGACCACCATGGTAAAGAAGCTGAGAAAGGTGATCAGCAGATAGCTGATAAAGGCCGGAAATACAGGCAGCAGGGACAGGCCCATACAGGCCGCCGACCCGGAGCACAACAGCAGGATCACATAGCCGTGCCTCAGCTTCAAGCGCTCTCCGAGGACGCCCGCCAGCACGCCTCCTACCAGGCCGCCCAAACCCATAGCGCCCTCCGTCATGCCCATCTGCGCGTCGCTCATGCCCAGAATGTTGACGACGATGACCGGGATACCCACGATCATGGCCGACGACAGCACCATGCCGAACATGGCCAGAACAAAAATTACAGAGAGAAAGACCGGCTTTTCCTCTTTGATGTACAGGTAGCTGTCCCTCACATCGCTCTTCACCATGGCGGCCAGGCTGTCCGCCGACGGAAGCTTTTCATAGGGTATATGTATGAAGACCTCCATCGCGGCGGAGAAGGCGAAGCAGGCGATGCTGAGCAGCAGGATCGGCGCCAGGCCCCACGTGCCGAAGAGGACGCCGCCGATAACCGGTCCCAGCAGCCCCGACAGCGTATAGACCACGTTGATCACCGCGTTGGCGCTGGTCAGCTGGTCCGCCTCCACCAGAGCCGGAATGCTGGCCTGCACCGCCGGCTCATAGGTTCCGGAAATGCCGTAAAGCAGCATGAGACAGACGACCATCAGAGGCACCAGCGGCACCTGTCCCTGCAGCAGGTAAAAGGCGAGGATCAAAACCGCCGTGCCGGAGTCCAGGCCGACCATGATATTCCGCTTATTCACCCTGTCCGCCAGCACGCCGCCGCCCAGTGAACAAAGGATCATAGGCAGAACAGCCGCCGCGCTGACCGTGCCGAACAAAGCGGCCGATCCGGTTTCCCGCAGCAGATGGAGCGGCAGGGCAAACCGCAGGATAGCGTTGCCAAACAGCGAAATGACCTGTCCGATGAGCACCAGGGTAAAATCTCTGTTAAACAGTTTTTCTCGTTGCATAAATTTTTTCCCTCCCCTTTTTCAGTGAATCACCTCTTCCGGTGAATGATCTTTTCAAATAAATCCTCTTTCATGCTTAATGCGCTTTTCAGGTGAGCGAGCTTTTCCGCGGGTCGCCGCCGCCAGCTTTTATAAACCGACCGTCGGTTTGTATCTGATGAAAAAGAAACTGCTCTCTCCTCAGAGCAGTCTGTCATATGCCCCCGCTGTGCGTCCCGTCATATTCCTTCGCGCTTTTGCTGTGCATATTCCGCAAGGGCCTCTATCACATCTTCGTCCAGCATGTCCCCCAGGCCAAGGCCCTCGGTGATCTGATTATAGACCCGGCATCTGGCCCGGACCTCCTCAGGCGTGGCCGCTCTCGCTACAGGATTCAGCCACAGGTCTGACAGAACGACCAAAATCTCCGCGGTCTCCCTCGGATGCTCTGAGCAGATAGATCCGTCGCTGATGCCTTCCCGGATAATGGGCTCAATATAGTCAGGCACCGCCTCTTCGTAGATGGCGCTCATCTCCAGAGCGAGAAACTGCGGGTTGTCAGTCAGCGTCGGAACGATGTTCATCATGGTCCGCTGATTGTCCGCCAGCAGAGACGCCCGGAAGGCGGCCTTCAGCTTTTGCCTGCCGTTTAACGAACGATCCTCTTTGACGGCTTCCAGCTGGGCGGCATTTTCCTCTCCGATCCTGTCGCAGATCCTGATCAAAATCTCCGCCTTCGACGCAAAGTGATGATAGATCGCGCCCTTTGACAGTCCGCTCACCTGAATGATATCAGAAAGCGTCGTATGGTCATAGCCCTTTTCCAGAAACAGTTTCATGGAAACATCTAATATTTTCTTCACCGTCTCTTCCGGATGCTTATTTCTCGCCATATCTCTCCCTCTCACTTTCATACCGACCGTCGGTCTGTAATTATATTATCACATTCCCGGCGGCCTGTCAATGAAATAACCGCACCTGCTCAGGATCTTCGCGAGGGATTGAGGCTGAATCCTCCCCATGGATCGTGGCCGAATCTTCCCCATGGGCTGAGTTTGAATCCGTGTGCGCCCGGCGCGGCCTGGTTTTCTCGTAAGACAAAGGCAAAAGCGCAGCTTTCGCCGCGCTTTTGCCGAGTTTGATATAAAAAAGAGATTTAAATTATTTTTCTTGTTCAGCCTGATGCTCCGCGATGATCTTGTCAGCCAGCTGTTTTGGAACTTCTTCGTATCTCTCGAATTTCAGTTCAAAAGAGCCTCTGCCCTGTGTCATGGAGCGCAGTCCCAGCGCGTAGTCGAACAGCTCTGCCTGCGGCGCTACCGCGATCAGCTTCTGTCCGCCGTTTGCCATCGGTTCCATACCCAGGATCTTGCCTCTTCTCTTGTTCATGTCGCCCATGACGTCGCCCATGTAATCATCAGGCACGTGGATTTCCAGACGCATGATCGGCTCCAGCAGGCAAGGCTTCGCTTCTACGATACCTTTCTTGAACGCCAGGGAAGCGGCGATCTTGAAGGATACTTCGTTGGAATCTACATCGTGGTAGGAACCATCGTAGAGGACGGCTTTGACGTTTACTACCTTGCATCCAGCCAGAGGGCCCTTCTGCATGCTTTCCAGCAGGCCCTTTTCAACTGCAGGCACGTAGTTCTTCGGAATGGAACCGCCGAACAGCTCTTCGGAGAACTCGAACTCCTGCTCAGATGGTGAGAATCTGATATGTACGTCGCCGTACTGTCCAGCGCCGCCGGACTGCTTCTTGTGCTTGCCCTGTACGTCGGAATTGCCTTTGATGGTCTCTCTGTAAGCGATCTTCTGCGGCACAACTTTGACGCTGACGCCAAATCTGTCCTTCAGCTTGGCCAGGATAATGCCCAGCTGGATGTCGCCCTGTCCGCCGAGGAGGGTCTGATGCGTCTCAGCATTTCTCTCTACTACGAAGGAAGGGTCTTCCTCTCTCAGTCTTGCCAGGCCGGTTCCCATCTTCTCTTCGTCGCCCTTGTCCACAGCTTCGATAGCGATGAAATAGGTCGGAGATGGATAATCCAGCGGCAGATATCTGATGATATCGCTCTTATCGCAGAGGGTATCGCCGGAAACGGTGTACTGCAGCTTGGCAACCGCTACGATATCGCCTGCTTCCGCATAGTTCAGCTCTAACTGTTCCTTACCTCTCAGGAAGAACAGCTTGCCCAGCTTTTCACTCTTTCCAGCCCTTTCATTGTAAACTTCTGTACCGGAATTGATCTTTCCTGTAACGACCTTCATGACGGAAATCTTTCCGACAAACGGGTCGACGATGGTCTTGAATACGAAGGCGGACATTGGCGCGTCGGTTACGGAGATTCTCTCCACCGGCTCGTTGTTGTCGTTGAAGCCGGCGTATGGGCCGTGCTGCAGCGGCGTCGGAACGTAGGTCAGCAGCAGGTCCAGCAGACCTTCGATGCCCTGTCCCAGCTGGAACGCGGAGGAGCATACAGGAACGATCACGCCCTCGGAAATACCTTTGACCAGGCCGTTCTTGATCTCTTCATCGGAGAAATCGTCGCCGTTGAAGTATTTTTCCATCAGCTCGTCGTCAGCCATGGCGATGGCTTCCTTCAGTTCCTCGTCGATCTCCGCGGACAGCGGCCAGCTGAACGGGATCAGAGTATCGCCGAACTTGGCTTTCAGCTCGTCAAAGGTCTTGTAGAAGTCGAACTCGTCCTTATCTCTCTTGTTGATAACGATGAATCTCGGCGTCTTGTATCTCTCGCAGGTGTTCCACGCGGCTTCCGTACCTACCTGGATGCCGGCGCCCGCGTCCACCAGGATCACAGCAGCCTCAGCGGCTCTCAGCGCGGCGTTTACTTCGCCGACAAAGTCAAAGTAACCCGGTGTATCTATGAAATTGATCTTGCTGCCCTTCCATTCGATAGGAACGACAGATGTATTGATCGAATATCCTTTTTCAATTTCCATTTTATCGTAGTCGGAAACGGTATTTCCGTCTTCAACCTTACCCAGTTTCTTAATTACTCCTGTGGCGAGTAATGCAGATTCCAGGAATGTGGTCTTTCCGCATCCTCCGTGTCCGAGTAAAGCAACGTTTCTAATAGTTTCGCTTGTGTAGCCTTTCATTAAATAAGACCTCCTACATTATTTTTGCGCGGCAGCGCCGGGGTTGAACAGCACCGCTGCTCTCATTATATCAAAAAAAAACACGTTGTACAACGTGTTTTTGAATAGTTCGACTATTTGTTGACGCCTTTATGGCCGCTCTTCCGCCATCAAAGACATTCAAAGGCAACCGAAGGCAGTCCTCGGCACTCCACAGCTGCCCGCGGCAGTCACAGCCGTCCGAAGCAGTCTTGGCAGCCGAAGCCGCTCGAAGCCGATCAAAAGCAGCCCGCCGCCAGCTTGCCCTGCTCCCGGGCGTAGTCCCGCAGCTGCCGCAGGGGCTGGTTCCACTCCCCGTCCGCGTCCACGTCCGCCGCGCAGATCACCTGCCCGCACTGGTCGATCAGGGCCATGGCCCGCCGCAGGGTCTCCTCGCTGATCCGGCAGTACGGCTTTTCCACTACAGTCTCGGCGGCCAAAGCCTTCGCCGCCGGGTAATCCAGGTCGCTTTCCCACAGGATTCCCGCCGCGAAAGGCGTTCCCGCCCGCTGAAGCCTTCGGAACACCGGGTTCCCCCTGCCGCCTCCGGCGATGACGAAAGTCCGGCAGACACCCTTTGATGGAGGAAGCTCCACGGTACCGGTCACCGCGTCGTAGCTCCCCGCGGTCATGCTGTACAGGGAAGGGATGTAGCCGGGCACAAAGATCTCCTCCGGCGTGCCGAAACGGTCGACCTTGTCCCCTTTGATGCACAGAATACGGTCCGAGATCCGCTCGGCCAGATCCAGCTCGTGGAGGGACATGACCACGGACAGCCCCCGCTCCCGGGTCATCTGCTGCAGCACCGACAGAAACTCCAGCTTGTATTTCATGTCCAGGAAGGATGTCGGCTCGTCCAGCAGTATGATCTCCGGCTCCTGACAGATGGCCCGGGCCAGCATGACACGCTGCTTCTGGCCGTCGCTGATCCGGGTGAAGTCCCGGTCCGCCAGCTCCGCGATGTGAACCATCTCCATGGACTGGCGGACGATGGTCAGATCCTCTGCGGACAGCACGCCGAAGCGGCCGGTGTACGGGTAGCGGCCGGTGGCCACCACATCTTCGCAGGTCATCAGCTCCGGCCTGACCCGCGCCGTCAGGACCACGGACATCTTCTGAGCCAGCTCTTTGCCGCTCATGGAGGCCAGATCGCTGCCGTCCAGACACACGGTCCCAGCCAGGGACTGGAGCTGCCCCATGATGCTCTTCAGAATGGTCGTCTTGCCCGCGCCGTTGGGACCGATCATGGTCAGGATCTCCCCGCGGCCCAGGCAGATGTCGATATTTTTAATCAGAGGGACCCCGTTGTAGCCTACGGTCAGGGCTTCCGTCTGAAAATAGTATCCGTCGTTTCTCATGTTCCCGCTCATTCCGTCTGCTCCTTTCTCCGATGGACCATCATGTAGATGACCACCGGCGCGCCGAAGACCGCCGTCACCGTGCTGATGGACAGCTCCACCGGGGCGAAGAGCACCCTGGCCAGCAGGTCACACAGCAGGCAGAAGGCCGCGCCGCCCAGGAAACAGGCCGGAATCATCAGAATCGGCTTGGAAGTCTTGAACAGGCTCTTCACCAGATGAGGCACCGCGATGCCCACAAAGGACACGGGACCGGCAAAGGCGGTGACAGTAGCGGAAAGCACGCTGGACAGCAGTACCAGCAGGGCGCGGAACAGTCTCACGTTGAGCCCCATGTTCCTGGCGTAGGCCTCGCCCATCTGATAAGCGCTGATCGGCTTGGACATGAAGAATACGCCCAGAACGGTGACAGCGATGACCACCGACATGACCACTACGTTGTCCCAGGTGATGCCGGAAAAGCTTCCTCTGGACCAGTTATGCAGGTTGACGATGTCCGCGTCCTCCGCGAAGGTCACGACGAAATCCGTGATGGCCGAGCAGATGTAGCCGATCATGACGCCGCCTACGATGAGCATGGACATCTGATTGAGAACCCTGGATATCAGCAGCACGAAGCCCATGGAGATCATGGCTCCCACAAAGGACGCTCCGATCATGACGATAGAGCTGATATAGGAGCCGCTTCCCAGAAGGAACACCATGACCAGGGCTACCACCAGCTTGGCGCCGGAAGAGATACCCAGAATAAACGGACCCGCGATAGGGTTGTGGAAAAAGGTCTGCAGCAGATAGCCGGACAGAGCCAGAGCCCCGCCCAGAATGGCCGCGGCCAGCGTCCGCGGAAAGCGAAGGTCGATCACGATATCCGCGGCCTGCGACGTCGCCCCTGTCGCTCCCGCCGCGCCTGCTCCTCCGGCTGCGCCCCCGCCGCCGTCCAGTCCCAGCGCCTGCCGCAGCGCCCGTCCCAGCACCGAGGCGACCTCCCGCAGAGGGATATTGACGCTGCCGATGCAGATATTCAGGACCAGAAACACCAGCAGCAGCGCCGTCAGAATCAGAAACGCCGCGCCGTACCAGCGTCTTTTGTCCCGTTTAGAGCTTTCAAGCTTTTCAAAGTTGTACATCGTCAATTACTCCGATCATGTTAAAACATCTTAAAACATCATAGAAATTCGTATGCTGATCCGCGTTTTACCGGTCTCCAGCCCGGTTCCCGGCCCGCTGCCGCAGCCGCTGCCAGCCGCAGCCGGCACTACTTCAGACGGTACTACTTCAGCCGGTACATAAAGACCAGCTCGTCGTCCTGGCCGGTCAGCATACTGCTGAAATCGCCGATCATGGTGCCCAGCTCCATGGAAGCCTGATACAGATTCTTCGTCGTACAGTACACGTGGCCTTCCTGAACCGCTTTGCACTTTTCCAACAGCGGACTCTTTGCCAGCAGGCTCTCCAGATCCGGCAGCTCCCCTTCGATGGAGCTGTTGTAGATCATGTAGTCAGCGTCCTTTGCCGCCGCGTAGAAATCCTCCATCTGCATGGTCATGGTTGACGACGCCATGTTGTCCTCGTCCCCCAGATCGTCGAAGATATATTTACCGCCGGCCAGCTGGATCATCTTCGGCAGATAATCCGAGGATTTGCGCACGTTGACCCCGCCGCTGGTCGTGATGTAGAAAAACGCCACGGTCTGCGTTCCGTCGCCGCCGTCCCTGGCCTCCTCGATGGTGCGCACCTGTTCGTCAAAGACAGCTTTGGCCTCCTCTTCCCGGCCGCTGATGACGCCGTAAAGCTTGACCCATTCCATTCTGCCCTGGGGCGTCGTCTCATAGCTGGACCTGTCCACCAGCACAGGGATATCAAAGCTCTCCAGCTGTTCCTTTACCTCTGGCGAGTGGAGGATCATCGTGTTCTCAATGGCGAGATCACAGCCCTCCGCCAGGATCAGCTCGTAGTCCGGCGCGGAATACTTTCCGGCATACAGAATGTCTCCGTCCGCCATGGCCTCCTTGGCCTCATCTACATACCACGCGTTCTGCTTCAGCGCGGAAAACCGTATCTGATCCACCGCGTCGATGGACGCGTACATGTCCATGACCGCCGAGGCCACCATATACACCTGAGAAACCGGCCGCTGCAGCACCGTGATCTGCTCCGGCACGTCCGAAGGCGCTTCCTCTCCCTCCGGCACCAGCAGATACTGAGTGCCGTCAGAGATGGACACCAGCGCGTAGCCCTCCCGGTAGTAATCCACCGAAAATTCCTGCGCGTAGTCCAGCTTCAGGCTCTCGTCATAGGTGAGCTGTTCGCTGACGTCCTCTGCCGCAACAAAGGAGTTTCCGCCGGTGGCTTTCTCAGATGCCGGGTCTTCGGCGTTTGAGGGTTCATCGCCGCTTCCGCAGCCCGCCAGGGAAACCGCCATGGCCAGGGCTGCCAGCAGAAGCAGCCCCCAGAGGGTTTTCTTCTTCATCTTCATGACTTTGCTTTCCTTTTCCGCAGCAGGACAAAGGCTGCCGCTGCTATTACTATGATAACTGCGCCTGCCGCGATGACCGCCGGTCCCGCGCCGGAACCCGGCAGAGAGTCAGAGCGGAAGGTCAGAGTATATTCGATCTCGTGAGGCATGCTCATGGCCGTAGTGTCGGCTATGACCGTGATGGCCTCGTCAAAGGCTGTGATCGGTATCTCAAAGGTAGAATTGCCTTCGGTCTGTATCGGAAGATACTGCTGGCTGCCGATCTTCATGTAGTCGTAGTTGCTGCTGCTCCACTGGATCTGAGCATAGGCCCTGCCGTCCTTCACGATCAGCTTGGCAGGAGACGTGATGTCTGCCCTGCCGGTGCCGCCGGAAAGCTCCACCTCTACGGTGTACTCACCGTCCTTCAGGTCCACAGCCGCGGCCTCCGGCTCCTGAGAGGCTTCCTTCTCTTTTTTCATTTCTTCGATCCTCTTATCCCTGGCCGCTTTTTTCAGAGCCTCGTAGTCCGGCAGTTCCACCAGAACGGCTCCCTCCGGCAGGCTGGCGGCCTCAAAGAGAATAGAACGGTCATACCATTTTTCCTTGTTCTTGCTGAAAGCGGCGCAGGAAATCGGCGCGTCCAGCGCCTCTACAGGAATGGTAAAGGTGTGCTTGCCGTCCTGATCCACCTGAAAATCGATATAGTCGGAAAGGTCGCTGGCGGCCGCTTCTTTGGCTGTTCCCAGAAAGATCTTCAGATAGCCCTTGCCGCCCATGGTCATGACGGCCTCCATCTTTCCGTCCTTAACCGTCAGCTGCGCCTTTTCCACGGGGAACATGGAGGAGCTGGCCTCCACGGTCACGTCGTATACGCCGTCCTTGACGTCCTTTCCGTAGATGGGCTCCATGCCCTCTACGCCCACCTCCTGTACGGTGGTCATTTCGCCGCTGCCGGCCACCTGGTCATAGGATATTTCCTTGTCGTCATCGGCAAAGCCGGTGACGCTGCCGGCCATGACCACGCTCAGAATCAGCGCCGCGGCCAGCATACTGGTTAAAAACTTTTTCATTTAACTTCCCTGCCCTTAAAGTGAAAATGCCTCCGCCCTGGATCTTAGGCCGGACGGAGGCATGTTCTTTTTTTGATTAGTTATTCAGAGCGTCTACAGCTGCCTGTGTGTGCGCAACATAGATGTCGCGGATCGCTTCGATCTGTCCAAGACCCTGCATCAGAGTTTCGACTTCATAGCCTTCGCCAGTCAGTACGCTCTTCCAGGAATCTTCCTCGTCTCCGGCCATGTCGTTGTTAGCGTGGTCGCCGCAGACAACCATCAGCGGTGACAGAACGACCTTCTTGTAGCTTCCGTTTTCCTTCAGAGCCGCAACTACGTCGTCCAGGGACGGTGTCGCTTCAACGGTTCCGATGTAGTAGTTGCTGAAGCCCGCGTCAGTCAGCTTGTCCTGCATTTCCGCGTATACCTTGTTGGACTCAGCTTCTGTACCGTGTCCCATGTATACGATGGCAGTCTCGTCATCAGCCATATCCGCGGTTGCGTCGGTAATAGCTGCCATTACTTTATCAAAGTCATCGTCACTGGTCAGCAGCGGATCGCCTACGGAGATCTTCTCAAAGCTGTCCTTGTACTCTTCCAGCTCCGCGATCAGATCGTTGTATTCCAGACCGTCCATCAGGTGGGTCGGCTGTACGATCAGGTTCTTGATGCCGTCAGCGACAGCTCTGTCCAGAGCTTCCGTTACGTTGTCGATCTCTTCGCCGGATTCTTTGGCCACCTTTTCGATGATGATCTGAGCGGTGAAGGCTCTTCTCACCTCGTACTGAGGGAACGCCTCCTGGATCGCGTCTTCAACAGCGCCAATGGTAATGTCTCTGCTGTCATCGAAGCTTGTACCAAAGGAAACTACCAGGATAGCAGTATCTTCGGATACTTCTGTCTGAGTCTGATCCTCTGCCGGCTCATCGTCGCTGCCGCAGGAAGTCAGGCCGAAGGCGAATACCATGGCCAGAACCAGTAACAGTGCTAATTTCTTTTTCATGTTCATCAATCCTCCTCTATAATTGATTCGAGTAAAATAATAAAAATGCGCTTTTTCAAGGGCATTTTGGTAAGAGGACGTATTGATGCAATCAATCATAATACATCAGTGCGACCAATTACTCGTGGCCCAGCAGTATTTCCGCTGTGTTGCTGCAGGCAGGTCTCCTGACTTACAGATCCATATTCGGAACCGCCTTCCCAATTGCTCAGTGGCGTTTCTGGTTCCTCCTTCCCTGTTTACAGTGACGAGTTTCGCACAGGATTTACACCTGTTTCCCTTTTCATCGGCCTTCCGCGCCTGAACGGCGTCCTTGCGGACATACGGTCGACCGACACCTGCAGAGTATGTAGTTTTAGCCTTGAAAACCGCAATTTTCTACTTCAGTATAGCATCTTTTCCAAAAAAACGCAATAGGGATATAAAAGGTTAGCTGCCGCTAATCATTTGCTGAGAAGAACGCGGGATTCTGTCGGCAGAATCAGCAGCTCCCTCACGCGCGGGCACCCATTTTTGATTTTTTTGCGAAATGTTGCGCTCTCAGAGTCTAAATCATGCGGCCCGACGTCCAACGGGCTGATTTTTGGAAAAAAATCGCTGTTTGTTGCCGCTTGTATGTATTATATTGGGATTATTTCCATATGCGCCCATACGGCATGCTGTATCGATCCGCCATTCCGGTCAAAACCCGCAACATTTTCATTTTTTTCATCAAAAATCAGCCCATCCAGGACGGAAGAGCGGTTACAGGGTCACGGCCCGGCAACATTTTTTGATTTTTTTCCAAAAATCAGCCCATGCTCTTGCGCTCTATCGCTCACATTTCCCACATTACAGAAAGCAGGATCAAAAAAACAAGACCCGCATACTCTGCAAGCCTTGTTTTTCAACGTTTTGGTGGTCTGTGACGGGCTCGAACCGCCGACATTCTGGTTGTGACCCAGACGCTCTCCCAGCTGAGCTAACAGACCTGATTCTTTTCTGTATTTTCATCTACAAGAATCAGTATACCACTTTGCCCAGCTTGAAGCAATAGTTTATTTTTCAATCAGTGCCCAGAACAGCTCCGCTGTCTTCTCGATCAGGGCGTCGTTATAGTCGAACTCCTCGGAGTGGATCGGCGGCCAGTCCTCGCCGGCCCCCAGCCATACCAGAGCGCCCGGCGCTTTCTTGGTATAATATCCGAAGTCCTCAGAGCTGCGGATGGGATCGGCCATCTCGTTGACCGGCCAGCCCCGCTCAGCGGCGATGGCCTTCAGCTTGGCCACGCTTTCCAGATGGTTATAGGTCTCCGGAAAAGCCTCATAGAAGTGAAATTCCAGTTCCAGCCCCTCCGCTTCCGCCTGGGCCGCGGCGAAAGCCTCGATCTCCTTCTGCATAGCGTCCATTTCCGCTTCGATCTGCCCGCGGATGGTCAGCAGCAGCCGGCCCTTATGGGCGGCCACGCCAAAGGCCCGCTCTCCGATATCCACCTGAACCACGGTTGCCAGGATCAGGCCCTCGTAGCGGCTTTGATCGGCGATGCGGTCCAGTTCCAGAACGGTCCGGCTGACAGCCTTTGATGGATTCCTGCCCATCTCCGGCTGGCTGGCATGGGCCGACGCGCCGGTAAAGACCAGCTCCATGCCCTTTGACGCGCAGTTGATGGTCCCCTGGCGGATACCCAGAGAGCCGAAAGGCCCACCTGGGAAGTTGTGGACGGCGAAGACTTCGTCGATATGTTTCTCAGGGATCAGCTCCGCGCACGGCTCGCCGCCCTCTCCCGTCTCCTCTCCATGCTGAAAGATGAAGTAGACGTCCTTGTCGCAGCCTTTCTGCTCCACCTCCATGGCAAAGCCGGCAAGGGCCGCGGAATGGCCGTCATGGCCGCACTTGTGGGCGACGCCTTTGTTGACAGAGCAGTACGGAAGGGGCGTCTCCTCCAGGACTTTGATGGCGTCAAAATCAGCCCGGAAGGCGATGGATCCCCGGCTCTTTCCATTCGCCGGATGATACTCCGCGTAGAACCACTTCCCCATATCGTTTAATTGTAATGTACTGTTTTCCCGTAAAAAAGCCATCAGCATCCGCTTGGTTTCCCGCTCTTGGCCGGACAGCTCCGGATGCTGGTGAAGCATGTGGCGCAGCGCCACCACCTTGTCTAAAATCTCACCGTTCATGTTATTCACTCCTTCTATCTGCTCCACGCATTCTTTTTGATGTCTTCAAAGCAGTTAGGCAGATGATCCTGATGGGCGCGATGAATGGCGACGCACTCCCTGCACTTGCCGTGCCAGCGGCATGGCTCCTGACAGGAACAGTGGCCTCCCTTTTCAAAGGCTTCTCGAAACTGGCGGACAAATTCAGCCTCCAATCTGCGGGCCTCATCAGTGTCGCCTCTCTTAAAGGCTTCTAAGGCTTCCAATTCAATAGGATTGTTTTCAATGATCATGGCCTTGACCTCCTGTGCTTTTGTTCACTCTCGTTTTTCGTCATTTCGTCATATTGCGCCTTTAAACCTTCTCCTAACCCAAGGGCAGGCCTCCCCGGCGTATTTTGGCAAAGGGGCCGCTTCTACCGTGAGGTCAGCGAACCCAGCTTCCGGTTCAGCATAGGCTGCATACAGGCCGGAAGCTGTTCCATATGCCCCCGGTGATAAGCGATACATTCCCGGCAGCTGCCCCGGTACGCGCTGTCTTCCTCCAGCGGGCAGTAGTCCAGACTTTCGTTCCCGTCGTAGGCGTCGTGAAACGCGGTCAGAAACTCTTGCTGCAGGCTTCTGCCCTTGTCCGCATTACCCTCGCGGAAAGCCTGGAATGCCGCGGCTGCCACAGGGTTGCCATCGACGATCATTCCGCTGCCGTCTTCCACAGGCTCTTCGCTTTCCAGCGCCTCATTGAGGATCTTTCCAATCTCACTGAGCTTCTCCGGTGAAATGAAAAACCTGTCGCGGAACTTTTTATTCTCGACCCGGTACACGTGCATCTGTTCCGGCCTAATCCTTCTGATGAATCCCGCCAGCTTTTTAACGGAAATATCGTCGTCATTGTAGCCGCCCATAATACCTACATCCAGAACCAGCTTTCCCGGATACTGTTTTTGGAACTCCTCCAGGTTCCCGATGAAATCAGCCAGGGTGTAATGCTCCATGGGACGCTTGATCTCGTGGAACGTCTCTTCGG
The DNA here is from genome assembly GCA_937997955.1 of uncultured Emergencia sp. Lineage (GTDB taxonomy): Bacteria > Bacillota > Clostridia > Peptostreptococcales > Anaerovoracaceae > Senimuribacter. Next base: position 13,747 of record CALLDR010000042.1, on the reverse strand, counting down.
TAACCATGTCAACTTCGGCCACTACCTCATCGATCCGGTTGACCGTGTCCCTGTAATCCTTATGATTGAACAGGTAGCCGTTGGACATCAGGCGGATCTCTATGCCGTGCCGCTTGATCAGATCCACCACAGGATCAAAGCAGTTGCTCAGAAGGGCTTCTCCCTGGGAATTGAGAAAGACCTCGTCGGGGCGGGTCTCTGTCAGCCGCCAGTTCAGCTCCTGCAGGGAACTGTCCACGTCGCCCAGGATCGCTTTGTCATCCTGCTTTCGCAGCGGACTGCCGTAAGGGCAGACAACGCAGTCAAAATTACAGAACTTTCCCGGCAGTATGTCGACCTCCAGCACGTTTTTTCCATTATATTTATAAATTTCACTATACTTGAATCCTTGCATACTGGAATCCTCCGTGTTACTTCCATACTCAGACCGCTTTTCTGCAGTTTTCTAAAAAAGCTCTGTATCCGCGCAGCGCCTCGAAGACGTCGGCTTTGCTCACCGCCTCCCACGGCGCGTGCATGTTCAGCACCGGTACGCCGCAGTCGACGACCTCCATGCCGTATAAAGAGAGGATATAGGATATGGTTCCGCCTCCGCCCAGGTCTACCCTGCCGAATTCGGCCATCTGATAGCTGACGCCGGCATCATCGAGAATCCCGCGAAGCTTGGCTAAATACTCGGCGTTGGCATCGTTGGCTCCGCCCTTTCCGCCCGCGCCGGAGTACTTGGCTATGGCAAGTCCGCCGCCGAAATACGCCGCGTTCCGCTTATCAAAGCAGTCTCCGTAAAGGGGGTCAAAGGTGCTGCTGACGTCGTTGGAAAGCATACAGGAATTGGCCAGGCAGCGCCGCAGCTTCAGCTCATGGAATCCGCAGCTCAGTTCCATCACTTCAGCCGTCGTGTTCTCAAAGAACCTGGATTCCATTCCCGTGGCGCCTACGTTGCCGATCTCCTCTTTGTCCGCCAGGATCAGACACGCGGTTCGCGATATGTCCTCCGCGTCCAGCAGGGCCCGGTAGCTGGTATAAGCGCAGACCCTGTCGTCGTGACCATAGCCCAGGATCATGCTCTGATCCAGTCCTGCCTCTCTGGCTCTGCCCGCCGGAACAGCTTCCAGCTCTGCAGACATCAAATCTCCTTCTTCTATATCATATCTCTTTTTCAGGATTTTGAGAATCCCCTTTTTGATCGCTTCTTCGCCTTCGCTTTCTTTTTCGCCCTCTTTTTTCGGGATCTGGAGCGGGCGGCTTCCGGCGACAATGTCCAGGGCTTCTCCCTCGATGACCTTCGCCGCGGTCTTGGTCAGCTGCTCGCTGGACAGATGTACCAGCAGGTCGGAGATGAAGAATACCGGATCTCCATCTCGCTCGCCGATGCTGATCAAAACCCGCATCCCGTCCTTTTTGACTGCCACGCCGTGAATCGCCAGGGGGATGGTGACCCACTGGTATTTTTTGATGCCGCCGTAGTAATGGGTGTCAAAATACGCGAAGCCGCTGTTTTCATAGAGGGGGTTAGGCTTGATGTCGATTCTCGGAGAGTCGATGTGGGCTCCAAGGATGTTCATGCCGGCCTCCAGCGGGTCCTTCCCTATATGGTACAGCACCATGGATTTTCCCATGTTCTGCCGGTACACCTTGTCTCCCGCGCGAAGGGGCTCCCCGCTGCGGATCAGCTCGTCCAGGTCACGGTATCCATGACGCCGGGCATCCTGCGCGATCCAGCTGACGCACTCTCGTTCGGACTTGCAGTCGCTTAAAAAATCCATATATTCTCTGCAAAAGTACTCGCAGTCGTTTTCCATGTTTACGTCGTACTTGTTCCAAGCATTCTTCATGAAAGGGGTTCCTCCTGTCGGTGTTGTTCTTTCAGGTATTCCGCTATGATCAGCCCGCACTCCAGCTGTATGGAGATCAGCTTGCGGATGGGAATAACCTCATAATCGATGTCTTCTTCCAGCTGTTCAGCCAGTTGCCGGTGAACCTTTTCCGCTTCCGTGAAGGCTCTGCGCAGAGCCTTCGCGCCTTCTGTTTCAGCCTGTTCCGGACCGAGCCTCTTCAGCTCGTATTCGTTGGCCCTCACCAACATACCGTAGCTGAGCAGCTTGTAGAACTTTGAGATCAGCCGGTTGTCAAACTCTTCAGCAACTGTAGCGGCCTTATCATAGGCGGGATCGGTCTCCGCCATCTTCTTTTCCGCCAGGATAATTTCATCGTCGCCGAAGGCGTCCAGAGCCAGCAGAAACGGATTTTCCGGGTCCAGATAGTCTCTGGACAACGCCAGAATATCCCTGATGACCTGATTCGTCTTTACGCTCCAATCGCATTTCTCTACGACAGCGTCGCGGCGCAGTACGTCGGACGCTGTTCCGTCGTCGATCCTCCTGTCGTAGAAATAGGGAAGCTCCGTCAGCAGGGTGAAGGAATTCCACTTCTTTCGCGCGTAATCAGCTCCACAGGTGCCTGCCCTGATGGCCTGGCTCATATCCGCGTCGGTATACTGCTCCAGGTAATCGTAGTCCTGCTCAATGCCCATGCTGGCATAGATGGCAGGAGCGAAGGCGGCCAGATACGGCGCTTCCGGCTCGCCCAGGTTCACCGGGATCTTCTGGGTTTCCGCCGCCTTATACATAGCTTCATAGGTCTCCGGCGCCGGCTCCGTCAGATACCAGTAAACGCCGCCGAATCCGGCATTATGAAGGGCGTAAATAAACTCAGGCTTCACATCGTCGATCAGCTTCATCATCGCCTGGGTCTCCGGCAGCGGCTCGTGGAAATGCAGCTTCTTGTAATCCACGGGGAAGGTCCAGTCCACCTGCTTGTGGCCCGCCGGCCGGAAAAAATTGCGGGAGTAGTTGTAAAGGGTATATGGACCCTTCAGCCATGGCTCGTTCATACGGAAGCCGTCGATGTCCCAGACCTTTACGATGTACCAGGTGTAGTCCAGACTCTCCCGCAGCTCCTGATCCGCCGCCAGCTGCTCTGTAAAGTATTCCAGCATCATGGTTCCGATGGGCTCATTGGGATGAGGGCATCCAAACATGAGCGCCGGATGGGACCCGTTTCCGATCTTCAGGCAAAGGAGAGGCTCACCCTCCCGGCTCCTGCCCAGCTCCGTCAGCTCCACCACGTCCGGATACCGGTCCGCAAGAGCCTTTGATGAAGCGTTCATCTCGTCAATGGTCAGAAAAGTTTTATAGTCTGGAATGGATTCCAGTATCCGTCTGTAAACGTCCTTCATTCCAAGTCTCCTCCGTTTATCTAAGGTCTTTCATATATTGGCGGCGCACCGAAGGCATCTCCGGCGCGCTGCCGCTATAAGGGGATTTATCTGGTTACGTGAGAGAAGTCGCCCCAGCCCCATTTTCCTTCGCCGTCACCCGGCAGGTTGGCGAACTGGGAGCCATACGCGTTTACCTCCACGTAGCTTACGATAGGCACATACGGAAGCTCTTCCGCCAGAATCGACTGCGCTTCCTTATAGATCTCAGCGCGCTTGTCCTGATCCGGCTCCTTATTGCCCTCTGACATCAGTTCGTCGACAGTCTTGTTGCTGTAGCTGCCCACGTTGGATTCTCCGCCGGTAACGACTCTGGAAGCCATGCCGGATGGATCCGGTCCCATGAAGCCGCCCAGCAGGCAGATATCGAAGTTCTGGTTCAGGGTAACCTTGTTTTCCCACGCGCTGTATTCTGATACCAGCACGTCGGCCTCGATACCGATCTCGGCCAGAGACGCTTTGATCAGCTTGGCGGTGTCAGGATAGCCGTTGCCTTCAAATACGGAGATTTCCAGTCCCTTGATGTACATGCCGTCGCCGTCGGCCTTGTAGCCCGCTTTCTCAAGCAGGGCCTTAGCGCCCTCAATATCCAGGCTCGGCGCGACGTCCTCGGAGTTGCTTGCCCACTCGATGGAGGATGGGTAGATGCTGTACTCCGCCGGCATGATGCTGTTGAAGACTTTCTGAGAGATGGAGTCCCGGTCGACAGCCATGGCGATGGCCGTTCTGACCTCCTGCTTCGCCAGATCTTTGTTGGCAAAGTTAAATACCATTCTGACCGGAGATGGGTACTCATTGAGGAACACGGTAGTCGCGTCGTTGCCGTTCAGCTCATCATAGTAGGAAGACGGAACCATTTCCATGTAGTCGATCTCTCCGTTCTGCAGAGCCTGTACTGCCGTAGCCTCGTCCGGAATGATGGAGAAGACCAGTTTGGACACAGTAGAACCGTCAGGATAATTCTCGTCAGCCACCAGGGTTACGCTTTCTCCTGATTTGCGGGAGTCGAATTTGAAAGGCCCGCAGGTAACCGGCGTCTTGGCAGCCTCGTTGTCGTCCCAGGACTGTCCGTTGTTCCACACGTGCTCCGGCAGGATGAAGCAGCCGTACCAGCCCAGCTTGGAAACAAAGCTGACGTCGGCCTTCTTCAGTTTGAAGATTACAGTGGCGTCGTCCGGCGCTTCTATTTCCTCTACGTTGTCCATGTAAGGATTGAAGGTAGCTGTCTTATTCTCTTTGATGGCGTCAAAGGTGTACTTGACGTCCTCAGCGGTCAGCGCTTCACCGTCGGACCATTTGAGATCTTCTCTCAATTTGAACGTCAATTCTGTAGCGTCATCGTTATAGCTCCACTCTGTGGCAGCCTCAGGCACCAGATTGCCCTTGGTAACGTCCAATGCCACCAATCTGCGGAACATGTTCTGCGCCATCAGGTACAGGTTGTCGTCCGCGGAGCCGTCAGGGTTGAGGGACGCTGGGTCGCCGATATTTCTGACGATGAAAGTATCTACGTTTTCACCGGAGCCTCCGCTTCCGCCGGAACCGCTGCCGCTTCCTCCACATGCTGTAAACGCCAGTACGACCATGACGGCCAGTACCGCTGTGAATAACTTCTTCTTCATGTTTTTTAAACCTCCTTGTCTTCTCTGCAGTTGAAACACGTGATCCAATGATCGTCTTTTACAAAGCGTTTTTCCGGGTACGCCTCCCAGCACGCCTCTGTAGCCATGTAACAGCGGGGCGCGAAGTAGCAGCCCGGGCCCGGGTCCAGCGGCGTCGGCGGCTCGCCTTCGATGGAAATGGACTCTGTCTTCTCATCGGGATCGATGGACGCGCAGTTGGATATCAGCGCCCTGGTGTAGGGGTGCTGCGGGTTGTTGACGACCTCGTCAGCTTTTCCATATTCTACGACCTTTCCCAGATACATGACCGCGATATTGTCGGAAATATATCTGGTCAGGGCGATGTCATGGCTGATGAACATGACCGCCGTATCACGGTTCTTCGCCAGATCGATAAGCATGTTGATGATCTCCGCTCTGACAGAAACGTCCAGCATGGACACCGGCTCATCGGCCACGATGAAGTCCGGTTCTAAGAGCATGGCCCGGATGATGGAAATGCGCTGCAGCTGTCCGCCGGACAGTTCGTGTGGATACCTCTTCATGATCTCCTCACCCGGCACCAGGCCGCCGGCTTCCAGCCGCTCTATGCACAGCTTCCGCCGTTCTTCGTTGTCTTTTCCAATCCTGTGGTTTTTCAAAGGCCGCAGCAGAATCTGTTCTATGGTATCCCGCGGCGTAAAGGTATCAAAAGGGTTCTGGAAGACGATCTGAACCGTGCGGCGGAAGGCCTTGCGGTCTTTTTTGATCAGTTCTCCGGTAGATATGCCGTCGATATAGCAGTCTCCCGCCGACGGGGTTTCCAGCCTGGTCAGCAGCTTTCCCAATGTGGACTTGCCGCAGCCGGACTCGCCGATCACGCCCAGGATCTCCCCCTTCTGGATGGAAAGGTTGATATCGTCGTTGGCTTTGATAAACCGCTTGTCTCGTTCTATGATCTTGTCCGCGTCCTTATACGGATACCATTTGCTGATACCCTCTACGGATATATATGCTCTCTCACTCATGGATCTCACCGCCTTCACAGTAATGACATGCCGCGCGCCTGCCGTCTTCCCTGGCCAGAAGCAGCGGCTTTTCCTGGAAACACTTTTCCGTCGCCATGCCGCAGCGTGGAGCAAAGATACAGCCCCGCGGCTTCTTTGACAGGTCCGGCAGCGATCCGGGGATGGCCGTCAGCTTGCCGTGGCTTTCATTTTTCAGGGACGGGAAGGAGCTCATCAGGCCCTTCGTATACGGATGCATCGGCCGTTTGAAAATATCTCTGACCATGCCGATCTCCAGAAACTCTCCGGCGTACATGACCGCCACCTTGTTGCAGGAGGCCGCTACCACGGACATGTCGTGGGTAATCATGATCCTGGTCATGTTGAGGGTCTTTTCCATCTGGACGATCTCTTCCAGGATCTGTCCCTGGGTCACCACGTCCAACGCGGTGGTGGCCTCGTCAAAGATGATCAGCTTCGGATCGTGGAGCAGGCTCATGGCGATGGCCGTGCGCTGCAGCATGCCGCCTGACATTTCGTGGGGATAGAGGCGATAGACACGCTCCGGCAGGTTTACCAGCTTCAGCAGGTAGATCATCCTCTCTTCGATCTCCTTTGATGTGGCCTTCGGTTCGTGGACCCGGTAGATATCCTCGATCTGGTCTTTGATCCGGTGGACCGGGCTCAGGGCGTTCATGGCTCTCTGGAACACGACGGATATCCCTGTCCAGCGAATGGCGTTCATCTCCTGCTGTGTCATCTGCAGAAGGTCCTGCTGTCCCTGAAAGATCACCCTGCCGGTCACTTCTGTGTATTTTTCATCGTGGAGCCGCAGCAGGGCCATGGCCAGGGTGGATTTTCCTGAACCTGACTCGCCGACCACCCCCAGAGAATCACCCTGGTCGATGGTAAAGCTGGCGCCCTTCACCGCGTACACTTCTTTTGATTTCGTCTTATATGTTACGTTGACGTCTTCCAGTCTTAAAACTTCTCCCATGGCCTAAGCCCTCCTTTTATTGTGTCTCGGGTCGAGCACGTGGTTCAGCCCGTCTCCCAGCAGATAGAAGATGAGGACGGCGATGACGATGGCCACTCCGGCGAAGGTGGAGATCCACCATGCAGAGGTGATGTACTGCTTGCCTGCGTAGATCATCTGTCCCCAGCTGATGATGGACGGATCTCCCAGGCCCAGGAAGGAAAGTCCTGCCTCAGTCAAAATGGCGCTTGCCATGCCCATGGTCGTATTGGCTATGACCGGAAAGATGCCGTTGGGAATGATGTACTTAAACAGGATCTGCAGCCGTGTCTCTCCCATGGCCTCCGCGCTCTTGACAAAGACCCGCTCCCTCAGCGACAGGGCCTGCGCCCGCATCAGCTTGGCGTTGCCGGGCCACGTGGTGATGCCGATGACGATCATGACGTTGGTCAGGCTGTTGCCGAAGAGGGCTACGATGAGCAGGATCAGGAAGAAGGACGGCAGCATCATGAAGATATTGATGATCTCCGAGATGACCGTATCCGCCTTGCCTCCGAAGAAGCCTGCCACTCCGCCGATCAGCACGCCCAGGATGCCGGAGATCAGCGCCGAGATCACGGCGACTTTGATGGAGGTCCGCACGCCGTAGATGATCATGCTGTAGACGTCCTGGCCCATGTGGTTAGTGCCCAGCAGGTGGCCGTTTTCGCCCAGCCCGTTGAGGCGGTCAGCCCCATAGACGGACGGATCCTCTGTGGCCAGCAGCGGCGCGGCTATCATGATGAGCAGCAGGATCAGAATCCCGATGCAGCCTGCCAGCATTTGTTTGTCGCTGGCGATGGTTTTTCCCAATGAAGATAGTCTGTTCTTTTCCAACCAACTCACCTCTATTCATATCGGATCCGCGGATCCAGCTTCGCGTAAACAATATCCACTACCAGCATGACCACCGCTACCGATACGGCCATGATCAGATTGATGCCGATCAGGGTCGGATAATCACGCTGAGAAATCGCCGTAGTCATCAGGCGTCCCATGCCCGGCCACGCGAATACGATTTCGATGAGCATGACGCCGGTCAGCAGGTAGGCCATGGAGATGCCGAAGATGGTTACCGTCGGCAAGATCGCGTTGCGGAACACGTACTTGCGGAAGATCTTCTTTTCGTCCATGCCCGCAGCCCGGAAGGTCTGTATGAATTCCTCGTTGGCCACCTGCAGGACGGAGGACTTTGCGATACGGAAGTACTGCGGGAGCAGCGCCAGGGTCAGGGTCACCAGAGGCAGGAACATGTGCTTCAGCACGTCGGCCACATAGGCCAGCCCTGTGTAATTGGCTCTGGTGTCCGTCATGCCGTAGGACGGGAACCACCCCAGCTCAGAGGAGAACACGATGATCAGCATCAGCCCGAGCCAGAACTGAGGCATGGCGCTGAACACATAAGATGTGCCCGACGCGACCACGTCCAGAGGCTTGCCCTCCTTTCGGGCCGCCAGAATACCCAGCAGCGTACCGATGACGGCGGCCAGCACCGCTCCGGTCAGCCCCAGCAAAATGGTGGGACCCAGTTTCTCACTGACCATCTCTCCCACCGGCCTGTTCTGGATGACGGAGTCTCCCAGATCACCGTGCATCAGGGTCTGGAGCTGTTTTCCCAGCTGTACGATGACCGGCTGGTCATAGCCGTACTTTTCGATCAAAGCCTGTCTGACCTCGGGATCGTGGTTGTCCTTGCCCATCAGTGTCGTCACCGGGTCTCCCGGCGCCGCCTGGATGAGGAAGAAGTTTAAAATAAATACAATCAATACTGTTAAAATGCCTGTGATAATTCGTCTTAGAACATATCGTTTCACGTTGTCACCTCCAAAATTCGTCTCCCGTTTCTTGTCTTCACTGCCAATTATATATGCAACGGCCGTGCCAAAGTTCTTTTCTCTGCTAAAGTAATTTAAAAATACTGAAATTTCAACAATTATCGGGGTGTTCTCTCAATCCGGCTCCCTGCCGCTCCCCTGCCGTCACAAAATTTTTTTATAGACTTTTCAAAAGATTTTGAAGGCCTATCAAAATTTTTTGAAAGGGAGTTGACAAAACGGCCCCGCTATTATATAAAATAAGAAGAAAAAATTACCGCCGTTATGAGGACAATTACTACTGAATCAGGTTATGGACAAGCTGAAGAATAACAAGGTTAAAAGTATCGTTGAAACGAACCGCCCTGTCTGCGATGGATTTCTGACCACCGACAGAGACGGCATCATAGAGCATATGGAGTGGTTTGACCGGATCTCAAATCAGATTCTGCCGGAATTCTGCAGATCCATGATTGGCAAGTCGGTCACCGCTGTATACAGGGAGCTTTCTGCTGAAGGCGGCCCGGTTTTTTCCGCGCTCCAAAACGGAGAGCCCACCCAAATCCCGCCGCAGCGGCTGATCTGGCGGCAGCATGAGTTCGTCTTTTCCGCCGCGGTCTGTCCCGTATCCGGCGGCGGTCAAAGCACCGCGGCCGTACATCTCATCCGGCTGATCTCTTTAAAGAATCTCTCAGCGAATGAATATATCGTAGAAAAGCTCTACGGCCTCGACGACATTATCACGGCAAATCCGCAGATGCTGCAGTTAAAAGAGGAAATCCGCCTTCTCAGCAATTCCGACTCCAACACGCTGATCTACGGCGAAACGGGCACCGGCAAAGAGCTGGTAGCAGAGGCCATCCACTCCGAGGGCAAGCGCCGGGGCTATCCTTTTATCGCTCAGAACTGCGCCGCCATACCGGAAAACCTGATGGAAAGCCTTCTCTTCGGCGTAGAAAAGGGAAGCTTCACCGGGGCGGAGACGAAGGCCGGTCTCTTCGAGCAGGCGGACGGAGGCACTTTGTTTCTAGATGAGCTCAATTCCATGGACATCGGACTGCAGGCCAAGCTGCTGAAGATCATCGAGGAGGGAAAGTCCCGCCGCATCGGCGGTGAGCGGGACCACTATTTTGACGTGCGCCTGATCGTGGCGACCAACGAAGTGCCGGAAAAGCTGGTCATAGACGACCGGCTGCGCCGCGACCTGTATTACCGGCTGAACATCGCGCGGATCTCCATTCCGCCTCTTCGCAGCCGCAAGGACGACATTCCGCTGCTGTCCAGCCACTTTATCGGCAAACTCAATGAGAAAATGCAGAAGCGGATCAAGGGGCTTCAGCAGGAAGCAAAGCAGCATCTGATGTCCTGCGACTGGCCGGGCAACGTCCGCCAGCTGGAAAACGTGCTGGAAAGCGCCTTTAACCTGGAAACTTCGGAATACATCAGCGGCGACATCATCCAGAAGTATCTGGCGGAAAGTGAAGCTCTGGAACGGGCCGCCAACCCTGCCGCGCCGTCCGATCCATCGGCATCGGAGCAGTCGCCGGACGGAACCGCCTTTGATCTGTCCCATATCCTTGAGGCGGATTCCATCAATCTGGACAAGACCCTGAAGGAATACGAGTCGGCCATCATCAGCGCGGTCCTTGCCAGGGAGAAGACTCTCTCCGCCACAGCGAAAAAGCTGCAGATGTCGCCGCAGAAGCTGAGCTATCGCATGAAAGTGCTGGACATTCAGCTGCCGTAGCGCTGAGCGGCATCTTTGCGGTTGTGGAATTCCCATATCCATATACATATCACCGAAGGCGCGCGGCAGGTCGGCAAGACTTGGCTGATGAAAGAATTTGGCCAATTTAAGCCAGCCTAAACGAACAATTGCAGAATCCCTTACTTAAAAGATATTGCAGATGTTTTTCTTTTTTCATTGTAAAAAGTGTAATCTATCTCCTGAAATTCGTTGTATTTTTTGTGATTCTGTGATATGCTATGTTTGCATCATAATAATGGGGGGTGCGTGTATGTACCGAATTGCAATTGAAAAATTATTAAACTGGAAACAAAGTAAGCGCCGTAAGCCTTTAATTATCGAAGGCGCGCGACAGGTCGGCAAGACTTGGCTGATGAAAGAATTTGGCAGGCAGGCGTATACGGATACTGTATATATCAATTTCGACTCTAATTCCAGAATGGCGGAGTTGTTTGCATCTGATTTGGATACTGGCCGCCTAATTATGGGGCTGGAACTGTATGCAGGTCACAAAATTGACCCGGATAACACTTTGTTGATTTTCGATGAAGTGCAGGAAGTTCCGAGAGCATTGACATCTCTCAAGTATTTTTACGAAAATGCGCCGCAGTATCATATTGTATGCGCCGGTTCCCTGCTCGGTATCGCTTTGCACCAGGGCACATCTTTTCCTGTCGGCAAGGTCGATTTCTTAAAACTCTATCCTCTTTCTTTCAAAGAATTTTTGATGGCGACCGATAAAGAACGGTTTGCTGAACTTCTTGATAAGCAAGACTTCGAGATGGTCACGAGTTTTAAGCAAACATATATCGACGCCTTAAAGCATTATTACTTTATTGGCGGTATGCCCGAAGCAGTGCAGAGCTTCGCGGAGAACAAAGACTTTAACGAGGTTCGTGAAATTCAAAAGCGAATCCTTGCTGCCTATGAACAGGATTTCTCCAAGCACGCTCCAAACGACATTGTTCCGAGACTTCGTATGTTGTGGAACAGTATTCCTTCCCAGCTTGCCAAAGAAAACAAAAAGTTTATCTACGGTCTTGTTCGTGAAGGTGCTCGCGCGAAAGAGTACGAAACCGCAATTATGTGGCTCAGCGATTGCGGTCTTGTTCACAAAGTCAGCAGGGTCAATGCGGCAGGAATCCCGCTGCGTGCGTATGAAGACTTGAAAGCGTTTAAGCTGTTTGTAGTCGATGTTGGACTACTGGGATGTATGGCCGGACTTCGTCAGCGCACTTTGCTCGATGGAAATGACCTTTTCATTGAATTCAAGGGAGCTCTTACAGAGCAATATGTTTGTCAACAGCTTAAAACTATCGAAGACCTAGATGTTTACTATTACACCAACGCCAGAGGTTCCTGCGAAGTAGATTTTGTCGTTGACACAGGCGAGCGGATTGTTCCCATCGAAGTAAAGGCAGAAGTAAATCTCAAAGCTAAGAGTCTGAAAACCTACCAGGAAAAATTCTCACCCGAAATATCTGTCCGCACTTCTATGGCAGATTATAAAAAAGAAGCCTGGCTCATCAATCTGCCGCTGTATGCGATAGCTCAGATTGACAAGATATAATGAAGGCAATAGCTCTCCAATTTAAGATGAACAAAAAAACGGACAGCACAAAGCCCCGGCAGAGGACATAAATCCCGCCGGGGCTTTTTTGATCTGTAATCGTATTTGTCGTATGAACTTTTGATCGATTTAGAACTCTGCCGTCTTCGGGGTTCTCGGGAACGGCAGCACGTCTCTGATGTTGCCCATGCCGGTAATATACATGATGATACGCTCGAATCCCAGTCCGTAGCCGGCGTGCTTTACACCGCCGTATTTGCGCAGATCCAGATACCACCAGTAATCCTTTTCATCCAGGCCAAGCTCAGCCATGCGCGCGGTCAGCACGTCAAGACGCTCTTCTCTCTGGCTTCCGCCGATGATCTCGCCGACGCCCGGCACCAGCAGGTCGCAGGCGGCAACGGTCTTTCCGTCGTCGTTGAGACGCATGTAGAAAGCTTTGATGTCCTTCGGGTAATCGGTTACAAAGATCGGCTTTTTGAAGACCTCCTCTGTCAGATATCTCTCGTGTTCGGTCTGCAGGTCGATGCCCCACTCCACCGGATACTGGAATTCCTTGCCGGACTTCTTCAGAAGCTCTACGGCCTCGGTGTAGGTCACGCGGCCGAAGTCGGAGTTTACGATGTTGTCCAGCCGCTCCAGCAGGCCCTTATCGATGAACTGGTTGAAGAAGGCCATCTCTTCCGGCGCGTGCTCCAGCACATAGTTGATGATATATTTGACCATGGCCTCTGCCAGATCCATGTTGTCCTCAAGGTCTGCAAAGGCGATTTCCGGCTCGATCATCCAGAACTCGGAGGCGTGTCTGGTGGTGTTGGAGTTCTCCGCTCTGAACGTAGGTCCGAAGGTATATACGTTTCTGAACGCCATAGCAAAGGTTTCCGCCTCCAGCTGTCCGCTTACGGTCAGGCTGGTCTCCTTGCCGAAGAAGTCCTGGCTGTAATCGATGCTGCCGTCCTCTGTCTTCGGCAGATCGTCCAGATCCAATGTGGTGATGCGGAACATTTCGCCCGCGCCTTCGCAGTCGCTGCCTGTGATGATCGGCGTGTGGGCATAGACAAAGTCCTGATCCTGGAAGAACTTATGCACGGCGTAGGCCACCAGGGAGCGCACTCTGAACACGGCGGAGAAGGTGTTGCTTCTCGGTCTCAGGTGGGCGATCTCTCTGAGGAATTCCATGGAATGACGTTTCTTCTGCAGCGGATAGTCAGATGCGGAGTCTGCCTCCAGGACCACTTCGCTGGCTTTGATCTCAAAGGGCTGCTTCGCTTCCGGCGTCAGCACCAGAGTACCCTTGACGGTCCAGGCAGACGCGATCGGCGCCTTGGAAACCTCATCAAAGTTGGAGATCTTGTCCGCCTCGTAAACGATCTGAACGGACTTGAAGAAAGTTCCGTCGTTCAGTTCTATAAATCCAAACTTATTGGAGCTTCTATTGGTCCTGACCCATCCTCTGACAACGATTTCTTTGTCAGCATAGTCTTTCGCGTTCCGGTGAAGCTCTCTAAGCTGTATGTCTTTCATTTCTTTTTCCTTCCTTCTATAATATTGTTTATGATTTGTTTTAAGCGGCAGGGGCCGCTGATCAGTCTCATTTGCAGATGTTCTTCGCTGGCCTCCTAAAACATAAGCCGGCCTCGCAATTAGCTTTCCCAATTTTGGAAAAGAACATGCTTAGAAATATCATACCACGGGGAGGGCCTGAATTCAAGCGGT
>CALLDR010000041.1 GCA_937997955.1 uncultured Emergencia sp. | reverse complement strand
GCCGATGATACTTGGCGGGGGACTGCCTGGGAAAGTAGGACGTTGCCGGTTTAAGAGAAAAGGAGTGATTCAGCTGGATCACTCCTTTTTCTTTAAAAAAAATTATACAATTTAGTTGATTTATGTCTCAAAGCGGATCATTTCAGCTATTGCTTTGTCTCTGTAAACCAGGTCTTCTCTGACGGTGAAGCCGCGGTTTTTCCAAAACTGATTGCCTGTTTTGTTTTTCTCAAAGACCACCAACGCGACCTTGTTAATTCCGCATTGTTTTAACGCGTTCAGCGCGGCATCTATCAGATCGCTGGCGGCTCCCCGGTTTCTGAACGCGGGGTTTACCGCAGTGTGATAGATATAACCGCGTCTGCCGTCGTTGCCGGCCATGATTACGCCGATGATTTGGTCCCCTTCTTCTGCGACGAAACAGGTATCAGGGTTTCGTTTCAGAAATTTGTCGATTCCCTCCTTGGAATCGTCCAGATTGTTCAGTCCCATCCCCGCGCAGGACATCCAAAGCCTGTAGACTGCGTCATAGTCAGTGATAACCATGTTCCTGATGCGCATTTGTAAACTCCTTTCAATTTTCCTCTCGGTTTTCCTCTCGATTTTCCTCTTGAATTTTTCTGCCGCTTGCCTTTTGACCGCGTTTTCCAATGGCCCATATTTGCGGCCGGCTGCGTTTTCTCCGAAAAAGCTGATAACATTATAGCACAACCAATGTCGGAGATACAATAGATGTGGTCATATATCAAAGAATGAGGAATTTTGGGTTAGGCACAGGCGGCAAAGTGTGATATAATGGCTTTAACTAGGAGGGTTGCACGATGGCAGCGTCTGTTTTGACGAAGAAAAAGATTGCGGATACGCTTATGGAGCTGGCTCGGAAGAAACCGGTCGATAAGATTACGGTGAAGGATATCGCTGAAGGCTGTTATATTACGCGGCAGACGTTCTACTATCATTTTCACGATATCCTGGAGGTCTTTGAATGGACGATGGAGGAAAAGCTGAGCGAAATGCTGGAGGAAAGCCTGCAGATGGAGCTGCCCCGGGACGCTGTGCGCGGCATGATCTCCAGCAGCGTGGAGAATGGCGCGATCATCCGTCGACTGATGGATTCTCAGTATAGGGGGCATATAGAGCGTTCCTTTGTCGTATCTGTCAGAAAATATCAAAATGAAATGATAAAGAGAAATAAGCTGTTTCAGAATGTGCGGTACAGTGATCTGGAAATGGCGGTGAGGCTTCAGTCCTACGCGATGGTGGGACTGCTGCTGGAGATCAGCTATGAGAAAAATCCTGACGTCAATGATATGACAGATCAGCTTTGCAGGCTGCTGGAAGGAACGGGACTGTCGATCCCCACAAAGCCGGAGGAATGACAGTGTGAACAAAATGACAGCGTGAAGAACAAGAGAAGATAGGAGAAGCGAAAGCCAGAGTGGATTTTTACACTTTGGCTTTTTTGTCAATACAAATTGCCCTTTTTGATAGTGGCGGAGGGCAGTTCCCTCTGATATAATACAGTAACTTCATCTTGAAAGGGGAACTGCATATATATGAACGAGGTAAAAAAACCGAAAAAGCCGCTGATTTATTACTATATCATCGTGATGGCCATTTTGCTGATGTTCAATCTAATGCTCATGCCGCTGATCGCAGAGAGAAGCATCAAAGATGTGGACTACGGCCAGTTTATGACCATGACGGAAAGCAAGAAGATCAGCCAGGTGGAAATCCAGGACAACCAGATTCTGTTTACGGATAAGACCAACAGCACGGTTTACCGCACAGGACTGATGAACGATCCGGGTCTGGTCGAGCGCCTTCACGAGTCCGGCGCCAAGTTTACCAGTGAGATCAGCAGGGAAACGTCGCCGATTTTGACCTTCCTGCTCAGCTGGATCCTGCCGATCATTTTGTTTATCGGCATTGGACAATATATATCTAAAAAGCTGATGGATAAGGCAGGCGGTGGAAATTCCATGATGTTCGGCATGGGAAAATCCAACGCCAAGATATACGTAAAATCCTCCGAAGGCATCAAGTTTGCCGATGTAGCGGGGGAGGACGAAGCCAAGGAAAACCTGACAGAAATTGTGGACTACCTTCATAATCCGGGTAAATACAAGGAGATCGGCGCGTCCATGCCGAAAGGCATTTTGCTCGTCGGTCCGCCGGGGACCGGCAAAACGATGCTGGCAAAGGCTGTGGCCGGAGAAGCAGATGTGCCGTTCTTCTCCATATCCGGATCTGAGTTTGTCGAGATGTTTGTAGGCATGGGCGCCTCCAAGGTCCGCGACCTGTTTAAGCAGGCAAAGGAGAAAGCGCCGTGCATCGTCTTTATCGATGAGATCGACGCCATCGGCAAGAAGAGAGACGGACAGTTGGGAGGCAACGATGAAAGGGAGCAGACGCTGAATCAGCTGCTGACCGAAATGGACGGCTTCGAGGGAAACAGCGGCGTCATCATCCTGGCCGCTACCAACAGGCCGGAATCCCTGGATCCGGCGCTGACCCGTCCAGGCCGTTTTGACCGGCGGGTACCGGTGGAACTGCCGGATCTGAAGGGACGTGAAGAAATCCTCAAGGTCCACGGGAGAAAGATCAAAACGGCGCCGGGCGTCGATTGGGAGCATATCGCCAGAATGGCATCTGGCGCGTCGGGCGCTGAGCTTGCCAACATCGTCAATGAAGCGGCCCTGCGCGCCGTGAGAGACGGCCGCAGCAGCGCCAGCCAGGAGGACCTGGAGGAGAGCATCGAGGTGGTCATCGCAGGATATCAGAAGAAAAATGCCATTCTCACAGACAGGGAAAAATGGATCGTGTCCTACCATGAGATCGGACATGCTCTGGTGGCGGCAAAGCAGACCAACTCCGCGCCGGTGCAGAAGATCACCATCATTCCGCGCACATCGGGCGCGCTGGGCTACACCATGCAGGTAGATGAGGGAAATCATTATCTCATGAGCAAGGAGGAGCTGGAAAACAAGATCGCTACCTTCGCAGGCGGTCGCGCCGCTGAAGAGATCGTGTTTGGTTCTGTGACCACAGGAGCCTCCAACGATATCGAGCAGGCCACAAAGCTGGCCCGCGCCATGATCACGCGGTATGGCATGAGCGACTTTGATATGGTCGCCATGGAAACGGTAAACAACCAGTACCTGGGCGGAGACACCTCCCTTTCCTGCTCCGCCCAGACACAGGCTGAAATAGATAAAAAAGTAGTGGAAGTCGTAAAGAAACAGCATGAAAAGGCCGGGCAGATCCTGTACGAGAACCGGGAAAAGCTGGATCAGCTGGCAAAATACCTCTACAACAAGGAGACTATTACCGGCGAAGAGTTCATGGGGATTTTAAACAGTTGACGAAATCCTGTTTCATCTTGTCATCTTTTGTGTTAGAATGATACTATCAACTGAAGGAGAAAGGCAAGAAATCAAGAAATGTTGGGATTAACAAGCCAGGAGGCGGAATCGAGAATGAGCCGCGGGCTCGGCAACGAGCAGGTGGATTCCTCGACCCGCACCGTGAAAGAAATTGTCAAAGAAAATGTTCTTACTTATTATAACCTGATCTTTACCGTTTTGGCCGTGCTGCTGATCATCGTCGGACAGTTTAAGGATCTGAGCTTCATGCTCATCGTCTTTGCCAATACGGGTATCGGCATCGCCCAGGAGATCCGCTCCAAGCAGACGCTGGACAAGCTGAAACTGCTGAAAATGCCAAAGGTCCACGTGATCCGCGACGGCTGTGAGGTGCAGCTGCCGGTGGAGCAGCTGGTGCTGGATGACTGTATTATCCTCAGCGCCGGCAGCCAGATACCGGCCGACGCGGAGGTGGTGGAGGGGAGCGTGCAGGTCAACGAAGCCCTGATCACCGGCGAATCCGATGAGATTACCAAGACCATAGACGCCCAGCTGCTCTCAGGCAGCTTTGTCGTATCGGGACAGTGCGTGGCAAGGCTCACTGCCGTAGGCCGCGAATCCTATATATCAAAGCTGACCATCGAGGCCACCAAGGACAAGGGCGGCGAGCAGTCGGAGATGATCAAATCCCTGGATCGGCTGGTCAAGATCATCGGCATCATCATTATTCCGGTGGGCATCACCCTGTTCGTACAGCAGTGCTTCATCTTGGAGGGCGGTTTTGCTGACAGCATCACCTCCATGGTAGCCGCCGTGCTGGGCATGATCCCGGAGGGGCTGTACATGACGGCCAGCGTCGCCATGGTGGTCAGCGCCATGCGGCTGGCGAAGCAGGACGTGCTGGTCCAGAACATGCGGTGCATTGAGACTCTGGCCCGCGTCGACGTACTCTGCGTGGATAAGACCGGAACCATCACGGAAAATGAGATGAAGGTCTGCGGGATGCAGCCTGCGAGCGAGGCGTACGGCCAGCAGCTTCTGGAATCCCTCATCGGTGATCTGGCAGACGCCCAGAGCAGCGACAACATCACCATGGCCGCCATGAAGGAATACTTTCAGAAAAACTCGGGCAGAGAACCATATTCTGTGTGCCCGTTTTCATCTAAATACAAGTACTGCGGCGCCGTCTTTGACAGCGGAAATTACGTCTTAGGCGCGCCAGAATTCGTGCTGAGGGAAGCCTTTGTCAGATACGAGGAGCATATCACAGAGCTCAGCGAGCAGGGCTACCGGGTGCTGGCCTTTGCCCGCACGGAGGAGGAGCCTCAGGGACAGCCGCTGAGAGGCCGTGTACAGCTGATGGCGCTGATCTATCTGACCAACCCGATCAGAAAATCCGCGCCGGAGACCTTCCGGTACTTTGCGGACAACGGCGTGGACATCAAAGTCATTTCAGGCGATAATCCGGTGACCGTGTCCAACGTGGCCCTGGAAGCGGGCATCAAAGACGCGGACCGGTACATAGACGCCAGACAGCTGGTGAACCAGCGGGCTGTATCGGAGGCCGTGGAGCGGTATACGGTTTTCGGCCGGGTGACGCCGGAGCAGAAGCGGATGTTTGTCAAGGCTTTGAAGAAGCAGGGAAAGACCGTGGGCATGACCGGAGACGGCGTCAACGATATTCTGGCCCTGCGGGACGCGGATTGTTCCATCGCCATGGCGTCCGGCAGCGAGGCGGCTTCCAACGCGGCGCAGCTGGTGCTCATGGATTCCGACTTTTCCAAGATGCCGTCAGTGGTCGAGGAGGGCCGGCGCGTCGTCAACAACATCGAAAAAGCAGCCAGCTTGTTTTTGAGCAAGAATATCTTTTCTCTGCTGCTGGCCCTGTTTTCCATGATCAGCGTGCTTTCCTATCCGCTGAAGCCGTCCCAGATTACCCTGATCAGCATGTTTACCATCGGCGTGCCGTCCTTTGTTCTGTCTCTGGAGCCTAACAAAAACCTGATCAAAGGCTCTTTCTTCGGAAATGTGTTCAAAATGGCCGCGCCGGCGGGCATCACCACCTTTATCAGCGTCAGCTCTCTGGTGGTGTTCGGACAGGTTTTCGAGATCAACGCGGAGTGCATTTCCACCTCCTGCACCATGCTGGTCGCCCTGGTAGGCTTCATGATCCTGGCGAAGGTGGCAAAGCCGTTTAACACCCTGCATATCGTTTTGATCGCCGTCATGGTAGGCGGAATGGCCTTCTGCATATTTTTTACGCCGGACATGTTCGGCATCAACAGCATTTCAGGGCAGGCCGCCATGCTTTTGGTCGTGTTCCTCATCGCCACCGAAGCGCTGTTCCGGTATATCTACAAGTTCACCAGCCTTTGCGGGCGCATTATGAGCCATACGCCGCGGCGCAAAAAAAGAGAACAGAAGCATTAAAACAGATCCCCCTGCGAAGGTCCCTCAGGAGAAACCGTTTGCAGGGGGATTTTTGTTCATACGGACAGGGTTTTGTCAGATGGGATTCTGCCGCGCTCCTTGAGACGGCGGGCCAGATAGACGGCGGGCGTGTCGAGAAGGCTGGTGACGATAAAGATCACGTAGCTGGACAGGCAGATGCTGAGCAGCGTATCCATGCTGTGAACGCCGTAAAACGCGCCGAAGGTGAACAGCACCGTGTTCATCAGCTGGGACAGCAGGGTGGAGCCGTTGTTGCGGATCCACAGGCCTTTGCGGGAGTCGCCGAAGAGCCGTTCTGTCCGCTTCCAGATGGCGTGATAGGCGAACACGTCGAAGACCTGCACAATGCCGTAAACCCCAATGCTGACCAGCATCATCCGGGGCGTGTTGGAGAAGATCGTCTGAATGGCCGGCATGGCCCAGTCGCTCGGGCTGGGCGTGTACAGCAGCCACAGCTGGCTCAGCACGATGAACGCCAGACTGACGATGATGCCGATTTTGACCGCCTGGTTCGCGTATTTTTTGCCCTCCGTTTCGCTGAGTATATCAGTCACCAGAAACGTCGACGCGAACAACACGTTGCCCAGGGTCTGCTCCATGCCGAAGGCGTCGACCAGGATCAGCGCTTCGATGTTGGCCGCGATGGTAGCAACCACGGTCCACATGTACAGCCCCGTGCGGCCCAGCAGGCGATAGAAAAGCACCACGCCGCCGTAGATCAGCACCAGGCTGAGGGCAAGGATCAGCTCATTCCTCATGGCCTTCACCTCCCACGCCGAAGTCTGTATTCTCCATCAAAATGTCCACCCGAGGATCGCCTGAAAACGCCGGGCGGACTTCCTTCGCGAAGAGCTCGATGACCGAAGGGTCCGGCTTGATCCGGGAGTCATTCTCTGTCATCACGTTGACGCACACACGATCAAAGTGTGTCAGTCCGACTTCTATGTCGCGGGCCATGGATGCGGCGGTCTGACCGGGGATACCGAAGAGGAGGCAGCACTCGTCGTAATCCTCGGCGATCTTTGCCGGGTCGGACTCGTCGATGCCTTTGTCAAGGTAGCACTCCCGAAACAGAGGATCAAAGGTTTCCACGCCGATCTTCACCTTGACGGCGATACCCAGAGCCCCGAACTCCTCACGGACGCCTTTGATCGCCGCCCGGTCCTGCCAGTGACATTCAAAGTGGATCTGACCGATGTTGTTCGACCGGCAGACGGCTTTGATTTCTTCCATGGTAGCCGGGTCCAGATCGGAGAAGCTGCCGGAGTTGATGACCTCCAGCCGCCCGTAAATGCCGGCAACCTGGGACAGAACGCCTTTGTTCAGCCGGTAATTGGCCGCAGTGTCCTTGCTGAAGTCCAGGTGATAGTCACAGAACCGGCAGCGCCGCCAACGGCAGCCGGTTCCCCGCAGAAGCACGATTTCCCGCGGATTCTTTTCTGTTATGATTCCATAACGCTGCATGTTTCCTCCATTCCTCGTGACTTTCCATGCTGACGATAAAAAAATGCGCACGGAAAACGCGCGCATCAGAATGATCTTCTTTTATCTCTGCTAGGTTCCGTAGTTTTGTTTAGAGACAGGATGGTCACGAACTGTCTTATTCTTTTGTACTTGATTACTATATCACAGCCGGCGGCAGATGTAAAGGGGGAATCGGGCGCAGGTCCTGAAGCTGAATCTTAGTAGCCTTTGCAATCCATAGGTGTTTATGGTATACTATGTTGATAACAAGCTTTTTTGATTGAAGAACGAATTTTATTGATTGGAGAACGACTATGGTATATAACAATGTGCTGGAGGCTATGGGGCAAACGCCGATGATTCAGCTGAACAGAATGGCTGACCCGGAGGGAGCCAGAGTATTGGTTAAATTTGAGGGACTTAACGTAGGCGGCAGCGTCAAAACCAGGACGGCTTTTAACATGATCTCGCAGGCGGAAGAGGACGGCATTTTGCGGCCGGACTCCATTATCGTAGAGCCCACCAGCGGCAATCAGGGAATCGGCCTGGCCCTGGTCGGCGCGGTCAAAGGATATGAAACTGTCATCATCATGCCGGATTCGGTCAGCCAGGAACGGCGGCTTTTGGTGGAACACTACGGCGCGAAGGTGATCCTGGTCCACGACGCGGGCAATATCGGCGACTGCATAGAAGAATGTGTGGAAAAGGCGGCTGAGATGGCCGCGGAAAATCCAAAGGTTTTCGTGCCGCAGCAGTTTGAAAACCAGGCCAATCCCATGGCCCATCGACATCATACGGGGCTGGAAATTCTGGAGCAGGTGGCGGGACCCATCGACGGTTTCTGCTCCGGCATCGGCACCGGCGGCACCATTACCGGCATTGGAGAAACACTGAAGGCCCTGAATCCTCAGATCGAGATCTGGGCGGTGGAGCCGGAAAACGCCGCGATCCTGGCAGGCGGTACTGTCAGCACGCATATCCAGATGGGCATCGGTGACGGCGTGATACCGGGGGTACTGAATCAGAAAATCTACGATGATATCTATATCGTGTCCGATGAAGAGGCGCTGCGGACAGCAAAGGATCTTGCCTCAAAGGAGGGCCTTATGTGCGGTATTTCCAGCGGAACCAACGTGGCGGCGGCGCTGCGGCTTGCCAAAAAGCTGGGAAAGGGGAAGACCGTGGTCACCATACTGCCGGATACAGCAGAGAGATATTTCTCTACACCGCTGTTTGAGTAGGGTAAAACAGAAATTTTCCGCGGCAGGCCGCGAAAAGAATGAATTTCAGAGGATTCCAAGCCTTTTTGAGCAAAAAAGTGTTGCAATCACTTTGGTTTTGCTATATAATATTTGTGCGCTTGCGTTTTCGCGGGCAAGTATAAGTTGCGGGGCAGGATTCGCAAGGTCCGGCAGCTCTGCAAGCTAAAAGTTATTTTTAGTCATGCCGAAAAGGATTGAAGCCTGATTTCTGCGTTTTGATCTCAGTAGGCAGAACCGAAAACGATTTGTAAAAATCCCAGTAGGTAGAAAGGAAAACACATGAAATCTTACATTGCAAAACCTGCAGAAGTAGAACGTAAATGGTACGTTGTAGATGCAGAAGGCAAAACTCTCGGAAGACTGGCATCTGAAGTTGCTTCTGTTCTGAGAGGAAAGAACAAACCGATCTATACTCCACACGTTGACTGCGGCGACTATGTTATCGTCATCAACGCTGAGAAGGTAGAAGTAACCGGCAAGAAGAGAAAAGAAAAGATCTACAAGAGACACACTGGTTATCCAGGCGGACTCAGAGAGGTTACCTTCGAGAAGTTACAGGCAAGAAAGCCGGAAGAAATCATCAAGCACGCGGTAAAGGGCATGCTTCCTGATGGAAAGCTGGGCAGACAGATGTTTAAGAAGTTAAAGGTTTATGCAGGCGCTGAGCATCCACATACTGCGCAGAAGCCGGAAACCTTGGAAATCTAGTGAAAGGGAGGAATAGACAATGGCAAAATTACAATACCAGGGAACAGGTAGAAGAAAATCTTCAGTTGCTAGAGTTAGATTAATCCCGGGCACTGGAAAGATCACTGTAAACAAGAAAGACTTAGAAGATTACTTCGGAATGGAAATCGTTAAGAGAGAAGTTAAGAGACCTTTCGAAGTTGCAGGCTGCGAAGGCAAATTTGACGTCATCGCAACGGTTGCAGGCGGTGGATTCACCGGTCAGGCAGGCGCGCTGAGACACGGTATCTCAAGAGCCCTGTGCCAGGCTGACAAAGACGCTTACAGAGCGCCTCTGAAGGCTGCGGGCTTCCTGACAAGAGACCCGAGAATGAAAGAAAGAAAGAAATACGGTCTCAAAAAAGCGAGAAGAGCATCCCAGTTCTCCAAGAGATAATTGGCATACTCCGCAAGACAGCGACAAAAACGCCTTGGATTTTCCAGGGCGTTTTTCAGTTGCCTCGGCATCGGAACATGCGGTGCCGCAGCCGTTCCCGCAGAAGAACGGGACTCTCCGCCATTTGCGGTAGTCCGCTTAGGCCGCGGCTGATAAGCGCCAAGGGGACATAAAAAAGCTTCATAATAGCAGTTTGGGAAAAGCGATGCTGTACAGACCGTGCTATACTATTTTTACCACGTGGAAATGAAAGGCGCCAACGATGAAATCAAGCGAGAACATGGAAAAAATATTGGAATACATCGATGCTCATCTTGAAGAGGACCTTACGATCGGCCAGCTGGCAGATGAGGCAGGTTATTCCCAGTATCATTTTATGAGAAGGTTTAAGGCCCATACCGGCATATCAGCAGGAAAATATCTCTGCAGAAGGCGGCTGATCAAAGCGTCAGAAGAGATACGCTCCGGCGGGCGGATCATAGACGCGGCGATCAAATATGGCTGGCAGTCCCACAGCGGGTTTACAAAGGCTTTCGAGCGGGAGTTTGGGTTCTGCCCGTCGCTTTTATCGGCATTGAACCTTTCAGAAGCGTATTTAGGAGGAAACAGTATGGAAGGTGTTTTTTTGGAAAACGCAGCGGACGGCATGACAAAGGAAGAACTGATGGAGCTTTTGTGGGGAACGCTGAAGGAAACCCATGCGGCCATATCAAGGGTCAAGCTGGAACAGGTATATTTGGCGGCGGAAGAGGCCTACCAGGGTGTTCGCAGATATTCAGGAGAGGAATATATTACCCATCTGCTTCATACGGCTGTCATCTTGGCGGAGCTGGAAGCAGATCCCGAAACCGTTCTGGCCGGACTGTTGTGTGACGCGGGGAAAAAAGGCGTCCTGCCCATGGAGGAACTGCAGAAGCGGGTGCCCGAGGGTGTCTTTCAGCTGGTTTGCGAGTCCCAGAGGGAGCCGGAGGAGCTTTCCGGAGCTTCAGATGCGGTCCTGCTTATTAAGCTGGCGGAAAGGCTGCACAACATGCGCACCCTGCAGCATATGGATGCGTCTGTGTGGAAGAAGAAGGCTGGGGACACGGCGGCTTTGTTCCTTCCGCTGGCCAGGCGGGTGGGAGATCAAAAGCTGACCGGCGAATTAAATGCCTTGACCGTGAAGTATCTGGCCCGGGACGAAATCTGACGTATAATTTAACGGAAAATCTGACGACCTCTGGTGAGTGATGAATCCTGCCAGGCGTTAAGATCATATATAGCAACTGAAAAACGCCTTGGATTTTCCAGGGCGTTTTTTAGTTGCCGCGGCATCGGAACATGCGGTGCCGCGGCCGTCATATTTTTCATCAGTTCTGCGAAAGCTGGTCCTCATCAAAGGTCAGCAGCTCCGGCAGGGTGCTGTCGGCGGTAAAGATGGTTTCGCCGTTGTCGGCGGTCACGTAGTAATCGCCGCTGACGGTCATGCCGCCGTATCGTATTTCCGTCTCATCTCCGTCATCGGTCTGGATCACGACGATGTAGGACGGATCGTCCAAACCATAGTCAGAGAGCGCGTCGGGTGACTCCACCTTTTTGAGGCCGGTAATGGACGAGGCCAGGTCGATCAAAGCCTGAACGTAGTCCTGCTGCAGCGATAGGCCGTCATCTTCGGCGTACATCCAGGTGTCCTCCTCCAAGTAGAAGGAGCAGGTGTCGTCCCCGGAGGTATAGGAAAGGGACGTGATCCTGTCTTTATCCAGGGCGGTAACTGCCAGCCCCTGGGCGGCCTCTGACTGAGCCGCCTCCCGGTGGCCGGCGTATGCATTTGCCAGAAAATACAGGATCAGCAGCGCGGCCAGGATACCGCAGAGGAGCAGCAGCTGTTTTTTCTTTGTCATAGCTTTCTCCTTTCATCAGGCTTTCCGCCGCTTCAGCCAGTATACCAATCCGAAGACGACGACGGCCAGCGGAACTACGAAGATGATCAGCACGCTGAACAGGCTTCCGTACTGCGGCGTGTTGTATTGGATCTCCAGGCTCTTGGCTTCGATAGACAGATTATCCATGTCCCCGATGGCCGCGGTCAGAGAGTTCATGAACAAAGTGTTATTGTCCAGGCCGGAAAAGGCGCTGGTCAGCCCTTCATCGATGATGGACGCTGAACCGTATACTGTAAGCGTTCCGGTAACGCTGTCCGCTTCAGAGCTGTCCGCGTCTCCGGCGTCATCTGAGCTGTCGCTGTCGCTGTCCGCGCTGTCGCCCTCATCACTTTCATCATCGGCGGTCTCCGGGGTGTACTCCACTCTGGCGGCCACGCTGTAGACGCCCTGTTCCTGACTGTCCTCTGTGACCATGTAGCCGTAGGAGGAGGTGTCCAGCAGGGAGAAGATCGCCAGCTGTTCACTGCTGTCGTCCAGAGTAAAGCCTCTGGCGTTGCTCATCAGCACCATCTGAGTGTTCAGCCCGTCGGCAAGGCTGCCCGGCGCGGTGATATTAGGGAAGATATAGTAGTAATTGCCCTGGTAATTCCGCTCCATGTCGGCCACGTATCCGTCCTCCAGATGGATGCCGTACTCAGCCAGGAGATCCGCGGCGCTGCCCGTTGTCGGGCTTTTCTCCGACAGCAGGATCAAAACGTTTCCTCCGGACTTGATATAATCGTCCAGCAGAGCGGCTTCATCTTCCGTCATATCAGACGCCAGACCGTTGACCAAAAGCAGGTCGCAGTCCTCCGGTATTTCATTGTCCATGAGCAGACTGCAGCTGTCCGTGGAGATGCCCGCCTTTGTCAGCAGGCCCGTTGCCGTGTCGGAGAGGTCCGATTCGCCGTGGCCGGACAGACAGTAGACCGTCTTTTTCTCACTGCCGATGACCTGGTTGATGGCCGCCGTCAGCTGTCCGTCGCCGTCAAAGGCGGAAAGGCTGCTGGTTCCGGTATAATAGTAGGACATGCTCTCTATCAAAATGGCGGATATTGGGATCTGCGTGGAAAGACCGGTCTCTTCGCAGGATACGATGATCGTATCGCTCTCCGCGCCGTAGTCAGACAAAGCGGACGGGTGCATGACCGGGTCTACGGTTTCCAGGGTCAGCCTGCCGGACAGGGCGGTGTATTTCTCCAGAAAGGTCCGCAGCCTGTCGTCCATGGACTCTTCCTCCGCGATCACGGTGATATCCACATCGTATTCCAGGCTTTTGAGCAGCTTCCGGCTGGTGTCGGAGATCTCATAGATCTTATTGCTGCTGATGTCCAGCTGTTTTATCGTGGCCGGCAGACTGCCGCAGATTAGGTTGATGACCACCGCGATGACCACGACGATGACGATGGCAGCGACGCTGTAGGCTCCGTTTCTGGTGGTTATGGTCTGAAGCGACGCCTTGAAGGACGCGGCGGCGGCCTTTGTGTCGATGTTCGGTTTGTTCCATTTCATTCGTTCCACCTCCTAACTCCACCGTCTCTTCTCGATGCTCTGCACCGTGAGAAACAGAAACACGCCGATGACGGTCAGCAGCAGCACCGTGCCGGAAACGTCAAAGATGCTGTTGTACGCCGCGTTGTTGAAGGCCGTCATGATGTTGAACCGGCTCAGCAGGTCAGGGAAAAGCCCTTCGAGGGCGTCGCTCTTCAGCAGGAAGAACGCCGAGCTGGCGGCGACCGTCAGAAGCTCGAGGGCGGCGGCCAGGTGCCTGTTCCTGGTGATGTAGAAGAGCCACCCGCTGACGGCGGTCCAGACGATGACCAGAACAAAGAAGTTGCCGCCGGCGCTCTGCGGCAGATAGCCGATCAGGTTATCCCACACGTAGATCAGAAAGATGACCGCGAAGGTGCTGACCGCCGCGATGACGGGGCTTTCCGTAACGCTGGAGAAGAAGGCGCCGATGGCTATGAAGACGCAGCCCATGAGGAAAAACTGGAAGATGGCCGCGTAATCCGTCAGAAGGTACGCCGTGCCGCTGGCTTTGATGATCAGCGGGAAAAGGCAGTAGAACAGGATCGGGATCAGAAACACAGCCGCCATGGCCGCGAATTTGCCCAGGACGATTCTGCCGATGGTGACCGGCGCGGTGAACAAAAGCTGGTCGGTCCGGGACTTTCGCTCTTCGGCAAAGGACCGCATGGTTAGAACCGGGATCCATACCATCAAAATGGTGGTCACGCCGGAAAGGGTGTAGGAAAAGTAAGGGTAGCCCCGGTACATATTGCAGACCATGAAATAGATACCGGTGAACACGATGAGAAATGCGATGAGTGCGTATCCTGTCATCGTTCTGAAATACGAAAAAAACTCTTTCTTAAAGATAGCAGTCATTGTTCCTCTCCTTTCTGAACCAGCTTCAGGTACATTTCTTCCAGGGACGGTTTATCCTGATACAGAGACAGCAGCGTCAGGCCGCGTTCCGCGAAGGCCTTAAAGATGTCCCGGCGAAGCTCCGCGTCCTCTTCCGGCTCAATCTGCAGATGATATGTCTCACCTTCCTCGGTGATCTGGACGCTTTCGATTCCGGAAAGGCTGTCGATCACCGCCTCTATCTGGCCTCTGTCTCCCTCCGCCTCCACGTGAATCTTTCCCCTGCCGCAGAACCTTCTTTCCAGATTCTTCGGCGTGCCCTTTGCCACAAGCTCTCCGCCGGAGATAATCAGAAGGTAGTCGCACAGCTCCTGAACCTCGCTGAGGATGTGGGAACTGAGGATCACGGTATGGCCCTCCGCCAGACTCCGTATCAGCTGGCGCATTTCGATGATCTGCTGGGGATCCAGCCCTACCATGGGTTCGTCCAGTATGATGGTCTCAGGATAACCGAGCAGCGCCTGGGCAAGGCCGACCCTCTGCCGGAAACCCTTTGACAGATTGGCGATGAGGCGGTCTGACACGTCGGTAAGGTTCAGGCGGTCCATCAGATCGCGGCACTGCTCCTGCCGGGTGTCCTTAGGAAGGGCCTTCAGAGCCGCGGCGAAGCTGAGATACTCGCGGACGGTCATGTCGGGGTAGACCGGGGGCACGTCGGGCAGGTAGCCGATGGAAGCCTTGGCGGCCTCCGGTTCCCTGAGAATGTCGCAGCCGCCTACGGTCACCTGGCCGGAGGTTGAGGCCAGATAACCGGTCAGAATGTTCATGGTCGTGGTCTTGCCGGCTCCGTTGGGTCCAAGGAAGCCGTATATCTTTCCCTGTTCCAGGGAGAAGGATATGCCGTTCAAAGCGGTATGGCTGCCGTACCGCTTGACAAGTTGTTTTACTTCGATCAATAAGATTCCTCCTCTGCATGTAGAATATCAAAGAAAGAGTACACGACGCCGGTGAATGAAATATAGCGGAAAGGAAAAAGTTTAGAGGCGTTCGTGTATGGTTCTGGCGTGGGTTTGGTGATGGAACTTGTGGAACAGGTGAAGAAAAAACTGGCAGAGGGGTCGAAAAGTTTTAGCCGCGGACATTGACACAACAAAAGATGAGTGATAGAATTGAGTTAGTTAAACCTAACCGGCGGTGACAAACGATGAAAACGCTGGCAAACACCAATAACACTGACCAACGCTGACGATTTCCGGCCCAGGAGCCTGTTTCGCAGCGGATTTTCATATTATCAAAGCGGAGGAAACGAAATATGTTTATACAGCTGAAAGATGGAAGAAAGCAGTACGGCGCGGGAGAAACGGCTGTATTCGCGTTGGACGGGGCCAACCTGTCCATAGAGGAGGGCAAGATCTACGTGATCCTGGGACCTTCCGGCTCAGGAAAGAGCACCCTTTTGAACATGATCGGAGGCTTGGATTCCCTGGACGGCGGCAGCCTGTCCGTGGCGGGGAGGAACATCAGTCAGGCGGGAAAGAAGGAACTGACGGATTACCGCCGGGAGGAAGTAGGCTTTGTCTTCCAGTTCTACAACCTGATTCCGGATTTGACCGTGGAGGAGAACATCGAAGTGGTTTCCGACATATCGGAGCATCCGCTGGATATAGAAGAGGTGCTGAAGGCCCTGGATATCGAAATGTACAGAAGGCGTTTTCCCAAGGAGCTGTCCGGCGGGCAGCAGCAGAGAGTGGCCATTGGGAGAGCTTTGATCAAGAATCCCAAGCTGCTGCTGTGCGACGAGCTGACCGGCGCTCTGGACACCAAATCCTCCCGGCAGGTGCTGGAATTTATCGAAAAGGTAAACAGGCAGTTCGGAACCACCATCGTGATCATCACCCACAACGAGGCTATCGCGGATATGGCGGACCATGTGGTCCGCATCAAGGACGGCAGGATCGCCGCTGACGAGGAAAACCAGAAGAAGCTGCGGGCGCAGGACCTGGCGCTGTAGGAGGGATAACGTGATGAGACTCAATCGGCGCTATAAGCGGAACATAAAAGAAAACCTGTCGTTTTACATAGCTTCTACGGTGCTGACCATCGTTTCCATTGTTATGTTCTTTGTCATGAATATCGCGGGAAGCGGCATCATGGATTTCGGGGAGGTTTTTCTCAGTGAGCACAACGTGGAGGACGCTTCCTTTACCACGTATCAGCCCATCTCGGAGAAGGACATGGAACGCCTGGAGAAGGACTTTGACGTGGAATTAGAGGCCCAGCGGTATATCAATATAGAGGACGAGGATTACACCGTCCGGGTCTTCAGCAGGAACAAAGAGATCAACCTGCCGGAGATCACGGCGGGCAGGGATATCGAAGCCGAGGACGAGATCCTTTTGTCGGAGGGGTTCAGCGTGAACCATGACATCTCCATCGGAGACAGCTTTTCGGTGGACGGGAAGGACTACCGCGTATGCGGATTTTTCCAAAGGCCGGACTATCTCTACATGCTGGAAGATCTGGACTCCAACTATAAGAACGATACCACCTTCCTGCTGTCCTACGTGTCGGACGACGTCTTTGACAGTCTGAACGCGGGCGGCTGCCGGTACATGGTGGTCTTCCATAAGGACAACCAAGATGACTTTCGGAAGAAAATTTACGAAGATTACATGACGGGAGAGTACGTCAGCGCGGAGGAAAACCTGCGCATCACCATGGTGGAGGATCAGGCCCAGCTGTTTTTGCTGTGCTCCTGGGTGCTTCTGGTTGCCGTCTCTCTGGTCACGGTGGCTTTGATCAGCATCATCATCCGCAGAAAGGTGCAGGACGAGCAGAAGATGATCGGCACGCTGTCTGCCTTGGGCTACAGGAAAAAGGCCCTTGTGATGCATTACGTGATCATGGGCATGATACCGGGACTTCTGGGCGGCGTTCTGACCGTAGCGGTCACCAGCGTATTTGCCCAGCCTTACGGGGAGATGGGCCTGGCGGATTATGAGCCGCTGCACATTGAATTTTCCCTGTCGCCTCTATCGGCGGCAGCGGCTATCGTGATACCTACTTTGATGTACGCTCTGTCAGCGGCAAGGGCCACCGGCAGGCTTTTGAAGAGGGATACCGTTCTTTTGCTCAACGGGGCAGGCGCGGACAGTAAAAAGACGAAGAAGCTGTGGATCGATAAAAAGAAAAAGATCCGGACGAAATTCGCCTTCCGGTCGCTTCTCGCCAATCCGGGAAGGAGCTTTGTAGTGCTGCTGGGCATCTTTCTCGGCGCCTTCATCACCATGTTCGCGTTTATGACCGTCGACGCTGTCAACGGATTGCCGGACGCTTACAGGGAGCAGTCGGGAGACTATGCGAAGCAGTACGTGCTGAACACCTTCCTGCAGGGCGAGCCGGAGGATGGCGAGCCTCTTCTGATGGCCAGCTTTGAGCATGACGGAAGCTCTTTTACCATGGTCGGCGCTGATGCGGACAACAGTACGCTGAACCTGAAAACCGACGACGGCAGGGCAGATCTGGACGAGGGCTGGTATATCAGCAATCTGATGGCGCACATCTATGATATAGAGGCAGGGGACACCTTCACCTTTGTAAACGGGATCACCCTGGAGGAATATCAGGTGACCATCGAGGGCATCGTCCAGACGGATATGCAGAAATATCTGATCGGCTCCAGAGAAGCCGTCGGCGAGCTGCTGGACATCGACGCGGATCAGTACAACGGGATCCTCTCCAGGGGGAGCGTGGACATCGATCAGTCCCTCGTCGCCCGGGAGATCAATGACACCTCCATCGACGACCAGATGAAGACCATGATGAACGAAATGGGCGTCATCATCTATACCCTGATCATCATCGGCGGGATCATCTGCATCGCGGCCGTCTATGTGGCGGTCAACATGATGGTTACGGAGAACCGGCTGAACATCTCCATGCTGAAGGTCCTGGGATACCGGGATAAGGAGATCAATCAGATGGTGCTGAGCGCCAACCACGTTTTGCTGCCGGCGGGCATCGCGGCGGGGATTCTGGCCGCGTACCTGGCCATCAGATTCTATTTCGCGTCCTTTGCTGAAATGGAAGGCATGCTCATACCGACCATCGTGACGCCGGCCAGCATAGGGCTGACCATCGTCATCGTCAGCGTGTGCTACTTTGTCTCTCTGGCCTTGGTCCGGAGAAAAGCGGCGCGGGTGGACATGGTGGAGAGCCTGAAGGACAACCGGCAGTAGCTTTCGCTTCATGGGCGGACCATCGTCTGTGGATGTGACGCTTTTCAGACATCAAAAAGGCCAGCAGCAATACGTCTGCCGGCCTGTTTTATTATTTCGCTTATTTCTCCACGACCTGATCCTCGATCTGAATCTCCGTCTCCATGTGATACTTCTCCTTCAGCTCTCCCAGCGCTTTGAAATGGGGCTGCTGGGTATGGGCCTTCTGGGCCTCCCGGCTCTCCCACTGTTCCCATAAGAAGATCTGGTTTTCGGTCTCTGCCGGGTAATAGTAGCTGTAGCGGATGCAGCCGTCTTCCTTTCTCGACGCTTCCATAACGCCGCAGGCTTTGATGTCCGCAAAAAACGCGTCCCTGTCCTCGCGGCTGTCCAGGATATAGGTTACATAAAAATTGGTCATGACGCAGTCCTCCCGTCTCTGTGTTTTCGTTAATTTTGATTTTGCTTTGATGCATCTATCATATCACGAAAGGCAGTTCTTTGCAATCAGGAACCGGACCCTGGGATAATGACAATTCCCTATGGCAAATCCGCCGCAAAAATTGTATAATACATATATATGAAATCTACGAAAAACGACAGAGATGCCGAAGGGAGGCAAGCGTTATGAAAGAACAGCTTTTTACCAATGATATTATCTTATCCTGGCTCCAGTATTTTGCGGAGAATTCTCCGATCGACCTGGAACAGATCAAGATGATGGATATTACCAAGAGAAATAAGAATCTGATCCCCACGGTGGAATCCCATAAGGCGGTATTGGCCTTTATGGAAGCCGGAGACGAGGAGATCTTTTACCATATGTGGAACGCCGGACTGGGCGACTGCGAGGTCTGGTACAACGAGGGTTCCGAGCCTGTAGGCGAGATCAAGCACGATAAGGTCAGCGACATGATCAACCGGGGCATCAACGCCTCCGCCGGCATGCTGGTGGTCAATCAGAATGCCCGCAACACCTACAAGAGCGGACTGGACAACCTGAACTTCCGCAAGGGGGCTTCTTCCCGCCGTCTGGGAAGCGAGATCCGGACCATCATTCTGAACAAGATGCACATCGGCCGGGAGGATACGGTCTGCGTCATCGGCGGAGAGAGCATCGCCATCGAATCCGCGTTCCTGGCCAACGAGGGAACGGTCATCGCTGTAGAGTACAACAAGCAGGAGAGGGAAGCCATGGAGGAAAACATCGACTACTTCGACCTGCGGAACATGACCGTCATCGACCACGTGGACGAGGAGACCATGAAAGCCTGTCCGGTGCCTGCCATCGCTTTCATCGCGGCGTCTGCCAGCATGGAACAGGAGATCCAGTGCCTGATGAATCTGAACCCGAACATCAACATCGTAGTCTATACCCTGGACTTCTCCGTGGCGGGCAACATGCAGGCGACCTTTGAGAAGTACGGCATCAAAGAGGCTGAGGTCATTCAGGTGTCCGTATCCAAGCTGGGGGCGAAAAACGCCTTTGAGCTGCAGCCGGCGCCGTGGATCATAACAGGAAAAGCTGAATAACGGAATCTGACGAAGCGATGTTTCCCGCAAAAGAGAAACAGATAACGTGAAAGACATGGGAAGGACAGGCCGCAGGGTCTGTCCTTTTTGCGGAGATATCAAATGAACGGACCATATCAAAGAGTTACATCAAAGAGAAGAACGCCTGGTATAACGAAAACGGACATGCCGCGCGGAAAAGGAAAAGGCAGATTTTTATCGGGAAAACCCTTGCCCGGAAAAAGGAACAAAGTAAAAACATTTGCCCCTCTTGCATCTGCCCCTCTAAAGGTATACAATGAATAGCTGATGGGAGGGTCGAATTATGGGAAATGAACAGAAAAAAACGAGAAAGAGTTTTGAGATAGATATGGTGCGGGGCCCCGTGCTCCTGAAGATGCTCAAGTTTTCGCTGCCGCTGATGCTTTCCAGCATTCTGCAGCTTTTGTTCAACGCGGCGGATATCATCGTGGTGGGCCGGTTCGCGGGGGATAATTCCCTGGCGGCGGTAGGCTCTAATACGGCTTTGATCTCTCTGCTGACAAACCTGTTCATCGGGCTTTCTGTCGGCGCCAACGTAGTGGTGGCGCGGTATTTTGGCGGACGCAGGCAAAGGGAGCTGTCTGACACGGTGCATACGACCATGGCCCTGAGCCTGATCAGCGGCTTGCTCCTCACGGCTATAGGCGTCGTGCTGTCCAGGTATTTCCTGATCTGGATGGGCACGCCGGACGAGGTGCTGCCTCTGGCCACGGAGTATCTGCGCATCTACTTCCTCGGAATGACCGGCATGATGGTGTACAACTTTGGCGGGGCCATTCTGCGTGCTGTGGGAGACACCAGAAGGCCCCTGTATTATCTGGCCTTTTCCGGATGCATCAACGTGGCGCTCAACCTGTTCTTTGTCATCTCCCTGCAGATGGACGTGGCGGGCGTCGGCGCGGCTACGGCGATCTCTCAGTGGATCTCCGCTGTCCTGGTTTTACTGTGCCTGATGAGAGAACAAAGCGATATCCGCCTGGATCTGCGCCGTCTCAGGCTCCACGGCGATAAGGTCATGGCCATTCTGCGCATCGGACTGCCTGCCGGCGTACAGGGACTGATCTTCTCACTGACCAATGTACTGGTGCAGGCTTCCGTCAACTCCTTCGGCGCGACGGTGGTAGCGGGAAGCTCGGCGGCGGCCAACATAGAGGGCTTCATCTACTTTGCCATGAACGCCTTCTATCAGGCGACCATCTCCTTTACCAGCCAGAACGTGGGCGCGAAGAGGATCAAGCGGATCGACAAGATTTTGGGAAGAGGCGAGATGTGCGTCGTCATCGTAGGGCTGGTCATGGGCGGCCTGGCTGTGCTCTTCGGACGGCAGCTGCTGGGCATCTATACCTCCAGCGATATCGTCATCGACGCCGGCATGGAGCGTCTGCGGATCATCGCGATGACGTACGCCCTGGGCGGCGCCATGGACGTCATGGTAGGCGCGCTGCGGGGCATGGGTTACTCCATCATACCGATGATCGTCACTTTGGTCGGCGTATGCGGCCTGCGGGTCTTCTGGATCATGACCATCTTCCAGATGCCGGCCTTTCACACGGTGGAAATGCTGTTCCTGACTTATCCCGTTACGTGGATTGTCACCCTTTCTGGACATATTGTCACCTTCTTTATCGCAAGGAAAAAGCTGCGGGAACAGGCGGTGGCCAGACAGCTGTAGAAGCCGGCGGCTTCGCGGCGTGGGCGGCATATATTAGAGTAAAAAACATATTCAGAACATAATCCAAGAGAGACTGCGCTTTCCGTCTGCCGACGGGCGGTCTCTCTTTGTCTCTTGGCGTCTTTTCCCGGTTTTGACGCATTGACAAGTGACCCGTCTGATATTATAATCATATATAACCTGCCGGTTTAATGGTATTTATAAAGATATTTTTTCCATTGACCGTCTAACGAAAGAGAGGAAACTTTTACATGAAGTATGACCTGAAAACCAGATGTATCCACGGCGAATGTCGTTCAGATGACAATCGTCCCTTTGGCGCCATTACGACGCCGATCTTTCAATCCGCCACCTTCGCCCATCCCGGAATCGGTCATTCCACCGGCTACGATTATTCGCGGGAAAGCAATCCGACCAGAAGTGAGCTGGAACACGTCATGTCCTCCCTGGAGGGGGCGGCGGATACTGTCGCCTGTTCCTCCGGCATGGCGGCCGTATCCCTGTGCATGGAGCTTTTTGAGCCCGGCTCTCATTTTGTCTGTACCAACGACCTTTACGGAGGGTCCGTCCGCATGTTTCAGCAGATGGAGGAGAGACGGGGCTTCTCGTTTACCTATGTGGACACGTCAGATGCGGAGGCGGCAGCCGCGGCTGTTACACCGCGAACCCGGGCGCTCTACATCGAAACGCCCAGCAATCCGACGATGCGGGTGACCGATCTGGCGGAAATGAAGAGACTGGCCGAAGAACATCATCTGCTCCTGATCGTGGACAATACGTTTTTGTCGCCCTATCTGCAGACGCCTATCGCCCTGGGCGCGGACCTGGTGATCCACAGCGGAACCAAATTTCTCGGCGGGCACAACGACGTGCTGGCGGGCTTTGTATGCGCCGCCCGAAAGGAGCTGGCGGAGCGGATTCGATATCTGTACAAGAGCGTGGGATCATGCCTTGCGCCCTTTGACAGCTTTCTCATGCTCCGCAGCATCAAAACTCTGGCGGTCCGCATGGAATGCCAGCAAAGGAACGCTTTGACCATCGCCCGGTGGCTGAAGCAGCATCAAAAAGTCAGTCAGGTGTACTACATCGGTCTTCACGAGCATCCCGGCCATGAGATACAGAAAAGACAGGCCAGCGGCTTCGGCGGTATGATCTCCTTTCGGACCGATACGGCGCAGACCGCCAGAGATGTGCTGAGCCGGGTCAGGCTGATCTCCTACGCGGAGAGCCTTGGCGGGGTGGAGTCTCTGATCACCTATCCGATGCTCCAGACCCACGGGGACGTGCCCGTGGACGTTCGGGAGGCGCTGGGGATCACGGACACCTTTCTGCGCCTTTCGGTAGGCATCGAAAGCGTGGAGGATCTGATCGCGGATCTTGAACAGGCGCTGGCATAAAATATTTGGGAGGAAGCAACATGATTTATGATTTTGACAAGATTACAGAAAGACGGGGCACCAACAGCCTGAAATATGATTTCGCGGAGGAAAGAGGCAAGCCGGAGCACCTGCTGCCGCTGTGGGTCGCGGACATGGACTTTCCCGCGGCCGCTCCGATTCTCGACCGGCTGGCAGAGTCCGTCCGCCACGGCATCTTCGGCTACAGTGACACCAAGGAGCCGTATTTTCAGGCCGTACAGTCCTGGTATCGGGAAAACTTTCAATGGACTGTGCAGCCTGAGTGGCTTGTAAAGACCCCGGGCGTCGTCTTTGCCATCGCTATGGCGATTCGGGCGTTTACGGAGCCGGGTGACGGCGTTATGATCCAGCAGCCGGTGTACTATCCGTTCAGCGAAGCCATTCTGGATAACGGCAGGGAACTGATAAACAGCCCGCTTCGGCTGACAAACGGACGCTATGAAATGGACTTTGACGACATGGAAGCCAAGTTTAAAAGCGGCAGGGTGAAGCTTCTGCTCCTCTGCAGCCCTCACAACCCGGTGGGCAGAGTCTGGACAGAAGAGGAGCTGCGCAGAGCCGGACAGCTCTGTCTGCAGTACGGCGTGCTGGTGGTCAGCGATGAGATCCACAGTGATTTCGTCTATCCGGGATTCAGACACCGCGTCTTCGCGGATCTTTCCCCGGCTTTCGCGGATATCACCGTAACCTGCACAGCTCCCAGCAAAACCTTTAATCTGGCGGGGCTGCAGACGTCCAATATTTTCATTTCCAATGAAGAGCTCCGGCAGAGCTTCCGCGGGGAGATTGCCGCCGCGGGCTACAGCCAGCTGAACCAGCTGGGTCTGGTCGCCTGCCAGGCGGCCTATGAAGCGGGAGGAGAGTGGCTCGGCCAGCTTCGGGAGTATCTTTGCGGCAATCTTGCCTATGTCCGGGAATATCTCAGGGAGAGGATTCCGGAGGTGAAGCTCATCGAACCGGAAGGGACCTATCTGATCTGGCTGGATTTCCGGGGACTTGGCCTGACGGAGGCGCAGCGGGAGGAGCTGATCGTGGACAAAGCAGGACTCTGGCTGGACAGCGGGGACATGTTCGGACCAGATGGGGAAGGCTTTGAAAGGATCAATATCGCCTGCCCTCGGGCCACGCTGGAAGAGGCCTTCCGGCGGCTGGAACGGGCGGTACAGGCGTATCGCTGAGAAGTCCGTTTCGTAAGTTCATCTGAAAACTCCGTTTGAGAAATCCAGCTGAAAGCCCGGCTTAAAATCAGGCCGAAAAAGTTTTTTGATGCCTGCCAACAGTTAGCCTTGCCTTTTTCAATACACGAAGAGTATAATGGGTGGAAAGAATATTTGGGAGAAACGTGAAGACTATAGTCGAAGCTGATCGAAGCTGAAATTCCCTGCAGGATGACAGACACTCCTTTTTATTCTTGACTTTTACTGAGAATGAGATACAATGGAAATGTATAGATAGTTAGCTGAAACTAACCAAGGAACCGCAGAGAAAGGATGGTGAGGCGATGAAAAAGCATAAATTCTGGGCGTGGGCAACGGTTTGCTGCTTCGCGATGGTTATGTATACGGGTTATAAGCGCAAGTAGGACCAAAAGCGGACCCGGTGAAAACTGATGAAAACTGTTAAAAACTATTGATTGAAACGAACAAATATGAACGGAGGAAATAAAAATGGAAAAAATGAAATTAGAGAACATAGATCTGAACAAAATCGGTCTTTTCGCAGGCGGCGTGCTTTTCGGCACAGCGGGCATCAAAGTTCTGGCGAGCAAGGACGCGAAAAAGCTCTACACGAAATGCACTGCGGCGGTGCTGCGGGCAAAGGCATGCATCATGAAGACTGCCACCGTGGTACAGGAAAATGCAGAGGACGTGCTGGAAGGCGCGAAGCAGATCAACGCAGAGCGTGAAGCAGAGGAAGCGGCAGCTCAGGTGAAAGCGGAGCCGGAAGTCGAGGCATAGTCTATGGACTTTGTAATCAAAGATGAGATAAAGGGGCGTCTGCGTATTCACCTCCCTCAATCCAAGATGACGATCTGTCAGGCCGATACGCTGCAGTATTATCTTTCAACCCTGGACTTTGTCAAGAAGGCCAAGGTCTATGAGCGTACCGCCGACGCCGTGATCGTCTATGAAGGAGAGAGACAGC
This sequence comes from uncultured Emergencia sp., assembly GCA_937997955.1. Taxonomy (GTDB): domain Bacteria; phylum Bacillota; class Clostridia; order Peptostreptococcales; family Anaerovoracaceae; genus Senimuribacter. The sequence continues at coordinate 39,452 of CALLDR010000041.1, read as the reverse complement.
CTGTCATCGATGCTCTGCGGGCGTTCAGCTATGAGACGACAGACGTGCCGGAGAAGGTGTTCCAGGCTTCCGGAAGACAGCTCAACGCTGACTATCAGGAAAAGCTGGCGCAGAAGATCATCATGCGGTATGTGCGCAAGGCTCTGCTGCCATACCCGATCAGAGTTGCCTATACCGGCTGCATGGCTCTGAAATATGTGGCAAAGGGCATCAAAACCCTGGCGGCGGGAAAGATCGAGGTGCCGGTGCTGGACGGGCTGGCCATCGGCGTTTCCATGGTCCGCGGCAACGTAGATACGGCGGCATCTGTCATGTTCCTGCTGGGCATCGGCGAGCTGCTGGAAGAGTGGACACACAAGAAATCGGTCAGCGATCTGGCCGGCAGCATGGCGCTGAGCACTTCCAACGTCTGGGTCAAAGGCCCGGACGGAGACATTTTGGTGCCGGTAGATCAGATAGAAGCGGGGGATCAGGTGCTGGTCCGCATGGGCAGCATGATTCCTTTTGATGGAATCGTCGAGAGCGGCGAGGCCATGGTCAACCAGGCCTCCATGACCGGCGAGTCCATGCCTGTACGCAAGACGCAGGACAGCTACGTCTACGCCGGAACTGTAGTAGAGGAAGGCGAGATCTGTTTCCGCGTAAAGGAGACCAGAGGCGATACCCGTTACGAGAAGATCATCACCATGATCGAGGAGACGGAAAAGCTGAAATCCGCGTCGGAAAGCCGGGCGGAGCATTTGGCGGACCGGCTGGTGCCGTACACGCTGGCGGCTACGGCTTTGACCTGGCTGCTGACCCGCAACGCGGCGAAAGCGGTGGCGGTCCTCATGGTGGACTTCTCCTGCGCGCTGAAGCTGGCGATGCCGGTGACGGTACTGTCCGCCATCAGGGAAGCCAGAGACGAGGGCATCACGGTCAAAGGCGGCAAATATCTGGAGGCTGTGGCGGAGGCTTCGGTGATCGTCTTCGACAAGACGGGAACCCTGACCCTGGCCAAGCCGGTGGTAAAGGAGATCGTGCCGTTTACAGACCAGCCGCCGGAAGAGCTGCTTCGCGTGGCGGCGTGCCTGGAAGAACACTTCCCTCATTCCATGGCGAAGGCTGTGGTAGACGCGGCGAAGCGCCAGGGACTGGAGCACGAAGAGATGCATTCCAAGGTCCGCTATATCGTAGCCCACGGTATCGTATCGGAGGTGGAGGGCAGAAGAGTTATCATCGGAAGCCAGCACTTTGTCTTTGAGGACGAGGCCTGCGCCGTGCCGGAGGGCAAACAGGATGCCTTTGACGCCCTGCCTGCGGAGTATTCCCACCTGTATATGGCGGTGGAAGGCGAGCTTGCCGCTGTGATCTGCATCGAGGACCCTCTGCGCGAGGAAGCTGCCGACGTGGTGAAAAACCTGCGGCGGGCAGGCTTTGATCAGGTGGTCATGATGACGGGGGACAGTGAACGGACTGCGTCCGCCATCGCGGCCAGAGTAGGCGTGGATCAGTACTACAGCGAGGTGCTGCCGGAAGACAAGGCGCGCTTCGTGGAGGAGCAGCGCAGAGCTGGACGGAAGGTGGTCATGATCGGAGACGGCATCAACGATTCACCGGCTTTGTCGGCAGCCGACGCGGGCATCGCCATCAGCGACGGCGCGGAGATCGCCAGAGAGATCGCGGACATTACCATCAGCGGTTCTGACCTGTCGGAGCTGGTGGTCCTGAAGGAGCTGTCCAACCGGCTGATGAAGCGGATCCACGGCAATTACCGGACCATTGTGGGCTTCAATACGACCCTGATCGCGGGCGGCGTGGCCGGCGTGCTGCAGCCGACGACGACGGCATGGCTCCATAACGGCTCCACAATCGCCATTACGCTTCGCAGCATGAAAAACCTGCTTCCACAGCAGGCATAAAAAATGAAAAAATCGGTCTACGATGTACAATTAAAATACATTTTTCTTGTCACTAAAGTAATGATGTGATAAAATATCATCGAGGTATTTCACTACATAACAAGGAGAGTTTATTTTATGGGAAACTTTATGGATTCATTGGTTGCAGTCACCGACTCCTTTGACGGCTGGCTGTACAGCACCGTACTGTTTTGGGCCCTGATCATCGTAGGCCTGTTTTTTACATTCCGTACAAAATTTGTACAGATCCGGCTGTTCCCGGAAGGCATCCGTGTGCTGACGGAGAAGAGCCATGACGGAGGACTTTCTTCTTTCCAGACACTGATGATCGCTACGGCGTCCCGTGTAGGTACGGGCAATATCGCCGGCGTGGCTACTGCCATCGTCGCTGGCGGCCCCGGCGCCGTGTTCTGGATGTGGCTTATGGCTATCGTGGGCTCCGCGTCCGCGTTCATCGAATCGACGCTGGCGCAGATCTACAAGCGGGAGGACGGCCAGCTTTACAAAGGCGGTCCGGCCTACTATATTGAGCGGGCGATGAAGGCCAGATGGCTGGGCGTTGTCTTCGCCATCCTGTTGATTTTGACCTTCGCTTTCGGGTTCAACGGCCTGCAGGCATATAACATCGCGTCTTCTCTGGAACACTACGCGGGAGACAACTACAATATAGCGGCTATGATCGCGGGACTGATCCTGGCAGTGCTGGCTGCTTATCTGTTCTTCGGCGGCGCTCATAAGATCAGCAAGGTATCCTCTGTTTTGGTGCCGATCATGGCTGTGATCTACATCGCCATCGGTCTGATCATCACCTTTGCCAACATCGGAGATCTGCCTGGTATCTTTGGAGAGATCTTCCGCCAGGCCTTTGACTTTGAGGCCATCTTCGGCGGCTTTGCCGGATCCTGCATGGTATGGGGCATCAAGAGAGGCCTGTTCAGCAACGAGGCCGGCATGGGTTCCGCGCCGAACGCGGCGGCAGCTGCTGACGTCAGCCATCCTGTCAAGCAGGGACTGGTGCAGGTCATTTCCGTATTCATCGATACGATCATCATCTGTTCTACTACCGTATTTATCGTGCTGTGCACGGGACAGTATACGGTAGGTGGCGAGCTCAACGGAATCCCTCTGGTACAGCAGTCGGTACAGACCCTCTTCGGAGAGGTGGGCGTAGGCATCATCACGGTATCCGTGGCCCTGTTCGCCTTTACGTCCCTGATCGGAAACTACTTCTACGCGGAGGCCAACATCAAGTTCATCAGCGAGAACAAGACCTTTATGCTGGTATTCAGAATCCTGGCTGTCCTGATGGTCTTTGCGGGCGCTAACATGAACCTGACGCTGGCATGGAACCTGGCGGATATCTTTATGGGCGGCATGGCTCTGGTCAACATCATCGCCATGTTCTGTCTGGGCGGTATCGCCATCCGGGCCATGGACGACTACGTGGCGCAGAAGAAGGAAGGCAAGAATCCGGTATTTAAGGCTAAGAACATCGGCCTGGACAATACGGACGTCTGGAAATAAGCTGGAGTTAGGCTGAAAATAAGCAATCGCATATTCGAGAACCCCACACCGCAGGCGGTGTGGGGTTTTTGAGTGGGCAGACACGGCTGTTACGACAGCTTTCATTGATTTTTTATGGATTCTGTTATACAATAAATACGCTTGTAATCCGTTTGTTGCAGGCCGGGAAATTTGCCATTATTGAAGGAAGGAGGAGGCGGCATGCTGAAGCCATTTGCCAAGTTTCTGTTCGCGGTGCTGCTGATCGTGGTCAGCATCAGTTTAATCGTGGAAATGAAGTACAGCATCTCTTTGACGGAATATCTGGCTTATTCCGTGCCTTTGACGCGGGAAGAAAAGCAGTATCTGCAGGAAAAGGAAACCCTGGTCTACGGTATCGATCCGGAGGCGGCGCCTTTTTCCTTTGTAAACGGAGAAACGGGGCAGATTGAAGGGCTGGTTGCAGACTATATGTCCATTCTGGCGCTGGATCTGGGAATGGACATTCAGAGCAAGGTCGTGGAGCCCTCGGAGATTCTGGAGAGCCTTAAGACCAGGGAAATCGATATGACAGACTTGTTCGTAGATACGGGAGAGAAAAACCAATATGTTTCTACGCAGCCGCTGTATGAGCTTACGGGGATCATGGTGACGAGGTATGGCAACAGGGAAATCAGCGCATATCGCGACATGCAGGGAAAGCGTCTGGCCATGGTTGAAGGCGATTTTCTGGAGCTGCGGGTGCTGAAAGCTTTTCCTCAGGGCCAGTCCATGGATATCGTCTATACAGACAGCGTAAAAAAGGGGCTGGAGCTTCTGATGGAGGATCAGGTGGACGCATTGGTAGCCAATGAAACGGTCATAGACTTTTACGCGGAGGAAATGGACATTGAAAGCGACTTGCGGCAGGTGGGAGATGCGGTCTATAAAGAAGATGTTACGCTGGCGGTCAACATATATGATACGAAATTATATAACATCCTGAATAAGGAGATTCTGAACCTGAAAAAGCGGAACGTATTCATAGAAGCGCAGGAGAAATGGCTGGGGACATCAGCGCCTATTGTGACCGATTCCACCAGCGTTAAGTGGGCGCAGTGGATTATCCTGTTCTGCGTAGGAACCGTGGTCATACTCATGCTGTGGGAGAGCGTGCTCAACCGGCGCATAGAGCAGAAAACCAGAGAGATCAGAATAGAGAAGAACAATCTTCAGGTGGTTATCGACAATATTGACGCGCTGATCGCAGTTATCAACGGCGATGATGTGATCACCCAGTGCAACGATTATGGAAAGCGCCTTCTTCAGGATACGGCAGGTTCCTTTGTGGGATGCGGACTGGGGACGACAGGCATGCTGAAGGATCTGTATGATATGTACGGGAAAAACCCTGACGCGCCGTATTACATTTATAAGGAGCGGTATTACAGCGTCTTTGTCCGGGTCCTGAACGGATCCAGGGGCAACCGGCTTATGATGGTGGAGGACTGCACGGGAACTCAGATGGCTGAACGGAAGCTGCGGCAGGAGAGCAAGATGATCGCGGTGGGACAGCTTTCGGCTGGCCTTGCCCACGAGATCCGAAACCCGCTGGGCCTGATCAAGAATTACTCTTATCTCCTGCGGGATTACGCCACAGATGACATGGCAGGCCATTCCCTGGATGTAATCGGTGACTCCGCCAAGCGGATCGACCAGCTGGTTGAAAATCTTCTGCGTTTTTCCCGGCTCAGCAACGATAAGACGGAAATGCTCAACGTTGAAAAGCTGCTAAGGGCCATTCTCGATCTGGAGCAGAAAAAGCTGGAGAAGCAAAAGGTAACGCTGTCGCTGGTCTGCGCAAAGGATCTGACACTGTATATGTGTGAAGAGACAGTCAAAATCATCGCTTTCAATCTGATCAATAACGCTGTTGAAGCCTTTCGTGAGGCGGATATGAGCGAAGGCAGGCTGAAGGTAGGGGCAAAATGTGAAGAGGGGGTTTTCTATCTGAAGGTGGAGGACAACGGTCCGGGGATGTCGCAAACGGTGGTAGAGCATATCTTCAATCCTTTTTTCACCACCAAAGATACGGGAACGGGATTAGGGCTGTATATCGTAAATTCTGAGCTAGAAAAGGTAAACGGGCAGATCACCGTAGACAGCAGGCCTGGCGAGGGCAGCGCCTTCACGGTGAAGATCCCCGTAAGGGAGCAGACAGATGAAGACAAATAAGAAGAACTACAGAATCCTGGTCGTAGATGATGAGGTAGAATACCAGAGAGTCTTTTCCTATATACTGCAGAAACACGGTTATACCGTATTGACCTGTTCCAGTGGAAAAGAGGCATTGGAGGTTCTGAAGAAGAACGCTATCGATCTGGTTATGACGGATCTGAAGATGCCGGATATGGATGGGGTCGAGCTGGTTCGTCAGGTGAAGCTGGCGTATGAGGAGACAGACGTTATGGTCATCACCGCTTTTGGCAGCATTGAGAGCGCGGTGGAAGCGATGAAATACGGGGCTTCAGGGTATTCCATCAAGAACAGCGAGCCAGAGGCGCTGCTTCTGGATATTGAACGGATGGCGAAGATCAAAATCCTCGAACGGGAGAATCGTTTCTTGCTGGAAGAGAGGACCCTGGAAGGGGATATGTGTCTTCAGAGCAAGAATCCCGCCTTTCAGGAGGTCGTCGAGACCTGCAGACGGGTGGCGGCGTCGGACATCAATGTGCTGATCCTGGGAGAATCCGGCGCAGGTAAGGAGGTTATCGCCAGATATATACATACGCTGAGCGCCAGAAGCGGAAAGCATTTCATCCCGGTCAACTGTCAGGTCTTTGCGGAAGGAATGTTGGAATCCGAACTCTTTGGCCATGAAAAAGGGGCCTTTACCGGAGCAACAGAAAAACGGATCGGAAGATTTGAGATCGCTAACCAGGGCACTTTGTTTCTGGACGAGATCGGAGATATTCCTTTGAATTTGCAGGGCAAGCTTCTGCGCGTCCTGGAAAACAAAGAGATTGAGCGGGTCGGCAGCAATCAGCCCATAGAGTTGGATCTTCGTCTGATTTCGGCAACTAATAAGGATCTGGAAGCGGAGATCGCCCAAGGGCGCTTCAGAGAAGATCTGCTGTATCGTATCAATACCCTGACGATAACCATACCTCCTCTGCGGGAGAGAAAAGAGGATCTTCCTCAGCTGATCGAATACTTTGTACGGCGGATCGAAAAGGAACAGAAGAAAAAGATTTTGGAGATCGAACCTTGGACGCTGGAATTTTTGAACACCTATGATTATCCGGGGAACGTAAGAGAGCTGAAAAATATCCTGGAGCGGATGGTAGCTCTCTGTGAGGACGGCGTTTTGCGCAGCAGGGGTTTTGCGCTTTCAAAGGCAGGCTCCGGCGAGTCCGGACCGTCCGGCGGGACTAAAGAGGCTGAGGCGGCTGGAGAGTCAGGGGTGACAGGAGCGCCTGAGGCGGCCAGAGCGTCTGCCGGACCGGGTCAGGAGACAGGCAAAGAAACGATACTGCCGTTGAGGACGGCCCGGGGCGCTTTTGAAAAGGAGCATATAGAAAGGGCGTTGGAGGCGACGGGCGGCAACGTGGCGGCGGCTGCTTCCCTGCTGGAGATCACCAAACGGCAGCTGTGGAACAAGATCTCAGAATATCATATCCGCCGGTGAGAAAGCCAGCGCCGGGCAGGATAAAAGCAGATCCAGAACGGCAGTGAAAAAAGTTTCATCTCCGAAGGGTGAAAAAAATTTCCCCCGGTGAAAAAAACTTCACGCAAGTTTTGCGGAAAGGCGGGAAAAAACGTCTTTTCCGCGGTATTTTCTGATGGCACATTTTTTGCTATTCATATTTGTGAGATATGAATAAGAAAGGAGGCAGAGGTGCAATCCAAAATGAAGAAGACGCCGCCTTTGTGGTTGTCATTGGTTCCTTTTGTGAGTCTGATCCTGATCATGCTGCCCAGTGTGATTCTTCTGGGAGCTGATCCCCAGATCCCGCTGATCATCTGTATAGGTATCACATCTGTGATCGGTATCATCGGATTAGGATATTCCTGGGACGATATCGAGAAATCCATGGTCGAGACCAACGCCATGGCGATGCAGGCCAATTTCATCATCATGATCGTAGGCTGCCTGATCGGCGCCTGGATGGCCGGGGGCATCGTTCCGGGGCTGATCTATTACGGGCTGCAGCTGTTTACGCCCAGCGTGTTTTTAGCCGCGCTGCCGGTCATGTGTGCGGTGATTGCGCTGGCTACAGGCTCCGCGTGGACCACGGCTGGCACCATAGGAGTGGCGGCTATGGGTGTAGCCGCTGGTTTGGGAATCCCGTTTCCCATCACGGCGGGGGCGATCATTACCGGAGCCCAGTTTGGGGACAAGCTGTCACCACTTTCTGACAGTACTAATCTGGCGGCCGGTGTGACCGGGACCAATCTCTTTGCCCATGTGAAGCATATGATGTGGACGACAGTTCCCAGCTTCGTGCTGGCCACGGTCCTTTTCGCCGTGATCGGTTCCGCTTACAGCGCCGACTCTATGGATGACAGTCAGATCCAGATGATCTGTGATACGCTTCAGAGAAATTTCCACATCACGCCGTGGATTCTAATTGCTCCGGTATCCATCATCGTCATGATGATTCTGAAAGTGCCGGCCATTCCGGGCATGGTGTTTGGGACGGCTGTCGGTGTTGTCTTCGCGTTTCTGCAGGGTAATGACGTGGGGACTGTCATCAGCCAGCTGGTTTACGGCTTTGAGATCGCTTCAGGCAATGATATGGTTGATCAGCTCCTCAACCGGGGCGGCATGCAGAACATGATGTACACCATTTCTCTTGTCATCTGCGCACTTGCCTTTGGCGGCGCGGTGAAGAGCATCGGCTGTCTGGACATCCTCGTCGAGGCGATTCTGGTCAGGTGCAGAACCAGAGGCGCCATCATGACTGCCAACATCATTACCTGTATCGCGATGAACTTCATGGCTGCGGACCAGTACATGTCCATCGTGATACCTGGGCAGATGTATAAGGATACCTATAGGAAGCTGAATCTGGCGCCGAAAAATCTGTCACGGGTGCTGGAAGACGCAGGGACTTTAACCTCAGGCATCGTACCGTGGTCTACCTGCGGCGCTCTCTACTATTCTGTTTTGGATGTCAGCGCCTTTGTCTATTTTCCGTTCTGCTTCATGGCTTATATTAATCCGATCCTTTCGGCGATCTACGCGTTCACCGGATTTAAGCTTGAGCCGCTGGATCCGTCAAAGCCGATCAAAGACAGGTTGGATGAAATAGAAGAGCTGTAGAGGACGGAAGACCTTTCCTCATTGTAATCATTATATTATTGGAGGAACGATCTATGTCAGAAAAAAACACCCGTGCAGTCCGTCTGCCGAACAAGCTGGAAGCGTTGATCCCTATCGTCGTGCTTCTGGCAATTATGATTTCCAATTATGTCCTCGGATGGGGACAGGACCCGCATATTCCCGTACTGATCGCCTGTGCTGTGGCCATGATTGTAGGTAAGGTTTGCGGTCATACATATAAGGAGATGCTCGCCGGCGCTTTAGACGCTGTGAGCCAGTCTCTTGAAGCTATTATCATTATTCTTTGCGTTGGATGCCTGATCGGCTCCTTTGAGTGGTGCGGTACGATTCCATCTGTCGTATACTACGGTCTGAAATGTATCTCCCCGGGCATGTTCCTGCCTCTGGCGTGCATTCTGTGCGCCATCGTAGGTGTCGCGCTGGGTTCCGCGTGGACAGTAGTCGCTACCCTGGGCATCGCGTTTATGGCTATCGGTACGACTATGGGACTGAATCCAGGCCTTATCGCAGGTATGATCCTGTCAGGAGCCTGTTGCGGCGATAAATTCTCACCGTTGTCTGATTCTACAAATCTGGCTGCCGGATCTGCGCAGACCGGACTGTTTGACCATGTAAGGGCGATGGTTACCACCACCTTCCCAAGCCTGGTCATCGCCATCGTCCTTTACGCGATCATTTCCATCAAGGGATCGTCCAATTACGATCCACAGATCGCCAATGACCTGTCTCAGGCCATCATCGACCACTACGATTATATGAGCCCGATTCTGCTGCTTCCAGTGGTGTTCATCATCATCGTCGCAGTGCTGAAAATTCCTGCGATCCCGGCTGTTCTGATGATTTCAGCTATGGGATGTATCTTTGCTGTGGTCTTCCAGGGAGCGACTTTCTCCGACTGCATTACTATGGCTCACTATGGATATGAAGCGGAGACCGGCAACGAGCTGTGCGACACTCTGCTCAATCGCGGCGGCATGGACAGCATGCTCTGGACCAACAACCTGGTTATCATCGCCGTAGGCTTTGGCGGGATCCTGCAGAAGATCGGCGCGGTGGAATCTCTGCTGGGCAGCATGATCAAGAAAGTCAGAACACCGTTCCAGCTGATCGTCGTCACCATATTGACTTCCATGTTCTGCATCACGACCATGTGCGACCAGTACCTGGGACTGATCATCCCGAGCAGCATGTACAAGGATAAGTTTGACGAGCTGGGACTGGCGAGAAATATGCTTTCCAGAACCCTGGAAGACGGAGGAACACTTTGGTCTCCTCTGATCCCTTGGTCCTCCTGCGGCGCATACCACTCCAGTATTCTGGGCGTATCCACCTTCGCGTATCTGCCGTTCTGCTTCATGAATATCATCAATCCGATCTACGCCATCGTCACGGCGAGCTGGGGAGGAAACATCCTTTATGCGGACGGTACTCGCACCAACATCCTTGGAAAGCTGAAAAAGGGTACTGTGGCTGAAGCTCCGGAGGACGCCCACGAAAAAGCGCTGGCGGCTCTGGCTCAGATCCGTGGTGAAAGGGACATGAAAGATGTCAGCGGTATGAACTAAAGGAAACGAGCGGAAATGATGAAATACAGAGGCATCCTGCCGGAACGAAAAAACTGGATCAAAGCTGCAATCGCTTTGGCAGCGGTATATATGATGTACCTGGAGGCTATGAGGGGGCAATGGATCTACGTTCCCGTTGCCCTGCTGGTTATCCTTGCCTGTTTCTTTAAAAAGGAACATATCATATCGGAAGAAGGCGTCGACATCAGATATGAGCTTTTCCGGCTGCCTATCCGCAGCCGTTGGACCTGGGATCAGGTCACAACGCTGCATACTGATTACAGAAAGGCCAGCCCCAACGTGATGCTTCACATAGGGAAGGACATTGCAGCCCGGGTCTTTGTAATGTCGCCTTCCGACTGTCAGGCCGCGCTGCGGCTTGCGAGTCAGATGAATCCTTCTATTTATATTGAAGATATGACAGAAGAAGAGCGGCAGCGAAGCGAGGCGGAGCTTCTGCATCGTCAGGAGGTGCTGCGCGCCCAGAAGGCCGCGAATCAAAAGGCCGTAAAGAAAAAAAAGAAATAGAAATAGGGAATAAGTTCTAAACGAAAATGAATCATCGCATGGGCAACTGTGCGATGATTTTTTCTAAAGAAAAAATTTTCCTGCGGGACCATGGACGAAACAGGATCCGGGGTATATAATAGATGCTGGACGCATTCGCGCGACTTGAAAGCGAACGGCGTTAAAGTGTTTTGGGAGGCGATACAATTGGCTAAAAAACAAGGTTATATCTGTATTTTAATTACGACGGTTTTGTTCAGCTCCATGGAGGCTGTGCTGAAGCTGATCGCGGGGGATTTCAACCCGATCCAGATCACCTTCACCCGGTTCCTGGTGGCAGGCGTCATTCTTTTGCCCATGGCGGCAAAGACCCTGCGGCAGCGAGGCCTGAAGCTGGAAAAAGCGGATTACATAGAGATGGCGGGTCTGGGCTTTCTGGGCATCTTGTTCAGCATGACCTTTTATCAGCTGTCCATCTTGTATATCGACGCGTCGGTGGTAGCGGTGCTGTTCAGCTGCAACCCTATCTTTGTCACAGTTTTCGCGATCCTGCTGATCGGTGAAGAGGCGAAGCTGAACAAATTCATCGCCCTGGCCGTAGATCTGGTCGGCATCGTGTTCATCATCCAGCCGTGGAACCTGCACCTGAATATCCTGGGAGTGATCTTTATCTTGATTTCGGCGGCATCCTTTGCGCTGTACGGCGTTCTGGGAAAGAAACAGTGCGCGAAGCTGGGCGGCATTGTAGTCACCTGCGGAGGCTTCCTCTTCGGCAGCGCCGAAATGATGATTCTGGCAGCTCTGAGCCACATACCGGCAGTTGCGTCAGCCCTGTCCAGCGGCGTTTTGAAAAACTTCGCCGAGATTCCTTTTGTCAGCGGCTACGCTGTGGATAACCTGCTGGTGGTCCTGTACGTGTGCATCTGCTGCACCGGTATCGGTTACACCTGCTACTTCCTGGCCATGGAGAGAGTCAGTGCCCAGACTGTGTCCATGGTGTTCTTCTTCAAGCCGGTGCTGGCGCCTATCATGGCCGCGGTGATTCTGGGAGAAGCGATTCACAGCAACATGGTCATCGGCATCTGTCTGATTCTGGCAGGCTCTCTGGTCTCCATGGCTGATGACAACCCGCTGCAGCGTCTCAGAAAGGAGAGGGCACATCATGACGCTTGACTTTGTAAAAGAACCGCAGAAGACGGCCCTTCTGGTCATCGACATGCAGAAGGCGTTTGTCTCTCCAGGAGGCGCTCACTGCATCAAAGGGGCGTCAGCCACAGTGCCCGCGTGCAGTCAGGCTGTGCGGTCGGCGCGGGATCTGGGAATTCCCGTATTCTGGATTCGGAGGCAGTACCGGGAGGACGGAAGCGATGTGGAATTCACCCGCTATGACGCGTGGCTTTCCGGCGGAAGGACCATGGCGCCCGGATCAAAAGGCGACAACAGCGAAGAGCTGGCTGACGGGCTTACGGCTGAGCCGGGAGACTATCACATCATCAAACCCCGCTGGAGCGCTTTTTTCCAGACAGAGCTGGATCTGATCCTGCGGCGGAAGGGCATCGATACGGTGATCCTGACCGGGACCACCACGCCGAACTGTGTACGGACCACCTGCTATGACGCCATAGCCTTGGATTACAAGACGTACATCATCGAAAGCTGCTGTTCGTCTATGACGGAGGAGATACAGAGGGCGAATATGGCCGATATGAGGAACATCGGCGCGGTAATCGTCTGAGGCTGGAGGAACGTAGCGGGGCAGGTTTCGTAAAAAGCTGCCGGGCGGGCGGTTTTACGAAACGATCTGTCCATCTGTGACGAGGGGGTTTCGTAAAATCAGGAAAGCGCGGAGGAAATACGAAACTTTTGGCGGAAAACGCAAAGGGAGTGTTTCGTAAATCCTGGCTGCAGCGGTTAAAATACGAAACTGTTGCCCTGCCGAGCCCGGAAAAGTTTCGTAAACCGCGGCAATTTGGGGCAGAATACGAAACCGCTGCCGCAAAAAAGACACCTGGGTTTCGTAGGACGGCTCAGTTCGGGCGGTTCACGAAACCGGCGGAAACTATGGAGAAACTGTCCGACCCCACAGCCCCATCCGTATGCAGCCGCATCCGCACCCGCCTGCGGCGGCCTGAGCCGGCGGCGGGGGGGCAGCGGTCAAAATGAGAAAGGAGGCATTTCATGCTGAAACAATGCTTTGATAACCTGCGGGCGTCCTGCCCGCTGATCCACAACATTACCAATTATGTGACGGTCAACGACGTGGCCAATATTCTGCTGGCCTGCGGCGCCAGTCCGATCATGGCTGACGACCCGGAAGACGCGGTGGAGATCACCGCTATCTGCGGCGGCCTCAACATCAATATAGGCACGCTGAATCAGCGGACGATCCCAGCCATGATGGCTGCCGGAGAGAAAGCCCAGGCGTTGGGCCATGTCCTGCTGCTGGACCCGGTAGGGGCAGGCGCCAGCACCTTGCGGACAGAGACGGCAAAGAACCTGATAGACAGAATACACTTTGATGTAATACGGGGAAATATTTCGGAGATCAAGACCCTGGCTACTGGCAGCGGCACGACCAAAGGCGTGGACGCCGATATCAGCGACGCGGTGACGGAAGACAGCCTGGACAGCGCGGTGGCGTTTGCGAAATCCTTTGCCGCGGCGAGGGGAAACATTGTCGCGATCACCGGAGCCATCGATCTGGTGGCTGACCGGGAGCGCTGCTATGTGATCAGGAACGGAAGAGCTGAGATGGGAAAGATCACAGGTACAGGATGCCAGCTTTCCGGCATGATGACCGCATTTTTGGCGGCGAATCACGACACGCCGCTGGATGCCGCGGCCGCCGCGGTGTGCGCCATGGGTCTGGCCGGAGAGATCGGGTGGAGCCGTATGGCAGAGGGCGACGGAAATGCCACCTATCGGAACCGGATCATCGACGCTATCTGCAATATGGACGGAGATCAGTTAGAAAGAGGAGCGAGATATGAAATTAGATAAGAAGGATCTGCTGCTTTACGCGGTAACGGACCGGCACTGGCTGAAGGAGGGCCAGCGGCTTTATGACCAGGTGGAGAAGGCCTTGAAGGGCGGCGTCACCTTTGTCCAGCTGAGAGAGAAGGATCTGGACGAGGAAGCTTTTTTGGAGGAGGCGCGGGAGATTCAGGCATTGTGCCGGGAATACGGCGTTCCCTTTGTCATCAATGACAACGTGAAGCTGGCGGTAGAGATCGACGCCGACGGCGTCCACGTAGGCCAGAGCGATATGGAAGCCGGAGATGTGCGGGCCATGATCGGCCCCGACAAGATCCTGGGCGTTTCCACCCAGACGGTGGAGCAGGCTCTGACAGCTCAGGCGCGGGGCGCGGACTATCTGGGCGTGGGAGCGGTCTTTGCTACCAGCTCCAAGGACGATGCCGCGGAGGTGGACCACGCCGTGGTGCGGGATATCTGCAGGGCAGTGGACATTCCGGCTATCGCCATCGGCGGCATTACCGTGGAGAATACGCCGGTTCTGGCAGGCAGCGGATTGGCGGGGATCGCCGTAATCAGCGCGATCTTCGGCGCCGCGGACATCGAAACAGCAGCGAGAAAACTGAAAGAGGTGACAAAGGAAATGGTGGAAGCATGAGCATCAAAGGCGTTATTTTCGATGTAGACGGCGTCCTTCTGGACACCATGCCGGTCTGGACCGATTCCGGCGCGCGGTATCTGGCGTCCCTTGGGATTGAGGCGGAGCCTCATCTGGGCGACAAGCTGTTCTGCATGACCGTGGAGATGGGCGCGGAATATCTGAAGGAGCATTACAGTCTGCCGTACACTATCGCGGAGATCAAAGCAGGCATCAACGGCTGCGTGGAGCAGTACTACTTTACAGAGGCCGGGTTTAAGCCGGGAGCGAGAGAGCTGCTGGAAAAGCTGAAGGCTGCAGGAGTTCCTGTGACGATCGCCACTTCTACGGACAAATACTGCATTTTGGCCGCCTTTGACCGGCTGGGCTATACAGATTATTTCGACGCGATCCTAACCTGCGGGGAGGTGGGAGCCAGCAAGTCGGAACCGAAGATCTTCTATGAGGCGGCCCGCATCATGGGGACGGAGCCGTCGGAAACATGGCTCTTTGAGGACGGGCTGTATTCCATCAAAACCGCTAAGGCGGCGGGATTTAAGACCGTCGGCATCTACGATTCTGTCAGCGAAAAGGATCAGGCGGAGATCCGGGCGCTGGCGGATATCTACCTGGAAAGCCTGAACGATTTTACCTTTTCTAAGCCTGCGGCCCTGTCCATCGCGGGCAGCGACTGCAGCGGCGGCGCGGGGATTCAGGCGGATCTGAAGACGATGATGGCCTGCGGCGTCTATGCCATGAGCGCTGTTACGGCTTTGACCGCGCAGAACACCACGGGAGTTACGGATATCATGGAAGTGACGCCGGCGTTTCTGGCGGCTCAGCTGGACGCTGTCTTTACGGATATCCGGCCAGAGGCGGTGAAGATCGGCATGGTTTCGTCCGCGGCGCTGATCGAGACTATCGGAGAAAGGCTCCGGTTTTACGGCGCGAAGAATATCGTTCTCGACCCGGTTATGGTGGCTACCAGCGGAGCAAAGCTGATCTCGGGCGACGCGGTATCGGCGCTCTGCAGAGTGCTTCTTCCTTTGGCCTCTTTGATCACGCCCAACATTCCTGAGGCGGAGGTCCTTTCCGGCCTTGAGATCCGAACGGCGGAGGATATGGAAACGGCGGCGCGGAGGATCTGGGATACCTATAAATGCCGGGTTCTGGTCAAAGGCGGCCATCAGGTCAGCGACGCCGACGACCTGCTCTTTGACGGCGAAACAGCAAAGTGGTTCCGCGGCAAACGAATCGACAATGACAACACCCACGGGACGGGGTGTACCCTGTCCAGCGCTGTTGCGGCCAATTTAGCCAAAGGCCTTGCATTGGAAAACGCCGTGAAGCAGGCGAAAGCCTATATATCCGGCGCTCTGTCGGCTATGCTGGATCTGGGCGCGGGCAGCGGGCCTATGGATCACGGCTTTGGAATCAGATAAATTTTCAGGATAACATAAAATCGCGCGCGTTCCGGCTCAAAAGGAGATTGAACGCGCGCGATTTTTCGATATTCTTATCTTGCGTCTGCGCCGCGGCGGCTGCCGGCCTTGACGCCGATGACGACGATCAGGGTACCAGCTGCGGCCATCAAAAATGAGAACAGCAGCATCAGATGCAGGCCGGCGGCATTGAGGACCTGTCCGCCCAGGAAGTTGCCCAGCACGGCTCCGATGGAGATGGAAGCGGTCATATAGCTTTGACCTGTGACCTTGTCCTCCGGGGCCATTTTTTTATCCGCGTAGTAGACAGACGCCAGGATGAAGATGGCGTTGCTGAACATCTGCAGGATCTGGGCCAGGTACAGCGCTGTTACGCTGGAAGCGAGGAGGTACGTAAGGGCTTTCAGCGTAAAGGCGGCTCCCGCCACGATCATCAGATTGTCGGCAGAGACCTTTTTGATCAGTTTATAGAAACCGAACATGACCGGCAGTTCCATGATGGCTTCGATGGAAAAGGCGGTTCCCATGGTGGCGCTGTTTCCTCCGACAGCTTCCATGATCTGTATCATGTAGGTGTGGCCAATGTTGTGAAAGGACATGAGCAGGATGCTGCCTGCCAGTACCAGCATGAAGTCAGGATATCGCCCTGCGAATCCGAGAATGTTTCCGATGGATTTACCGGAGGCAGAGTCATCCTGAGGGCTCCCGCCTGCTGCAGCAGTATCAGTGCCGCTGCCGGCAGAGGCCGGCGCTGACGCGGCGCTGACCTCTGCCTCATCCGCGTTTTTCGCCGCGCGGGACAAAGGCGCGTCCTTTGCGCATGGCATGACAAAGACGTCCAGAAGCATGCCTGCCGTTACCAGGATGCTCAGATATATGATGACGCTTTCGCCCATGCGGACGATGAGCTGACCCGCCACAAAGGAGATGAACGCGTAGGTCAGGGAACCCATTCCTCTGGCGCTGCCGAAATCCACTTTCAGGCCGCGGGACGTGTAGTGAAAGACCGCAGAATTGACCAGAGGCATCTGCAGGTACATCAAAATGGTGAAAAGGGGAAAGCATATGGCGTTTACGATGGCGGTTCCTTTGAAGACCGCAAGAACCGCCAGGGCCGCTCCTTCCAGCGCTCCGATCATGAGATAGATGTTTTTCCAGGTGACACGGCTGCATTTGTCCGTCAGATTTCCTACCGCCAGCTGGCCCACAGCGGCAAGGATGCTGCTGACGGCGGCGATGATGCCTATGACCGACGATGAAAAACCGTGGGACAGGAGCAACACCGTGGTGTATCCCGTAGTAAGGCAGTAGAGCATCCAGTAAAATCCGTGGAGGGCCTTGTATTCCAGATTGACTTTTGTTTCGTTATACGTCAGGTTATTCATTGCGTTATACATCGAGCAGGAACCCCTCCGGGAACGGATCTTTCGGGTCCAGGACCCAGGTGGCGAAGCCGATGACGCAGGCGTTGCCGGTGATCTTCGGAACGACGGCCCTGACGCCTCCCACTTCCACCTCTTCTACGATTTCACATCTGAATTTGGAGCCGATGACGCTTTCGTGAACAAAGCTTTCGCCCACCTTCAGCTTTCCTTCCGCACAGAGCAGGGCGGCCTTCGCGGAGGTGCCTGTTCCGCAAGGGGAGCGGTCGATGACCTTCGGCAGGGCGACGACCACGTTTTGAATATCGGCGTCAGAACTCTGAGGCGGTCCAGAAAATTCTACGTGCGTGACCCTGTCCACAAAAGGCAGCTCCGGATGGCGCACGGTCACCTGTTCGTTGATGTCCTTGGCGATGGAGCGGGCAACTTCGGTGAATCTGCCGCAGTTTGCCGGCGTAATGGCAAGGCCCACCTTTTCCGCGGGGAGAATGGCGTAGACGTTGCCGCCCCAGGAAATATCCAGGGTCAGCTTTCCAAATTCAGCGGTATCGACCTCTACGTTTCTGTTCAGCACCATGGCAGGCGCGTTGACGAAGGATACTTTCTCCACTACGCCGTCGGCGACTTTGGCCTCTACTGTGACGACGCCTGCCGGCGTGTCCAGTTTGATGGTGGTGACCGGCTCCTGCACGTCTACCAGTCCCGCCTCGATGAGGGCGACGGTAACGCCCATGGTGTCATGGCCGCACATAGGCATCCAACAGCTGGATTCAAAGTACAGCACACCCACATCAGTACCCGGCGTACACGGTTCTGTGATCAGAGTGCCGGACATGATCTCACTGCCGCGGGGTTCAAACATCAGGATCTTGCGAAACCAGTCCTCGTTTTGCCTCATGTATTCAAATTTTTCCTGCATGGTCTTTCCGGGGATGTGGCGGAAGCCGCTGACCACGTTGCGGGTAGGCTGTCCCAATGTGTGGGTCTCGATGGTTCTGAACATTTTTCTTGCTTTCAACGTTTTTCCCGTCCTTTCTTCGTAGCTTGTATGTTACTGGCCTTCGTTTTACTCATTTTGCTCGTTTTGCTCATGTCGTTCTTAAAAGTTTGGCAAATCGTTTGGCATTTCAACAAAAAACGGCTGTTTTGCCAAATTTATTTACAAAAGTTTGGCAATTTGTTTGGCATTTCGGCACAATATGCTTATCTTGCCAAACGGATTCCATTTTAGCCATCCTGTCAGATCCTATTTTACCATAGATCGTACAGGGGCTGATGCGACTTTTTGTCAAGACAATGCGGAAGTTTCTCCGCTACCTTACGGCAGCCTTTTGCGGTAAAATTTAATCTGAATACAGTCTGTCTATAACCACGGCGCGGCAGAGATGCGAGCAGACGGAAAGACGAAAAGAACGAAGGAACGAGACGAGGGGGTAACGCAAGATGATCTTCAACATTCAGAAATGTTCCATACACGATGGAGACGGCCTGAGAACGCTGGTATTTTTCAAAGGATGCCCGCTGAGATGCATGTGGTGCGCCAATCCTGAATCCCAGAGCTATCAGAAGGAGATTCTGGAATCGCCGGTTCGCTGCATCGGCTGCGGAGTTTGCAGGTCTGTCTGTCCGGAGGGGGCTATTCGGGATGACGGAACCATAGACAGAGACCTGTGCACCGGCTGTTTCAAGTGCATTGACGTCTGCTACGCCGAGTCCAAGAGGATCGCGGGAAGGGAGTATACCGTCGAGGAACTCTATCACGAGATCCAGAAGGACAAGAGCTTCTACAGCCGTTACGGAGGCGGCGTGACCTTCTCCGGCGGAGAGCCTTTGACCCATGGAGCGTATCTGGCGCGGATCGCTAAGAAATGCCGCGATCATAAGATCCACGTCATGGTGGAAAGCTGCGGATACGCCAGATACGAGGAATTTGAAGAAGCTCTGCCATATATCGACGCCATGTTCATGGACGTGAAGCACATCGATCCGGCACGGCATCGGGAGCTGACCGGGGCGGACAACGCTTTGATCCTGGAGAACATCAAGCGCATCGCCGGCTTCGGCATTCCCATCATCATCCGCACGCCGGTGATCCCGGGGCTGACCGATGACCCGGAGAACATCAAAGGCATCGCCGGGTTTGCCGCAGGGGTGCCGGGGATCAAAGGGTATGAGCTGCTGGCTTACCATGATTTCGGCAAGCCCAAGTACAAATCCCTGGGAAGGCCTTATGAGCTGGAGGACGTCAAGCCTCCGAAGGATGAAGAGATGAATGAACTGGTGCGCTGCGCCAATCAGATATTAAGAGAAACCGGAAAAGAATGTTTTTGGACGAAAAATAACAAAAAGGAGGTAATCAAATGATTTCAGAAAGAATTGTAAAATTGAGCGAGAAGGTAAGAGATACGCCGGTTACCATCTGCCTGGACCGTGCCAGACTCGTTACGGATTTTTACAGCCAGCCGTCCATGGAGCCGTTTATGATCCGCCGGGCAAAGTCCTTTGCCTACGTGCTGGAGAACAAAAAGATCTTCATCGAGGACGAATCCGTTCTGGCGGGCCACCTGGCGTCCATGTTCCACGGCGCGCCGCTGTATCCGGACATGACCGCGTGGCTGCGGGACGACCTGGAGGAGCTGGACACCAGAAAGTCGGACAATCTGCAGTTCCTGCCGGGAGAGAAGGAGGAGCTGAGAGAGATCGTCAAGAAGTGGGAAGGCAGAACCTTCGGAGACCTGACGGCGGCGCTGTCTGAGGAAGATATCGACACCATGGTGGACATCGGCGTCTTCACCAAGGGCGTTTCCAATAAATCCACCATGAACCACGCGCCGTTCTACGACGAAATGGTGACAAAGGGCTACCGGTACTACATCGACCAGTGCAAGGCCAATATCGCGGCCATCGACCATATGGACATCGACAAGATGGAACAGCGATATACCTGGGAGGCCATGATCATCGTCATGGAGGCTATCATCAGATTCGCTCACAGATACGCGGATCTGGCGGAAGAGATGGCCGCGGCGTGCGCCGATGAGGAGAGAAAAGCGCAGCTTCTGACCATGGCGGAAAACTGCCGGGTGGTTCCGGAGCACGCGCCGAAGAACTTCCACCAGGCGGTACAGCTGGTGTGGTTCACCCATCTGGCCATTCAGATGGAGTACAACAGCAACGACAACTGTCTGGGAAGATTCGACCAGTACATGTACCCGTTCTATGAACAGGATTTAAAGGACGGGGTCAGCGAGGCCTTCATCGCGGATCTGATTCACGAGCTGAAGCTGAAGATCGCGGAGCTGTGGGAGGTCAGAACCACCAGAGAGTCCATCGCGTATCCGGGCTGCCCGCTGTGGATCCATATGATGATCGGCGGCGTGCTTCCGGACGGCACAGACGGCTGCAACGACCTGACCAGGCTGATCCTCCACTGTATGGAAGACCTGCAGACCAAGGAACCGTGCGTTTCCTTCCGTTATCATGACGGCGTGGACGAGGAGACCTTCAAGCTGGCTTTGGCGGTCGCCAGAAAGGGCGGAAGCCACCCGGCGTTCTTCAACGACAGCACCAACATCGCCCACTGCCTGAGCCTGGGCCACACCCTGGAGGAAGCGAGAAACTGGGGCATCTGCGGCTGTATCGAGCCGAGCGTTCCGGGCATTACCGACTTCCAGTCCAACGCGGGCTATTTCAATCCGAGCAAGGTCTTTGAGATCACCCTGCACAACGGCGTCGATCCTCTGACAGGAAAGCAGATCGGACCTGAGACCGGCGATGTGAGAACCTTTACTTCTGTAAAGCAGATCATGGACGCTTACGAAATCCAGCAGGATTTCTTCATGGATAAGTTTGTCACTCTGTTTGACCGGATCGTATCCTGCCACGCGTGGACCGCGCCGACCATTACCGGCTCCTGCTTCACCCACGGCTGTATCGAAAAGGGAAAGGTCCTGCAGCGCAAGGGCGCGGATCACAGATATTCCGCCATCGCTATTACAGGCGTAGCCAATATCGCGGACTCCCTGGCGGCCATCGAGGAATGTGTCTTTGAGAAGAAGCAGCTGACCATGAGTGAGCTGATGGATCTGATCGATACGGATTTTGAAGGCAAGGAAAACATGCGCCAGATGCTGATCAACAGAGCGCCGAAGTACGGCAACGACATCGAATCCGTGGACGAATACGCCCACTGGCTTTCCAAGCTCTGCAACGATCAGATCACCAAGCACACGGACGGAAGAGAAGCGCCATATACCATGGTCATCTCCACCCAGTCCTACAACGTAGTGCTGGGACAGCTGATCGGCGCCCTGCCTGACGGAAGAAAGGCATACACGGCCTTGGCGGATAATGCTTCACCGATGATCGGCATGGACGTCAACGGACCGACCGCCGTCATGAAATCCCTGGGCAGAATCGACCCGCTGATCGCGCAGAGCGGCATCCTGGTCAACCAGAGATTTGACCCGGCTGTAGTGAAGGGCGAAAAGGGCCTGGAAATCATCGAGACCGTGATCCGTACTTACTTTGACGAGGAACACGGACAGCACATCCAGCTTAACGTGGTGGACGATGACACCCTGCGGGCGGCTCAGAAGGAACCGCAGAAATACCGCAACGTTCTGGTCCGCGTAGCAGGCTACTCGGCCTACTTTGTGGATCTGGAAAAGGACATTCAGGACAATATCA
Organism: uncultured Emergencia sp.; assembly: GCA_937997955.1. Taxonomy (GTDB): domain Bacteria; phylum Bacillota; class Clostridia; order Peptostreptococcales; family Anaerovoracaceae; genus Senimuribacter. The sequence continues at coordinate 17,527 of CALLDR010000041.1, read as the reverse complement.
TCGCGAGAACTGTACAGCAGTCGCTGTAATTTGGAATGGAACTGCGTGCTCGGAAATGCAGCAGCGCAGTCAGAAACAGAAAGATAGAAATAGAAATGGAGGGGAGCTTCAAGTGAATTACGCGGTTTTGGTTGATTTTGGAAGCACCTATACAAAGGTCGCTTGCGTGGATTTGAAAGAACGCAGAATCGTTCTTACGGACAAGTTTCCCTCCACCGTCCATGTAGACGCGGAGATCGGCTTGGATCAGTGTTTTCAGGCCGCCAAAGACGTGATCGGAGAAGAGGCCTTCCAGGCCGCTCTGAAGCTGGCAACCAGCAGCGCGGCGGGAGGCCTGCGGATGGCGGTGGTAGGTCTGACCGAAGCTTTGAGCATTGAAGCCGGCCGCAACGCCAGCTTCAGCGCCGGAGGCAAACTGATGTACTGTCAGGCCGGAAAGCTGAGTGAAGACGACGTGGCAAAGCTGGAAACGGCGGGGGCGGAGATCTTGCTCCTCTGCGGCGGATATGAAAGCGGCAACACCAAACTGCTGCTTCACAATGCCAGGATGCTCAGCGAGAGCAGTCTGACCATTCCCGTCATCTTCGCGGGAAATTCCTTTGTCGCCCAGACCGTGCGGATGATGTTCAGCAGCCGGGGCAAAGAATGTTTTCTGGCGGAGAATATCATTCCTGATGTTGGGCTGCTGAACATCGGGCCTACAGCGGAGATTATCCGCAGCCTGTTCATGAACAGGATTACCAACATGAAGGGCGTAGGCAAGGTCAAAGAGCTCATGGACGGTCCGATCATCCCTACGCCGGCGTCGGTGCTTCGGGCGGGAGAGCTGCTCTGCCGCGGTACGGGTACAGAGCCGGGCATCGGCTCCTTCATGATGGCGGATATCGGAGGCGCTACCACAGATATCTACTCATACGTAGAAAACACCAATTATCTGGGAGCGAAATTTGTAGGCTCGCCGGAACCTTTCGCGAAAAGAACAGTGGAAGGAGACATGGGCATGCGGGAATCCTCTGTATGCCTGGTCAAAGAGGCGGGGGCAAAGGGCTTCGCGGCGTGCTGCGGCATAACGGAAGAAATGCTGGCCGACGCCATCGAAAGGCGGATCAGCGCCACCGCCTACCTTGCGGATGACGATCTGCAGAGAAAGATCGACCATGAGATCGCCTGCCATGCGGTAAGAATATCAGCGCGGCGTCACGCGGGACATGTGGTCAAAGAGTTTCGCGGCGGCTGCAGACTGGTGCAGCGGGGCAAAAATCTGACCGGAATCAAAGCCGTGATCGGAACCGGAGGCATTATCGTCAACGAGAAGGATCCCCGTTCCATTTTGGAACAGGCGGCGGTGACTTCGGCGGAGAAAGACACCGTGCTGCTTCCCGGAGAGACAGAGTTTTTTATCGATCAGGACTATGTCTTTTTTGCCGCCGGGCTTCTCCGGGATTACGATGAGGACGCCGCGCTGGCGATCATGAAGCACAGCCTAAAGGCTATATAGGAAGGAATGTTTTGCATGGATATTCAGATCAAAAGACGATTTAACGAAAAAGAACTGCCTGACATGAAGACGATCAAGGCAGACGCCAGGAAGATCGCGTCGGGCATTACCATTGGAGAGACCCTCTTTATGAGAAAATACGGCGTCAAGTCTGAGGCGGAATACAAGCGCCGGATGATGAAAGAGGGAAAGATCATGAAACATTCCGTCATCGGATGGAACTCATGGTCTGTAACAGCGGAAGGCATCCGCAAGGTGTACAACGGTCTGGTAGAGGCAGGCTCTTCCATCGACCGTCTGGGCATCTGCTGTGACTGGATCATGGGCGTTCCCGCGGAATATCGGGACAAATTCCAGGCAGGCGGCAGCCTGATCTTCAACTCCCAGGAGGAGTGGAACGCCATCGGACAGGTGGTTCCGGTGAATCCCCACCTGGGAGACCACATGATCGGTTCTCTGAACAGCGTCGAAAACGTGACCTATGGGCTCACCGCCGGCGTAACCACCATCGGCAATCTGGCCCAGTACTTTACCTATGAGTATCCGGGGCTCGACATGGAGCTGTACCGGACGGAGGACTACGTTAAAGCCATGGCTGTCATGGGCGAATTCAAAGACCAGGGTGTGTGCATGCACTGCAACCTGGATGACGGGTACGGCGCCCAGTTCCACGACGTTGCCAACCTGATGGGCTGGGCCATGCTGGAGCGGTATGTGGCCGAAGAGCTGATGGGCGGCAGAGTAGCTCACTGCTACGGAAACCTGTTCAGCGACTCCATGCTGCGGGTAGTTTTCAACAGAGGCATCAGCATGATCGACAAGTATCACACGCCGGGCACCTTTGTCAACGGAAACACCATCGACTACGGCCCGAGCCTGCCGAGGAACTACGCGGCCCTCTGTTCATACGCCCTGGCCGATGTGGCCTGCCAGCTGACCTATCCGACGGGCTACGCGGTAGCGCCGGTGCCGTTTACAGAGGCTATCAGAATTCCGACGCCGGAAGAGATCATTGAGGGACAGCTGACCATGGATATGGTCATAGAAAAAGCGCCGTACTACGCCAGATACATCGATTGGGAAAAGGTCAACGCGGACGCCGAGCTGCTGGTAACCGGCGGCAACATGTTCTTTGAACGGGTGATCAACGCTCTGGACGACCTGGGTGTGGACATTGAACACGCCGGGGAGATCGTCGGCGTGATCAAAGCCATCGGCCCGGAACAGCTGGAAACCGCTTTCGGCGCCGGAAAGCACGAAAAGGACGCCATGCGGGGACGGGTTCCGATCCGGCCGACCAGTATCGTGCAGACCATCAACAAGATCAGAGACGACGCTCTGTCCAAGATTAATGTGGAAAACGCGGGCCCGCTGGCCGGTATCAACGTCGTCGTCGGCTCTACAGACGTTCATGAGTTCGGCAAAGAGGTCATCAAAAACGTGGTCAAGAAGGCCGGAGCTACGGTCTTTGATCTGGGAACCACAGTGTCTGTCGCCGAAGTGGCCGATACCCTCATCGAGACAGGCAGCAGCATCGTCTGCATGAGCACTTACAACGGCATGGCGTACAGCTTTGGGAAGGATCTCCTGGAGTGCCTGGACGAGAAGGGCCTGGGAGACGCTCACGTGCTCATGGGCGGAAGACTCAACGAGCCGCTGGACGGCAGCGATGTGCCGATCGACTGCACCGACAGGATGCGGGATATGGGCATCAACGTAGATAATGATGTGGACGCCATCGTTGACGCGATCCTGGCGTTCGCGAAAGCAGATCAAGAAAAATAAACGAGAAGGAGAATGAAAATGGCTAAGAGAGGTGATTGGGTTCGCATTCACTCTGTCGTTTTAAAGGCAGAGGAAAGAACCGCAAAGCTGCCGGAGGATACGCAGAAATGCGATCTGCAGCAGTGGACAAAAGGCACTCTGCAGGATGAAACTGCGGAGATCGGCGATGAAGTGACGGTAGAGACGGCGGTAGGCAGGCTGGTAAAGGGCACCCTGCTGGAAGTCGGACCGTATTACACCCACAGCTACGGCAAGTTTGTACCGGAAATCATAGAAATTGATAAGCAGCTGAGAGAAATCATGTTTGGAGGTGACAGATAATGGCTTTAGCGAAAGATTACGATTCCGTCATGGCCAGATCAGGCGATATCAACCTGAAAGCCCTGGGCATCGACTACAAAGAGTTTGAATCCGGCTCTGTGGCCTTTGACTATGAGGGCCTTATGGCAAAGACAGGATATACAGTGGAGGAAGTAGCGAAGATCCAGGCGAGGACGGCCGTAGGCAACACGCCGCTGCTCGAGCTGCGCAACCTGACTGCTTTGGCGAGAAAGTACGCGGAGCCGGGCAAGGGAGCGAGGATTTTCGCAAAAGACGAAGCCGCCAACGCGTCAGGAAGTTTTAAGGCGAGAAGAGCGGCCTGCGCTGTTGCCCACGCGAAAAAATTGGGGTATAATGGTGTTATGGCTGCTACCTCCGGCAACTACGGCGCTGCAGTAGCGTCGCAGGCTGCCATGCAGGGGCTGAAGTGCATCGTGGTACAGGAGTGCTACGACTCCAAAGGCGTAGGTCAGCCGGAGATCGTAGAAAAGGCCAGAAAGTGCGAGGCTTACGGCGCGGAAGTCGTACAGCTTACCGTAGGACCTGAGCTTTTCTACTCCTTCCTGTCTGTTCTGGAAGACACTGGATATTTTAACGCTTCTCTCTATTCTCCATTCGGTATCGCCGGCGTGGAGACACTGGGCTATGAGATCGCCCAGCAGTGCAGAGAGCTGACCGGAAAGAACCCGGACGCGGTAGTCTGCACCACAGCAGGCGGCGGCATGATCACGGGAACTGCCAGAGGACTGATCAAAGCGGGAGCAGAGGACACGAAGGTCATCGCCGCTTCCATCGATCTGACAGGACTGCACATGGCCTCTGACACCCAGTTCAACAAAAAATCCTGCACCACAGGCCATACCGGCTTCGGCGTTCCTCACGCCACCGGTCCGGATCATTCCGATACGCCGCGCAGCGCAGCGAGAATCCTGAGATATGCGGATCAGTACGTGACTGTGACTCAGGGCGAGGTCATGTACATGACGGAAGCCCTGGCCAACCTGGAAGGCATCGAAAGAGGTCCTGCGGGCAATACGGCTCTTGCCGCCGCTTTCTCCCTGGCTCAGGAGATGCCGGAAGACGCGGTTATCGTCATCAGCGAGACCGAATATACAGGCGCGGGCAAGCATATCCAGCCGCAGCTCTCCTTCGCGAGGGACAACGGTATCGAGATCCGGTTCGGAAATCCGGCAGAGGAAGATCATCCGGGCGAGAACATCATCCTGCCGGCGAACCCTGGACTGATCAAGCATAAGGTTGCCGATATCAACCATTTCAGACAGTCCATGATCAAAAGGGCCTGCAGAGAGGCGGGCGTCGCGCCAGCCGATCTGACGGCGGAGGATATCGCGTATCTGGCTGCTGAAACCAAGACCGATGAAGCGTTTGTAAAGGAAACGCTTGGTTTATAGGAGGAACAATCATGAACAAGAAAATCGTATTTTGCGGCGGCGGAAACATGGCGGAGGGCATCATCAGAAGTCTCCTCCGCAAGGAGGCCGCCGCGGTGGAAGATATTACGGTAAGCGAGATGCTGCCAGAGCGCTGCGCTTATTTGAACCAGACCTACGGCATCGCCGCTGTCACAGACGCGGCTGACGCCATTAAAGCGGCGGATATGGTGGTCATCGCCGTGCTGCCGCAGCATGTGCCAAGCGTTACCAGTGTGCTGGAAAAGCTGATCAGCAAGGACACCATCGTCATGTCCATCGCGGCAGGGGTCTCCATCGCGTCTCTGGAAGAAATGCTGGGCGCTGACAAAAAGGTCATCCGCGTCATGCCGAACACGTTGGGCCAGTCGGGCAACGGACACAGCGCAGTGTGCCTCAACGGCAACATCCGTGAAGAGGACAAGGCCTTTGCTCTGCAGGTACTGGAAGCGCTGGGCCAGACCATCGTTCTGCCTGAGAGCAAGTTCGGTGAGTTTACCGCCTTCAGCTGTTCCGGTCCTCTGTGGCTGTATCAGATGGCCGACGCCCTCATCGACGCCGGCGTCTACGCGGGTTTCAGCCGTAAGGAAGCGCGGGAGATGGTCATTAAGAACATGCTGGGCGTAGCCATGATCCTGGATGAAACCGGCGATGATCCGAGATCGCGGGTCAGCGAGATGTGCTCCCCTGGCGGCGTTACCATCGAAGGGTACAAATCCTTGATCGAAGAGGGATTTGCCTCTGCAATCATGACGTCTGTGGACAAGGCGGTGAAGAAGGCGAATTCCATTTAAACTATATTTGGAAAGGGCGGTTTGATTGAACAGAGAAACGGTCAGATATTCTTTTAAGGCGTCTCTGCCGGTTATGGCGGGATATATCGTGCTGGGCATAGGCTTTGGCATATTGCTCGCTGACAAAGGCTATTCCTTTTGGTGGGCCATACTGATGAGCACCACGATCTACGCGGGCTCCATGCAGTATGTGGGCGTGGGACTGCTGGCCAGCGGAGCGTCGCTGATTTCCGCGGCCATCATGACGCTCATGGTTAATGCCCGCCACCTGTTTTACGGCATATCCATGTTGGAAAAGTATAAGAAGATGGGAGCGAAGCGGTTTTACGCTATCTTCGCGCTCACCGACGAGACCTATTCTCTGGTATGTCAGGCGGACTGCCCTGAGGGTGTAGATGAGAACTGGTACTTTTTTCTGCTTTCCATGATGAACCAAAGCTACTGGATCTTCGGCAGCTTTCTCGGCGCTTTTTTGGGAAATGCCCTGTCCTTTGACGCGGCGGGCATCGATTTCTCCATGACGGCCCTTTTCGTGGTCATCTTTGTCGAACAGTGGGAGAGCGGCAAAAGCCACTTGCCGGCGATTCTGGGACTGGTCATATCCATAGGCTGCCTGGCGGTCTTCGGAGTGGATTATTTCCTGATACCGGCCATGCTGCTCATCGCCGCGGCGCTGCTTTTGCTGAGAAAACATCTGGAAGGAGGCGGTGCGAAATGATCGATACAGGTTATTCCCTGGCCTTAGTCGCCGTTATGACCATGGGGACCATGTTTCTGCGTTTCCTGCCCTTCATCATGTTTTCCAAGGGGACGCCGAAGGTCATACTGTACCTTGGGGAAGTGCTGCCCTACGCGATCATCGCCATGCTGGTGGTGTACTGTCTGAAGAGTGTGGATTTCACGGAGTCGCCTCACGGACTGCCCGAGGCGGTCTCTGTAGCGCTGGTGATCGCGATTCATAAATGGAAGCACAGCACCATACTGTCGATTCTGGCGGGAACCATATGCTATATGCTGCTTCTGCGGATCGCGGTATGAAGATAATAAGGAGAAAAACTATGTTTAATTTGCATGTATTCTATACGGCCAGGGACAAAGAGACCCTCTGCCGGTTTTACGACGAGGTAAAGGCTGCGGGTATCATCGAGACGACCCATGAGGAAGATGGGAATCTTCGCTATGAGTATTACTTCTCTGCCGACAGGGACAATGAGATCCTCATCGTCGAGCAGTGGAAGGACAGAGCCTCCCAGGAATATCACGATACGCTGCCCCATTTGGTCAAGCTGGGCGAGATCAAAGAAAAATACGGGATCGAGACAGTGATAGAGGAGATTTAGAACAAAAAAGAAAAAGCGTATGGGCTTCTATCCGGATTTCTGCCCGCCGCCACATTGGCGGCGGGTTTTGTTTGTGTACAATGATTGTATTCTTAATTCTGGTTTTGCTGCATTTGTTGCTGTATTTGCCTGCTTGCCGGATCACTGGCTGATCTCCGCGTACAGCTTCAGGTCCGCCTGAAGATGCTCGTAGGCGATGGTTCTGGCTTTTTCCCCGTCACGGGTCTTGAAGGCTGCCAGAAGGTCGCGGTGCTGCTCCAGTGCTTGATCGCGGAAGGTGTTGGCGCCTTCCTGAAGCAGGAGATAGATCATGTCGATGACGTGCTTATTGAAGATATCGTAGTACGCGGTCAAAGCGCTGATGACCAGATTGTTCTTCGACTGCATCCGTATGAATTCGTGGAACTTATAGTTGGCGGCGTTGAGGGCGGCGTGGTCGCTGGCGCAGCGCTCGCATGCTTCCAGCAGCTCTTCCATCCGTCTGATGCCTTCCTCGTCGATCTTTTGCGCCGCCAGGCAGACGGCTTCAGGCTCAAAGGCGGATATGAACTCGAACATCTCCTGGGTGGTGGCCAGTTCCAGACTGGCCGTATAGTTGCCCTGCTTTGCGATGGTCTCCCGGCACTTGATAAAGGTTCCCTGCTTGGTTCTCTCGATGAATCCCTGGGTGTCCAGCTTCTTGTAGGCGTCTCTCAGAGTGCCTCTGCTGACGTTGAGGATCTTGCAGAACTCATTTTCGTTGGGAAAGACGAAACCGTCTTCAAATTCTTTGTTGGCGATCATCTGTTTGATCTTGTCCGCCAGATAATCGGACTGTGTTTTATATTGATCTATTGTGAGTTTACCCAATAATTCTGTTTTATCCATTTTTCCTCCCCGCGCGAAAACACATATCGCTTTCGCAGTCTAGAAATATTATAGTTGTTAAGAAATCTAACGTCAAGTAACTTTTGTGCAGATGTCTGACCACGTACTTTGTTAGATTGTTATCAATTTGTCAAGGAGGTCTTGACAAAACGAGAATTCCCATAGACTGAATTTACAGATATAATGTTGTTAAACAACAGACATGTTGAATGTGTATACATATTCTGAAAATGTGGGCAGGGATAAGAGGTTTGTCTTTATTAACAAATCAATCAATTATTGCATCAACTTAACTTACAAGTTTGAGGAGAAAGTTATGGAAAAGAAAATCAAAAAACCAACCTTCCTGGCAGCGATCTCCATCATGATCATCGTCGTAGCGATTCTGATGGCCAGCCTGCTCTGGTTGAACATTGACATTCGTATCGCGCTGCTGTTTTCAATTATCGTAGCGAGCGCTTACGGCATGTATTTAGGTTACAAATGGGACGACATCCAGAAGATGATGATGGACGGTGTGTACAGCATGCTGATCGCCACCTTCATCCTGCTGCTGATCGGCGCGGTTATCGCTACATGGATCGCGTCCGGTACGATCCCGTATATCATCTATATCGGACTGAAGATTATCAATCCTAAGTTCTTCCTGATCTGCGCCTGCCTGGCATGCTCCTTCATGTCCATCGCCTGCGGCAGTTCCTGGTCTTCCGCTGGTACTGTCGGTATCGCCTTCATGGGCATCGGCGCTGGTCTGGGCATCAACCCGGCTTTCACAGCTGGCGCGGTCGTTTCTGGCTCCTACTTTGGAGACAAGATGTCACCGTTCTCTGATACGACAAACCTGGCTTCCGCCATGTCCGGCGTATCTCTGTTCTCCCACATGGGATCCATGCTCTGGACTACGGTTCCAGCTTATATCATCGCTATCATTATGTACGGCGTTTTAGGCTTCACCACTGTGGCCAAAGGCACTGTAGATGAATCCACGGTAGATCTGTATCTGGACAATCTGGCTGCTAACTTCAACCTGAGCCCGATCTGCCTGCTGCCGATCGTCGTGCTGCTGGTAGTTGTAATCAAGAAGGCTCCTGCGATTCCTGGACTGGTCGTTTCCGCTCTGCTGGGCGCCGTCATGGCCATGATCCTGCAGGGAACCTCCTTCGTAGACATTTCCAACATCATGTACAACGGCTTCACCATTGATTCCGGCGTCGCTGATATCGACAGACTGCTCAACAGAGGCGGACTCTCCAGCATGCTGTGGACCGTAGCGCTGTACTTCTTCGCCTGTGTCCTGGGCAATATCCTGGACGTGACCGGCGTTCTGCGCACCGTTCTGGAAAAGGTCGCGGGCATCACCAAGAGAGCAAGCACTCTGGTTACCGCCACACTGGCGTCTTCCTTCATCATGCAGGCTTTGACAGGCTCTCTGGAAAGCTCCATGCTGATCAACTCCAAGCTGTTCGCGCCGGCGTATGACGATCTGGGAATCGACAGAAAAGTACTCTCCAGATCTCTGGAAGATACAGGAACTATGTGCGCAGCCCTGATTCCATGGAACTCCAACGGTATGTACATGGCAAGCACCCTGGGCGTTGCGACACTGTCCTATCTGCCGTACTGCTTCCTGGGATGGCTGACACCGGTGGTAGCGCTGATTCTGGCATGGACCGGCATCGGCATCTTCTACAAAGACGGTAAAAAACCGGCGAAGGTTGCGAAAGCGCAATAATGAAGCAACTCGTTAAAGATTCTGTATAACAACTGAGGGAGCGGAAGATACTTCTGCTCCCGTTTGCTATTTCAGATCCTTTTGGGAACCGCTTTTAAATCATGGTTTCGGGCCGCGCGCTGGATTCTGCTTCAGCTCATGCTTCAGGCATACAGCTTTTGGCAGGAACGCGGGAGACACCGGGTTTTCGTTGAATTCTTTTTCAGAATTTTGTATAATAAATTAGAAATTGCGTTGATATGAGAAGGGGGCGTGCTTATGGATTTAGTCAAATATGAAGTGTTTCTGGACATCGTGGAACGGGGCAGCTACAGCAAGGTATGTGAAGACCTGGGCTACTCCCTTTCAGGCATTTCCAAAATGATGAAGAGCATGGAGGAAGAGATCGATATTCCTCTGATCAACAGAACCAACAAAGGCATCACCCTGACTTCTGATGGAGAGAAGGTTCTGCCTTTGATCAGGCAGCTGATCAACTACAAAGAAGTGATAGAGGAAGAGTTTTCACTGATCCGGGGCGTCGAAAGCGGCAAAATCCGGATCGGAGGATTTCCGACCATATCTTTTACGTGGATCTCCTCTCTGATCGCCATTTTTAAGAAAAATCATCCCAATATCGCCATTGAGGTGATCGAAGAAAACAGCATTAAAAATCTGGAGCAGTGGCTGAACCAGGGCATCATAGACGTGGCCCTGTTCAGCAAGCAGCCCTACCACAATTACGACTGGGTCGGCGTGAAGAAGGACCGATATGTGGCCCTGTTTTCAAAGGAGCACCGGTTTGCCCAGGTTGAACAGGTTCCGGTCAACCAGCTCTTTGAGGAGGACCTGGTTCTGTTCAAATCCCATGAGGGTATCGATCAGGACGTGGTAAGAGTCATGCAGTACGTGGGATATGACAAGGTTCCCAAGTACACCAGCAATTCGGACTTTACCGTGATCCGCCTGGCGGAGAGGCTGGGGTTTGTCGCCCTGATCCCGGAGCTGATCGCGAAGGCTGTCATCGACCTGTTCGATGTGGGTTTCAGGCCCATCGACGTGGATGTGACCAGAGAGATCGGATTCGCTGTAAGAGATGTAAAACGGGTTTCCCCCGCGGTCAGGCAGCTGCTGAAATACGCGAAAGATGTGGAACTCTGAAGGTGAAGCTATGGATTTAAAAAAGTATGAAGTCTTGCTGAAGGTGGTAGACCGCGGAAACATCAACAACGTGAGCTACGACCTTGGATACACCCATTCGGGCATATCCAAAATGCTGAACAGCATGGAGGCCGAAGTGGGCTTCCAGATCATTAAAAGAAACAACAAAGGCATTACGCTGACGCCGGAAGGAGAAAAGCTGATGCCCATCATTCGGACCATCGTCAAAGAGAACGAAAAGCTGGAAGAGGAGATCGCGCTGATCAACGGCCTCGAGAAGGGCACGGTCAGGATCGGGTGCTTCCCCACCACGGGCTTTGTGCTGGTCCCTGATATTCTGCGGAAATTTGAGGCGAGGTATCCTCACATCCAGGTAGAGGTTCTGGAGGAACACAGCCTGGATCAGCTGGAACAGTGGCTGAACCGGGGTATCATCGATATGGGCATTTTCAGCCGTCAGCCCCACCACAAATTTCAGTGGCTGAAGGAGCTGGACGACGAATACGTGGCCCTGCTTCCGGCAGGCCATCACCTGTGCCGCGCAGAGGTGATTCCTGTCAGAGCTTTGTTTGAAGAAAAGGTGCTTTTGTTCAAGTCGCACAAAGGGCTGGACCAGGATATCGTGCAGATCCTGCAGTACATCGACGTCAAGGAGTTTGAAGGGTACACCACCAACTCGGATTTTACCGTAATACGCATGGTAGAACAGAACGGCTTTGTGGCGCTGATGCCGCGGATGATCGCGGAGTACGCCCTGTCTCTCTTTGATGTGGAGTGCCGCTCCATTGACGTGCAGATCAACCGCACCATCGGATTTGCCGTCAAGTCCAAGGAGGATATTTCCCCTTCCCTGAAACGGCTGATCTCCTGTATCAAAGAGCTGTAGGAACGGGGTTTCCGGCTGCGGCAGCGGCGCGGCGGCAAAAAGCGTAGTACCGTTTGTCAAGCTGAGATTGACGTTTGTCCGCTACCTTTCGGGCGGGTTTTGAAGTATGATTTATGTAGCAGATAAATCATACTTTTTTAATGTTTAAAATCACGCTTGAGTTTGTCAGAAAATTCAAGCACGTTCAGCTTTAGAACCAGACAGTAATTCAAGTAAGAAGAGAAGGAGTAGAAAGATGAACAAAAACAGAATCGACATGATGAATGACCGCCTGAAAAACTCTAAACCGCAGTTAGATGTGGAGCGGGCAAGACTTGTAACAGAAGCTTATGAGAAGTTCTCAGATTATACGCCTGTGATGCGCAGAGCGAAAGCTTTTGAATACATTCTCGACAATATGGAGCCGAATATGCAGGACGGCGAGCTGATCGTCGGCAGCCAGACCACCAGAGTCAGAGGCGTTCCTGTATTTCCTGAATTCGGCGCCAAGTGGGTTATCGACGAGATCGACATGTTCCCTGTACGCGGCACTGACCCGATCGTCGTACCGGCCGAGACAAAGGCGGAACTGATCCCTATCCTGGAAAGCTGGGGCGAGAACACCTTTGATGTGCAGTCCACAGCGGTATTAGACGAGTACGTCCTCAGAGCCCAGGACTGCGGCGTGCTGTCCGTAGGCGCCAGAACCACCGGTATGGGACACATCTCTCCAGACTATCCGAAGATCCTGCCGATGGGCCTGCGGGGCGTCATCAATTCCGCAAAGGAAATGATCGCCAAGACGACGGTACAGACACCGGAGGACATGAGAAAGGTGGACTTCTGGAACTCCAACATCATCTCCTGTGAAGCCGTCATCAGATTCGCCCACAAATTCTCCGACCACGCCGCAAAGCTGGCGGAAGCAGAGACAGATCCGACGAGAAGGGCAGAGCTGCTGAAGATCGCGGACGTCTGCTCCAACGTACCGGAAAACGAGCCGAGAGACTTCTGGGAAGCCCTGCAGTTCGTATGGTTCATCCAGCTGACCATCCAGATCGAGGATAACGGACATTCCATCGCCGTCGGCAGACTGGACCAGAACCTGTATCCATATTACAAGAAATCCGTGCTGGAAGGCGATTTCCCTGCGGAAGACGCGGAGGAACTGCTGGCAGCATTCTATATCAAGTGCACAGAGATCCTGAAGCTGCGCGACAGCTTTGACTCCCTGGCCTTTGCGGCATATCCGATGTGGCAGCAGATGGCCATCGGCGGACTGACCCGCGACGGAAAAGACGCCACCAACGAGCTGACCTTTGCCGTATTTAAGGCATGGGACCTGGTCAAGACCGTACAGCCGACCATGGCGATGCAGGTCAATGACAATACGCCGAAGGAGCTGATGGATGTGGCTCTGGGCATGGTACAGAAGGGCTACGCGATTCCGGCCTTCTACAACGACAACCTGGTCAGCAACCTTTTGATCAACAAAGGCGCTACTGTGGAGGATTCCAGAGACTGGACCGTACACGGATGCGTAGAGCCATATGTTCAGGGAAAGTCTGACGGCCGTCCGAACGTAGGCTATGTCAATGCGGCAAAATGCATTGAGCTGGTGTTGAACAACGGCTGGGATCCGGTTGCTAAATGCGAGATGGGTCTGAAGACAGGAGATCCGTCCACCTTCACCAGCATCAAGGACTTTGAGGACGCGCTCCATAAGCAGATCGTTCACTTCGTCAAGGTTATGTGCGAGGCTTACACCAAGGTCTGCGCGATGCACGCGCTGTACGTACCAAAGGGATACGCTTCCGCTTTGGTTACTGACTGTATCGGACGGGGCAAATCCCTGGAAGAGGGCGGCGCCCTGTACAATTCCTCCGGCGTGTTCCTGGTCGCCATGGCCAACGGCGCTGACTGCCTGGAAGCCATCGATTATGTGGTATTCCAGGAGAAGATGATGGATATCAAGGCGTTCAACGAGATTCTGCTGAACAACTATGAAGGCAACGAAAGACTGCGGAACATTATCCTGAACAAGGTTGACAAATACGGCAACGACAGAGAAAGAGTGGACGGCTACGCGAACCGCATGATCCGCGCTTACAATGCCGAGATGGTAAAATACAGAGACAGCAGAGGCGGCACCTATGAAAACTGCATCCTGTCCACCTCCTTCAACGTACTGCAGGGCAAGACCATCGGCGCTACGCCGGATGGACGTCTGGCAGGGGAACCGGTTTCCGACAACGCCTCCCCAATGGTAGGCCGTGACGTGACCAGCCCGACAGCTACCATTAAATCCGTCGCCTCCATCGACCAGTGTGACTGCAACAACGGCGCTCTGTTCAACATCAAGTTTGATCCGAACATCGTACAGGGCGAGGAAGGCAAGGAAATCCTGAGAAACGTGATCCAGTCCTACTTCGACATGAACGGCGAACACATCCAGATCAACGTGGTCGACGCGGAAACCCTGATCGATGCGCAGGAAAAGCCGCAGGATTACAAGAACCTGCTGGTAAGAGTTGCCGGATACTCCGCTTACTTCGTTGAATTGGACAAGGAAGTTCAGAATAATATCATCGGCAGAACCGCGCACACCAACGTACGCTGCGGCTGCTGCTAAACCGGGTGGATCCATGATGGCAAAAGGAACTGTATTTAACATTCAAAAAATGTCCATTCATGACGGTCCGGGAATCCGTACAACTGTATTCTTCAAAGGTTGTCCATTAAACTGCCTCTGGTGCTCCAATCCGGAGAGCCAGAGGCAGGCGTTAGAGATCGCCTGTTTTGAAAATCGGTGCATCAAATGCGGCTACTGTGCGGAAGTCTGTCCCAAGCAGATCATTGAAAAAGGCGGCGCTTTTGAAATTACGGACCGGTCTCAGTGCGACCTGTGCATGACCTGTGTCGATGAATGCTGCACCAATGCCAAGAAGCTGATCGGGCAGGAATATGACGAGGAAGAGCTGTATCAGGAAATCCTGAAGGACAAGCCTTTTTACGATTCTTCCGGAGGGGGCGTGACCTTCTCCGGCGGGGAGCCGTTCATGCAGTCAGAGTTTCTGATCCGCCTGCTGAAGCGCTGCAGGGAAGGCGGCGTCCATACGGCCATTGAGACCACCGGACTGACCGATACGGAGACCTTTTTAAAAGCTCTGCCGTACCTGGATCTGATTCACTATGACGTGAAGCACATGGATGATGACGAGCACCGCAGGGTCACGGGAGTATCCAACAAAAAGATCCTGGAGAACCTGGCGGTGATCGGAAAACAGCATAGGAACATTATCGTTCGCATTCCGGTCATACCCGGAATCAACGACAGTGTGGAAAATATCAGGGAAACCGCGGCTTACGCGGCAGAAGCAGGCGCGGCGTCCATCGAACTGCTGCCGTATCACAACCTGGGAGAGGTCAAATACGGCCAGCTGGGCCGCAGCTACGAACTCTCCGATGTTCACAAACCGGAGCAGGAGCACATGGAAGCCCTGGCTGACGAGATGCGCGGCGTCATTGGAGACCGCGGGATTCCTGTCAGCATTATGAAATCCCTTTAAAAGAGAAAATTTGCTTTCAAATAAGTTACTCTCAAATATGATCGGAAGACAGCGTCGAACCAGCATCCGGCGCTGTTTTCGATTCTCTGAAGAGGTCTGGAAGGGAATTTTTCGCTGGAATGGGCGGGTACGGCTGTACTTTTCCTTTGATTTGTAGTATCATATTATGCAGCGCGTCCGGCGCGGCGCGGGGAACTGAGATTGAGAAAGGATGGATAAAACCCTTTGATAGAAAAGAAAAAATACAGTGTTCTTTTGTCCGTGGGACACTTTTGCGCGGATATCAACGCGGGATGTCTGGCGGCCCTCCTGCCGTTTTTGATCGCGGCATATCACTATGATTACGGGACGGCGGCCCTTCTGGTCATGGCGTCAAATCTGGTAGGCTCCGCGGTGCAGCTGGTTTTCGGAGGACTGGCCGACCGTAGGAATATGCCTGCCATGATGCTGATCGGTATCGTCATGTCGGGAGCTGGTATGGCTTTGGTCGGCGTCACCGACAGCTTTGTCATGATGTGCGCTGCCGCCATGGTCAGCGGTACGGGAATCGCCATGTTCCACCCGCAGGCCATGAAGCTTTTGAATCAAATCACGGTTCGCGGGGAAGAGGGGAACGACGTCAGCATTTTCTCCTTTGGCGGAAACCTGGGCGTTTCCCTGGGGCCTGTGGCGGTGACCGCGTGTGTCAAAGCCCTCGGCCTCAAGGGGACCCTGCTGCTGCTGATTCCGCCGGCCGTTTCTATCCTGCTCTTCTGTGGAAAGGGCCGGGCGCTGATGAGGCCGGTACCGGACGAGGACAGAATGTCTGGAAGCGAGGGCCTGCCTGACCGCGAGGGATTGCCTGACCGCGAAGGCTTGCGTGACGGCGAAGGCAGCGGTGAGACCGGCCAGGACGATGGGAAAACACTGACGGGCTCCGAAAGGAAACAGACGGTCATCGAGGAGAAACTGACGGTCATCGAAGAGAAACTGATGGGCTCCGAAAGGAAACAGATGGCCATCGAGGAAAAGCAGATGGGTGCCGAAGGAAAACGGACGACCATCGAAGAGAAACCGGCGCGCGCGGATAAGGCGGCCGGACGGGATCAGTGGTCGGCCTTCTGGCTTTTGACTGTGGTCATCTTCGGAAGATCCATCGTTGCCGGCAGCCTGAATACCTTTATGTCCCTGTACTGGATCGAGGAGCTGGGGCAATCGGAGACGGTGGGAAATGCTGCGCTCAGCATCTTCTACGCGCTTACTGCTTTGCTGACTCTGGTGGGAGGCCATTTGGCGGACAGATACGGCTACCGGTCTATGACCAAATGGAGCCTGGCGATGCTGACGCCGGCGTTATTCCTGTTTTCTTTTACGCACAGCGTCGTCGCGGCGGCAGTTCTGCTTCTGCCGCTCAGCGCCGGACTGAGCATTTCGTACAGTCCGATTGTCGTTCTAGGTCAGAAGTACCTGCCCCATCACACTGGATTCGCTTCCGGCGTTACACTGGGACTGTCCAGCAGCGTCGGGGCTGTTATGACTCCTGTGCTGGGAAGGGCGGCCGACGCCAGCGGCATGGGAACAGCGCTGTGTATCGTGGCGGTCATCTCCGTGGCGCCTTTGATCGTTTCGTTTTTGCTGAAGGAAGTAAATGAGGTTGATTTTTCTTCGTAAAAAACATATAATGTACATAGAAAGAAATACGAAAGTATGTGAAATGTAGTTGAAAAGAAGACGGGAGGGGATGCTGTATGACGAATCAGACGCTGGTACAATTTCGTGTTGATAATGAGTTGAAAAAAGATGTGACGGAAATATACGAGGCGCTGGGGATGGATCTTCCTACGGCGCTGAGGATGTTTATGCGAAGAAGCAAAATGGTCAGGGGCCTGCCTTTTGAATCAAGACTTCCGGAGTCTGTAATAACGAGATCTGAGGCTCTTGAAGCATTTGAAGAGCTTCGCAGACAGGCTTCGCGTGTTCCGGAGATGTCTTTAGATGAGATTAACGAGGAAATTTCTGCGGTAAGAGGAAAGGGAAAGCAGGAGTAGAATGAAATGCTATGCGGTAATTGATACGAATGTCATCATCTCAGCCTTTTTGTCAAAAAATCCTGAAGCGGCTACAATAAAGGTCGTTCGCGCAGTGTTGGAAGGAAAACTGATTCCTCTGTACCATAAATCTATCCTTGCGGAGTATAACGAGGTGAT
>CALLDR010000040.1 GCA_937997955.1 uncultured Emergencia sp. | reverse complement strand
ATCCATAATGCTGCTCACACCGTTGGTGGAGAGCGCCGCATCGTAGTCTCCGGCTTCCAGAGCGGACGCCAGATGCGCCAGGCCGTCCTCCGTGGACAGATAGCCCGGGCAAAGGGTGATGGTCAGATTCCCTATGGTCAAAGTACTGTTTTCCTCCTTCGCAAGCAGCGCGTCCACGTCGCCTTCATAGCCCAGCTGTTCCAGCAGTCCTTTGGACCGGGACAGATGCATGAAGTTGCCCGCCGCTGAGCCTCCCGTAAGGATCAGGCAGCTCTCAGCCTCCGTTCCAGTGAGGAAATCAGCCAGATCCGCGCCGGCCTGATATTCCAGCGCCGGGTCAGGGCCGACAGTTCCCAGGAACCATGGGTTATCTTTCACAGCGTTAAAGTCCTCGTCGCTGAGGGTTCCGGAACCCAGCACGTAGTACATCTCCTCCTCCTCGCAGACCTTTACAGTGTTCTGCACGTCCAGGCCGTAGAAAGAAATAATGCCGTCCGCGCCCTTTTCTTTCATGGTGCGGATAAAGTCATTCTCATCTTCGGCAGAGGTCAGGACGTTGGAGAAATAGAACTTTACAGGAAAACCTTCCTCTATATAGCTCTTATAATAGTTTATGAACATGTTCAGTTCCGGATCATCTGGATCGAAGACTGCTACACCGATGGTGTACTGGACATCTTCTTCCTGACCGCTGATCTGGCTGTCGCCTCCTCTGCATGCGGCCAGTGATAGAGTCAGGAGCAAAACGAGCAGTCCAGCGATGATTTTTTTGCTTTTCTTCATCAGTTCTCGTCCTTTCTGTTCATCTTTTTATTCCTGACGGTCCCCATACAGATGGCAGGCAGCCATGTGTCCCGGGCTCAGCTCCACCATAACAGGCTTTTCCGTTTTGCACTTTTCCATACAGCTTTCGCACCGGTCCTGGAACGGACAGCCGGACGGCAGATCCAGCGGGCTCGGCGCTTCAGAGTCGATGCTTTCCAGCACCTTTCCCTTTTCCATGTGAACCGAGAACAAAGCGCCCAGCAGAGCCTTTGTATACGGATGGGCCGCATCGCTGCGCACCGCCTCACCGGGCAGCACCTCCACCAGATTTCCCAGATACATGACAGCGATCTGGTGCGCCATGGATTGAATCATGGCGATATCGTGGCAGATGAAGACGATGCTGACGTCCTTTTCCTTCTGCAGCCGTACCAGCAGTTCGATGATGCTCTTCTGAATGGATACGTCCAGAGCGGAAGTGGCCTCGTCGCAGACCAGGATCTCCGGCTCCAGGGACAGGGCTCTCGCGATGCTGACCCTCTGGCGCTGGCCGCCGCTCATGTTGTGAGGATAACGGTACAGGAAGGATTCCGGCAGGTCCACCATGGCCAGCAGCTCCCTGGCCTTGGCCTCCTTTTCACCGGGTTTCAGCCTTCCGTAGTTTTCCAGCGGCTCCGTCAGAATGTCGATGATCTTCATCCTCGGATTGAAGGACGCCTTCGGATCCTGATAGACCATCTGCATGTGCTGCCGGTTTTCCCACTGTTCCTTCCTTGACAGAGATACGATGTTCTCGCCGTGGTAGAGGATTTCCCCTTCTGTCGGCTTATCCAGCTGCATCATCATTCTGACAAAGGTAGTCTTGCCGCATCCGCTTTCGCCGACGATGCCCAGCGTCTTGCCTCTGTACACGTTGAGGGAAACGTTGTCGCAGGCAGTCAGGTGTCTGCCCTTGGACGCAGGGAACCGCTTGGTAATGTTTTTTGCTTCTAATATGATATCTGCTTCATTAAACAAAACGTCTTCCCTCCATTTCCGGCACTGCCTCCAGCAGCTTTCTCGTATAATCGCTGGTCGGGTTGTTTACAACATCTTCTGTACGTCCGCTGTCCATGATCCTGCCATGCTGCATGACGATCAGCTGGTCGGACATGTAGGCGGCTACCCCCAGGTTGTGGGTGACGATGATGATGCTGGTATTGTAATCCTTGCGCAGCGCCATCATCTGGCGGACGACCTGGGCCTGAATGGTCACATCCAGGGCGCTGGTCGGCTCGTCGGCCAGCAGCAGCTCCGGCTCAAAGGTCATGGCCATGGCGATACCCACCCTCTGGCGCATACCGCCGGACAGCTGGTGGGGATAGCTGTTCATGATGTTTTCCGCGTCGGGAAGGCGCATGTTCTGCAGCATCTGCAGCGCTCTCGCCTTGGCCTCATCTTTGGACATGCTGCTGTGGGTACAGATATATTCCACGTACTGGCTTCCGATCTTTCGGATCGGGTTCAGAGAACCGCCGCAGTCCTGAAAGATCATAGATACCTTTGTTCCTCGCAGCTCTCTCCATTCTGCCAGGCTGAACTCGCTGACGTCTTTTCCGTCAAGGACGATGCTGCCGCCGGAGATGCGGCCGCCGGACGGCAGGGCGCCTAAAACCGCCCTGATCGCCGTGGTCTTGCCGCTTCCGCTCTCACCGACAATGCCGATGATCTCGCCCCGCTTCATGGAAAGATCAAAATGCTCCAGTACAGGTGGATTGTCCCCGTATTGAATCTTTAAATCTTTTATTTCAAGCATGCTTTGCTCCTTATTCTGCTAACTTAATATCCTTTGTCAGCCAGTAATAATCCATCGGGAACATGGTTACGCCTGTCAATCTCTTGTTGGAGAACAGGTATGTGGTCTCATAGCCGAAGAATACAGTCGCGGCGTCGTCCATGATCTCCTGCTGAATGTCGATGATCAGATCTCTTCTGGCATCCTCATCAAAGGTCTTAGCCAGCTCATCCAGCTTGGCGTCAACGGTCTTGTTGCTGTAGCCGGACGTGTTGTTCGGAGAAGTGCTGTACCAGTTTTCTCTCAGATAGTTCTCAGGATCACCGGTGTTAGCTACCAGCACGTTCCAGATCAGCAGGTCGTAATCGCCGGAATCTCTCATATCCAGCAGAGTCTCGTAGCTGACAGTGTTCAGCTTCAGGTTGATGCCTACGTCCTTGCAGCTGGACTGCGCGGCCTGGGCGTATACGTTCAGCTCTTCACGGCTGGTGTAGATGACGAAGTTCAGTTCCAGCTTCTCACCGGACGGAGTCTCTACAAATCCGTCTCCGTCGATGTCTTTATAGCCCGCGTCGGCCAACAGCTGTTTTGCTCCCTCAGGGTCGGTGGCGTTTTCGTCGTTCAGTTCATCGAATCCGAAGTCCAGTGTCGGAGGAACCGGAGCTTTGCCGGCAGTCGCGCCGCCGTCCAGCAGTGTTTCGCAGTAGGTTTCTCTGTCCAACGCTCTCAGCAGAGCCTGACGCAGAGCCAGGTCACCCAGCGCGCCGTTCTGGTTCATGAACGCATAGGTGGAACGCAGGGATTCCAGTTCCTGAATCTGGATATTATCGTTGCCCTCAAACTCTTTTACGTTTTCAGTCTTCAGATTGATGGCGATATCGATCTCGCCGTTCTGCAGAGCCATGCTTCTGGTGGTCTGGTCGTCGATAACCTTCAGCGTTACCTTATCAAAAGGCACTTCGCCGTCCCAGTAGTTTTCATTTCTGACGACGACGCAGCTTTCTGTCGGGCTGAAGCTTTCTACCACATAAGGTCCTGTGCAGATCGGTCCGTTCTGCGCGAAAGCATCCTGATCGACGCCCTCGCTGGTATCAACGATGAGGAACAGCGGGTCTGCCAGGCTTCCCGGTACGGAGGCAATCGGCTCCGAAGTGGTGATGATCAGGTTCTGGCCGTCGACTTCGATGGATTCCGGCTTAAAGAAGGATTCCGCTCTGTCGCTCAGCTCATAGACACGCTCGATGGACGCTTTCACCAGTTCCGGCGTCAGCTCGTCTCCGTTGGAGAACTTGACGCCTTCGCGGATCTTGAAGATCCAGGATTTCTGGTCTTCGCTAGGCTCCCAGCTCTCTGCCAGGCATGGAACCAGTTCGCCGTTTTCATCAAACTTTACCAGGTTCTCACCTACGCCGTATCTGCTGACAACCCAGCTGAAATACTGTTCTGTCGGTTCCAGCGTATCCGCAAAGCTGGTTACGCCGATGGTGATCTGGCTGCTGTCGCCGGAGGAGGAACCTCCGTCCCCGCCGCAGCTGAACAGGGTCAGTGCCATGACCAGCACCAGCGCGCCGGTCAAGATTTTCTTTATGCTGTTTTTCATTTGATTATTCTCCCTTCTCAGTTTTTACCGGGTCTAAAATGTCCCGGACGCTGTCTGCCAGCATGTTGAATACGACGACTACGATGACGATGGCCAGACCCGGATAGATCATCAGCCACGGGGCTGAAGCGATGTAGGTTCTGCCTTCGTTGAGCATCAGTCCCCATTCCGGCGTTGGCGCCTGGGCGCCGAATCCCAGGAAGGACAGGGACGCGATCTCCAGCATCATGGTACCGATGTCGGTAGCCGCTGTGATGAGCATCGTAGTGATCATGTTTGGAATCACGTGCCGCCTCAGCATCTTAAAGGTCTTGGTGCCAGATACCATGGCAGCTTCCAGATAGAGTTCATTTTTGATCTTCAGGACCAGACTTCGTGAAAGTCTGGCGTATTTGGTCCAGCTGACCGCCGATATGGCCACTACCGCGTTGACCATATTAGGTCCCAGCAATCCCGCGATGGCGATCGCCAGGACGAGACCCGGGAAGGATATCATCATATCAGCGATACGCATGATCACGGCATCGACGATGCCGCCAAAGTAGCCAGCGACAATGCCCAGAATGGTACCGACGACAAAGATGACTACCACCAGGCACAGCGCCATGACCAGGGACGTCCTGGTACCGTAGATGACGCGGGACAGCACGTCTCTTCCCAGCTTGTCCGTGCCGAAGAGGTTCTCACTGTCCGGCGCCGCGAGCGACTTGGACATGACCGCCTCATACGGGTCCTTCGGCGCCAGAAGCGGCGCGAAGACAGCGATCAGCACGATGATCACGGCAAAAAACA
Source organism: uncultured Emergencia sp. (assembly GCA_937997955.1). Lineage (GTDB taxonomy): Bacteria > Bacillota > Clostridia > Peptostreptococcales > Anaerovoracaceae > Senimuribacter. Next base: position 13,111 of record CALLDR010000040.1, on the reverse strand, counting down.
GGAAGACGGTAAACTGCTTGTGTTCTTTCATGAATTTTATCATCTTAGCGTCCTCCTCTCAGTCTCGGGTTCAGCCTGTGGTAGGACAGGTCCACGATCAGGTTGATGCACATGTACAGCAGCGCGATCCAAAGCACGTAGCCCTGCACCAGCGGGTAATCCCTGCAGGAAATGGCTTTGACGGCCATGTTTCCCATGCCAGGCCAGTTATATATGATCTCCACTACTGCGGTGCCGCCCAGCAGGCTGCCCAGAGACAGGCCCAGCAGTGTGACCAGCGGCAGCATGGCGTTTGGCAGCACATGCTTCCACAGAATATCTCTTTCCCTGATGCCCCGCATCCTGGCGCCGGTCACATAGTCCTGATGCAGCTCCTCCAGCACGGCAATCCTGACCTGTCTGGTGTACTTTGCCGACATGGAGAAGGCCAGCGTGACGGCCGGCAGGATCAGCGACTTGAAGTCCGTGCTTCCGCCGGAAACGGATACCCAGTTCAGCGTAACGCCGAAGAAGCTGAGCAGGATCAGGCCGACCCAGAAGCTTGGAATGGAAACCCCCAGGAATGTCACGCCTCTGACCAGGTAGTCAGGCAGTCTGTTCTGATATACAGCTGACAGGATTCCCAGAGGGATCGATACTACCAGCATAATGATCAGGGACGCCAGGGCCAGCTGCAGGGTTGGCCAAAATGAGGCGACCAGCTTGTCTACTACCGGGATCTTCATGGAATAGGACATACCCATGTCTCCTGTCACCACGCCCTTCAGCCAGCTGGTATACTGGGTCAGAAACGGCTGATCCAGACCCAGGTCAGCCCTGGCCTTTGCCAGCGCTTCCGGTGTCGGCAGGTTTCCGCACTCGGTCAGCATGATCTCCGCGGGATCTCCCGGAGACAGGTATACCAGACCGAAGGTCAGAAAACTGACGCCGAAGAGCACGATGATGATTTGAATCAATCGTTTGGACAATTCTCTTCTGTCCAATGCATTCACCTCCATATAATTTTTTCCAAGAAAAAAGCAGCCTGTTACTCACAGACTGCGTATACGCAAAATCAAAAGTCTATAAAAGCGCGCGAAAAAAATCCGCCCTGTTTCAAGAGTTCCAATCATCCGTGAGAATCATCTTAAAAAGACTCTAGCAGGTCTCCTGACTTCAGATCCTCACACCCGTACACCTTCCCAAGACATTCTGTCTCAGTGGCGCAAGTACAGATGCTCCCCATCACAGTGGCGGTAACCGTATCAGCTTTTCACTGATTTCCCTATCAATGCGTACTGCAACTAAAATCTTATAATAAAATATTTTGTCTTCTTTCTTGCGATACTGATTATATACCTTCTTTTGACAAAAAACAACCCCGTTTTACAAAAAAATATTCTGTTTACAGATTTGATCAACCTATGAAATTTCTGGGTTTACAAATTCTTTAGCCTGTGGTAGCATGTTAGGCAGCGGCTCTCACAAGAGCAAAAGCAGACGCAAAAGCAGATGCGTAAGCAGGCGCAAAGGCAAAAGAAAAAGCATAAGCGGACGCAGATGCAGACGCAAATATACAGGCATAACCACAGAACCCGCTCTAAGCGAGCGCGGAAAATGAGGAAAGGAACAGTACCCATTATGTGTCAAACCATGACTTTCGGCGGCTGCACCGCCGCCCCAGGCCAGAAAATACAGGGATTCGCCCCGCTCTATCCCACTGCGGAGACATTTCCCATCACCCTGATCAACGGATGCAGGCCGGGACCCCGCATTTTGATCTCCAGCGGCATCCACGGCAGCGAGTACCCCGGCATCCAGACTGCCATCGAGCTGGCCGCCGAGATAGAACCGGAACAGCTGCAGGGCCAGCTGGTCATCCTGCACCCCGTCAACGTGGCGGCGTTTTATGAGAAATCCTGTTACATCAGTCCGGTCACCGGCACCAATCTGAACCGCAACTTTCCAGGAGACCCGGAAGGTCCGCTGCCCCTGCAGATCTCCCATTATCTCCTTCACGAATACGGCATGCGCTGTGACTTCGTCCTGGACCTTCACGGCGGCGATATCCACGAAGCTCTGCCCCCTTACGTGTATTATCCAGGGGTTGGAGACGACGACGTCATAGAGTCCTCCCGCCGGATCGCCGAGCTGATCCACTGCGATTACATCGTCAAATCCCAGTCCACTACAGGCTTCTACAACGCCTGCGCCATCGCCGGCACGCCGGCTGTCCTCATCGAAAGAGGCTCCTCCGGCCAGTGGATACCGGAGGAAGTTCTGCTGTACAAGGCCGACGTCTACAACGCCCTCTACTATCTCGGCGCTTTAGAGGGGGAGGTGCGGCTTCCGGAGAAGCCTGCCAGAAAGATCGCCCGCGCCACCTACCTGGACTCTCCGGCCACCGGCTGCTGGTATCCGTCGGTCCACATCCACGATCCCATCACGGCAGGCCAGAAGCTGGGCGAGATCCGGGATTTCTTCGGCCGGCTGCAGGCAGAGATCCATGCGGAATACGACGGCGTGACCCTCTACATGAAGGATACGCTGTCCATCACAGAAAAGGAATTTCTCATCGCCTACGGCACGGGCGTTTCGTAGTCCGGGCGTTTCCGCCGCGTTTTACGAAACGAAACGCGGCCTTTTGATCCGGTCGGTTTCGTATTTTGTCTGTTTTCCGACGTTTTACGCAGCTTTTCCGGACAAAACCGCAAAAAAGGTTTCGCAGCTCAGGATATTTCACCTGCAGTTACGAAACCTTTTCTCATTCTCTGCGCCAGAGCTTTCGTATTTAGGCCAGGATCGCGCCTTTTTACGACACCGCTCTGTTTTTATGTTTTTTGTTTTTTGTTTTATGTTCTATGGTTTATGCTTATGCTTTATGCTGCTGCGCCCGCCTATGCCCAGATGCATATATTCGGACTCTCTGAATCTCGGAATCAGTCCTGTGCCAGTGCAGTCTTAAATACCTCTTCCATATTGCAGCTCACGGCTACGCCCAGCTTCTCCAGGGTGCCCTGCATGGCCGCCAGCGTCTCCGCCACCTTCTCCGGGTACGCGTTTTCACCCATGTGCCCGATGCGGACCACCTTGCCCGCCAGCACGTCGAAGCAGCCGGAGATCATGATGTTGTAATCCTGCTCCATACCGCCTAACAGCTGTCTGTCCGTAATTCCTTCCGGCACCTCTACCACAGTCACCGTGTTGGAATAGCCGGATTCCAGATACAGCTTCAGGCCGCCCTCGGTCAGCGCCTTTCTCGTCGCCGCGGCGATTTTGCCGTGACGCTCATAGATCGTCTCTTCCTCTGCCATATAGTTGTCCAGCGCCGCGCGCAGTCCCACGATATCGCTGATCGGCATGGTATAAGGAAATTCCTGTTTCTCGTAGTAGTCTCTGAAGATCAAAATGTTGGCGTAGAAGGACGCGATCGGCGTCTTGCGGTTTGCCATGGCCTCAAAAGCCCGCTCGGAAACCCACAGCATGGTCAGTCCCGGAGGCGCGGACAGCGCTTTCTGAGAACCGCCGCACAAGATGTCGATCTTGCTCTTCCCCACGTTCAAAGGCTGGCCGAACATGCCCGCCACGGAATCTGTCACGGTCATGATGCCGTAAGAATCCAGCAGACAGCTGATGGTCTCCACATCGTTGATCACGCCGCTTGGGGTATCACAGTGGATCACCGTCGCGTATTTGAAATCGTGATCGGCGGCCAGATATGCTTTGAGGTCGTCTACGTTTACAGGATTGCGGTAGTCCACCGTGTACATTACCGGCTCACCGCCATAGATCCGTACAAAATCAGCAAAGCCTTTGCCGAAAATACCGTTGTCAATGACCAGCACCCGGTCCCCCGCCTCTGTCAAAGAAGCGCAGGCCGCTTCCAGTCCCAGAATGCCTTCGCCGCCCAGAATCAGCGCCCGGTTTTCCGTCCGCATAGCTCTGGATAAAAGCTGGCAGGTCTCCTTATAGTAGTCGAAGAAGTCCGGGTCCAGATCCGGATTGGTGCAAGGCAGACTCCTTGCGTTTCTAACGTTTTCTCTGACCTGTGTAGGCCCCGCTGTCATGATTTTGTACATACTCTGTCACTCCTATTTGATTTTGATGTATTTTCTCAGCTGCTGTATGAACAGAAGCACTACAATGCCTGCGAATCCAACCTGAATAACGTTTCCAGGAATGGAGCCCAGCGGTGCTACCCAGTTTCCATACAGAATAACCTCAGCGATATAGTAGCCGACGATTTTGATCACGATCGCCAGAATTACAGAGACGATATTGTTCAGCATCATGGATTGAAACGGCTTTTTCTCAGCGAACCAGCCGATGACATAGCCCATCAGTCCCACAGTGACGAAGGTGAACGGCGCCCATGCGGTCCATCCGCTCATCAGATCAAAGAGACCCATGCCGAACGCTCCCGCTATGGCTCCGGTCTTGCGTCCGAACAACATTCCGCCTACGAAAAGAGGCACGTTGCCCAGATGAATCAGTCCGCCGCTGCCAACCAGAGGCAGCCGGATATTGATCAGCCATGTAGCCACGAAGGTCAGCGCGATGAACAGCGCGTCGATAACCAGTTCATAAGTTTTGTTTCTCTGTGTATGTTCCATTGTAGTCATAATCCAATTCTTCCTTTGCAGTAAATTGCCGGCAAGATTATGATACAGCAAAATTGATTACTTTTAAATATGCAATTTTATATTTTTTATCAAATACAGTTCGTATGTTTTTTCGATAAATAAAAAACTGTACCCGTCGTTTTGGCGGATACAGTTTCAGTTACAGTTCATATTCTTTGATTTTTCTGTACATGGTGGCCCTGCTGATCCCCATGGCCGCGGCAGCTCGTTCCTTGCCCTCGGGCGTAGGGCCGAAATAGGCCAAGGCATTCTCTATGGCCTCCTTTTCCAGCTCCTTCAAAGAGACGAGCGGGCGGCTGCCCTTCCTGTTTCGCTGCAGCCTGTCCGCGATGTCCTCCGGCATAACCGCGTCGGTCCGGCATTTGTTCACGGCGTATTCCACGGCGTTCTGCAGTTCCCGCACGTTGCCCGGCCAATCGTAAGAAGTCAGCAGTTCCATGGCTTTCGGATCGAAGGTCCCGATCTGCTCCTTTTCCAGCATCCCTCTGTACATCTCCAGAAAATGATGCGCCAAAATTCCAATATCGGATCTTCGCTCACGGAGCGGCGGAACCTTGATCGGTATCACGCTGAGCCGATAGTAGAGATCCTCCCGGAACTCTCCGGTCTCCATCATCTTCTGCAAGTCCCGGTTGGTAGCCGCGATAACACGGATATTGATATCGATATCGCGATTGGAACCTACCCGCTGTATCTTCTTTTCCTGCAGAGCCCGCAGCAGCTTCGGCTGCAGATGGATAGGAAGTTCTCCGATCTCATCGAGAAAGAGGGTTCCCTTGTTGGCTATCTCAAATTTTCCTGCCCTGCCGCCCTTTGCCGCGCCGGTAAATGCCCCTTCTGCATAGCCAAACAGCTCGCTTTCCAGCAGGTTGTCCGGAATGGCAGCGCAGTTGACTGCTACAAACGGTCCGTCCGCCCGCCGGCTGGCATTGTGGATCGCCTGAGCAAACAGTTCCTTGCCCGTGCCGCTCTCTCCCTGAATCAGGATGCTGGACTGGCTCTTCGCAAAGTTTTCCGCATCGGCTTTTACGGATTTTATCAGCTGGCTTTCGCCGATGATCTCATCAAAGCTGCCCTGTTTTACGGGAGCGAGCAGCTGTCCCGCCTTTGCTAAGACCTCCGACGCTTCGCGGAAGTACAGCAGCGCCCCCGTGTATCTGCCGTCGATGATCACAGGCGAATAGGTCACCTCATATTCCACAGACTTATGCTTCTTTTTGATGTAAATTCTTCCAGTTCTCTCCTTCATGCCGCCGACGACCAGTCCCTCAAACAGCGCTTCGATGGACGCGCCGTTCCAGTCGGTTCCGACAGGCAATATATCCCGGAACCTGTCGTTGCAGTACAGGACGCGGTTTTCTCTGTCAACGCTGACCAGGGGAAAATCCAGGGTTTCAATGATCTGGTTCATCTTTTGATTCGAAGCCATGACCTCCAGATTGGCCGTTTCCTCCTCCAGCTGGTTGATGATCAAATCCCCGATGCGTGAAATAAATTCAATCATGGCGTCCTTTTGGGTCAGCATCTTATTTTTCTGACGCTGTTCCTGAGAATAGATGCCAATACCTCCTATCCTCTGCTCTCCCCGGACCAGCGGATAGGCTATAATCGTCTCTGTACTGCAATCCTTTCGCCGCACACAGCGCTGGCATCCATAATTTTCCTCTTTCGCGTTATCGAACATGACGATTCGGTTTTCTCGTACCGCCATGGATATCACAGAGTCTTCTTTCAGTCTCTCGACCTGGTCGCTAACATTCCTCTTATGTGACCAATCGCCGAGAACATTCAGGTGCTGGTCGCAAACCGTGACGTCCATCTCCAAAACGCTGGATATCAGATGCGCCATTTTTTCTACATAAGGTTTTATATTAGCGAGTTCAATCATTTTATTTTACTCCTGTCCTTGCATAGCTTACAATCTCGTCCGCGTTCATCCCCGCAAGGCCCAGATTTTCCAGGTTTCTCGCGCAGTCACAGTGGGTCAGGTCTTCATTGAGGATCGCTTCGCAGACGCTGGTCACCAGCTTCATTTTTTCTACAGGCATACCCAGCAGCTCTCCCACCGCGGTAAAAGGCACCATTCCAGTCGGTATGTCTTCGTAGATATACCGATTTCTGGCCGTATTGGAAGCATAGATATCCTTATAAGCCTCTACCGACTTCAAAACCTCAGAAACGGTATTCCCTTTGGTATGATACTGTTCCTCGTATTCCATGTAAAAGTCGAAGAGATCCTCACCTAAAGTCAGTCCCAGTTTTTGTCCGATATCCACACGCTCTTTGTCCAGGCCTTCTATGTATTCTCCCAGGGTCTCTCCTATGCCGTCCAGGTAATAGCGAAACCTTTCCCCGGACTCAGCCCAGTTGACATTCATAATGGTCGGCAAAGGGTGCACCATGGCGTTGGTGCTGGCAAAGCTGGTACCCAACACGCTGTCGCATACGTGGATTTCCCGCATCACTGGTCTGATTATATCATACAGCCTGTCTCCGTTGCAAGCCGGGAAGGCGGAAACCAGCAGGGAATCCTTTTTCCCACCGATATGTACTCGCCCGTTTTCCACCAGTCTTGCCGCAAACAGCAGGCTGTTGCTCTCACCGATCGTCACAGGCTTGCGGCACCCCACGTCCTCCAGAGCCTTCTTAAAGGCGAAAGCTCCGAACACAGACGACGGATTGAGAAAGATGACCTGCTCCTCTCTGATATACTGCGCCAGATCCTTCGCGATCCTGTTGTGGTAGATTGCCGGGTTGACCACCATAATCAGGTCCGCGTCCGCGACGACCTCTCCCATATCCGTGCTTGCCAGCGCGATGTCCCCGCGCCCTTCTACGGCGCCTTCCAGCTGGATATACCCCTGCGCTTTGATTGTCTCCACCGGCGCGTCAAAGTAATCGAAGATTCGGACTTCATAGTCCTCGTTCATGGCAAAATATGCCGCCATGGCCTGTCCGCCGTTTCCAGCCCCGATCACTGCGATGTTCTTTTTCATATCTTCTTCCTCCTCAAATAAATCTCAAATAAGTGAATCTCAAATGCATCTCAAAATGTTAGAACGGCCCATACTGCGTCACAGTAGCAACGGCCAAGATGATGAACACCCATACGGTCCATGCCGCTACGATCTTCACCGCGAATCTGAACCACCTGCCAAACGGCACCTTTGCCAGTCCCAGAGATGCCATCAACACAGAGTGGGTTGGCGTGATCATGTTCCAGAACCCGTCCCCGCACTGATATGCCAGCACCGCGGTCTGTCTGGTCACCCCGATCAAATCGCTGAGCGGTGACAGGATCGGCATGACGACCACGGCCTGACCCGTCGATGACGGAATGAAGAAGTTGATGAAGCCCTGAGAGATGTACATGCCCCAGGCCGCCAGCACACTGTTGAGATGGGACAGCGGCAGAGACAGATAATATACCAGGGTGTCCATGATCTTGCCGTCCTCCATGATGACCAGAATGGCTCTGGACAATCCGACAAAGAGGGCAGCCGTAGTCATTTCGCAGGCTCCTTCAATGAAGTCTCTGGCGATCTGGTTGAGATTGCCCTTGCGATAGATCAGTCCCACCAGCAGGCCCATGCCGAAAAACAGCGCTGTGATCTCCTCAAAATACCAGCCATAGGTGACCACACCGAAGATGAGAATGCCGATGGTCACGGCCAGAATGACCAGGATCACGGCATCTGTCCGGTTGACAGGACGTTCTTCCTCCGCGTTGAGTTCCTCCAGCAGCTTGCTGTTGTCAATACCCAGCCGCTTATATTTCTTTCCGTGCATGACCGTAATGACGATTGCGATTACCAGAGCGCCCAGCATCAAGATGATCCTGAGGCCGATGCCGCTGAACATCGGCAGCTCTGCGATGCCCTGGGCGATACCGGTGTTGAATGGGTTCAACGGTCCGGCGGAGTATCCGCAATACAGCCCAATGACGACCATTGATACGCCTACAATCGGGTCATAACCCATCTTCAAAGCCACAGTGACCAGAATGACGACGAAAGGAAGCGCTTCCTCTGCCATGCCAAAGGTCGCGCCGCAGACGGCAAAAGCAGTCATAACGATGGCGACCATGACGGACTCTCGCCCTGCCAATTTCTTTACCAGGCCGCCAAGCTCTGCGGCAATAGCTCCTGTTCTCGATACGATGCCAAACGCGCCGCCGACGACATAGACTAAACCGATGATCTCACTGGCCTTGACGATACCTCTGAATACAGAAGAGAACAGCTCCACCAGTGAGGTTGGATTGGACTCCATCACCGTATAGGTTCCGGCCTTGACCAGTTCCCTGCCTGTAGCCTCATCTACGACTCGCTCAAACTGTCCCGCCGGCATGATATAAGTCAGGCCCGCCGCCACCGCGATAATGATCAAAAGCAATAAAGCCGTCTCCGGAAAAGCGAGCTTTCGCCGTTTCTTTTCATGTAACGTTTCCATATGATTCCTCCTGTTTCCTATTTGCCACAGTAAAGCGCAACAATCGTGCCAACAAAAAAACGGCTGAAAATAGCCGTTCTCCATCATATTTCCTCAAAATTTATCTCAAATTGAGATGAAACTACAAAACCCATCTCAACTTAAGACGGAGCCCCGAAATTCAGGGCTCCGTCCGTCTCAAAATGATATTCACTTTACGTTTTGATCTTTTTCCCGCTGTTCTCTCTATTTCTCCCTCACGTAGCTGTACCAGCTGCCGTCTATATAGACGTAGACGGTGCAGGTCTTGTCTCCCGCTTCCTTCGGCAGGTTGGCGATGGCGTAGGTCGTGCGCGTCTTATCCTTTCCGATGGACTCGCTGGTCGTGATGTTGGCCTTGTCAGCGTCGTCAGCCGCGATCCCGCCGATATACTCCTCTCCATCAGCGGTGACCACCGTCATGCCGTAGAAGGAAGCCGCCTTCCTTTCCTCTCCAGAAAGGTTCTTCACCTTCATATCCAGCACCAGCAGTCTTTCGTCGCTTTCCTGGGCGGCAAAATACCGATAGAAATAGCCCGGATTTTCCGGCTCGATCTTCTTTGTGAACCTTGCCTTTTCCAGGGTGATCTCTCCCAGTCCTTCCGCCGTAATGGTCTGGCCCTTGACCAGCTCCTTGCAGACGGCAAGCCGCTTGGTGGTATCCACAGCCAGCTTGTAGTTATAGACCGGCTCCTTGTCATCTTCCGGGAACGCCATCTGCAGGGAGGATTCCTCGCTGACAGCTTCGGCGTCCAGTTCCGTGATCAGATAAACCCGCGCGGTCTTTCCAGAGCCGATGGTCTCCGACCGGTCCAGCTTGCTGCCGTCCTCGGTGACAGCCGCGGCGATGGTATTCCCGTAGGTCTCCTCGCCGATGACCATCTGAAACTGGCAGAGGTCCTGTATCTGCGCCTCTTCGCCGGTCAGATTCTTCAGATCAGCTTCCAGCACCGCGTAAACCTTCCCGTCATCAGCTTCCCAGCCCATGGCGTAATTATCAGAGACCGGCGGATAGACCTTCTCCGATACCAGCAGATTCACCGGCGTGATCTCCGCTCTCTCCTCGACGACCGTGGTTTCTCCCATCGTCATGTCCACTTCTTTTTCCGCGCATCCGCTGACAAAGAGCATCAGGCACAGCGTCATGGCGGCGGCCAGGCACAGCTGCAGGCCGCGGCGCTTCATATTTCTCTTCTTATCCATAAGTTTCCTATTCTTCAATCAAAGCGGCGGCCAGACGGTCCATCTCCGGACATGCGATGTCCTCAATGCGGCCTTCATCACAGGCCCTCGCCACCTGGCTGTCCAGCGGCAGCTTTTCTAACTGGGTGATGGCATACTTGGCCGCGATATCCTCGATGTGGCTGTCGCCAAAGATCTTATGCTCCTTGCCGCAGTCCGGGCACTTGAAATAGGACATGTTTTCCACGATGCCCAGTACCGGAATGTCCATCATGTCCGCCATCTTCACAGCCTTCTCCACGATCATGGATACCAGATCCTGCGGGGAAGTCACGATAACGATGCCGTCTACCGGCAGCGTCTGATACACCGTCAGCGCGACGTCGCCGGTTCCCGGCGGCATATCCACGAACATGACGTCCACATCTCCCCAACAGACGTCGCTCCAGAACTGCTGAACCACGCCGCCCAGAATCGGGCCTCTCCAGACAACCGGATCCGTTTCATTTTCCAGCAAAAGGTTGATAGACATGGCTTTGATGCCGCTGCCCGTTACCGACGGCAGGATCATCTCGTCGTTTCCCATGGCCTTGCCGCTGATGCCGAAAGCCTTTGGAATGGACGGCCCTGTGATGTCCGCGTCCAGCACGGCCACATTTTTGCCCTGCCGCTTTGCCGCCACGGCCAGCATGGACGTGACAGAGGATTTGCCGACGCCGCCCTTGCCGCTGACAACGCCGATGACCTTTCTCACATCGGACAGGCTGTTCATCGGCGCTTTCTCGATGCCAGGGTTCTCTTGTCTTTCGCTGCAGGTCACACTGCAGGACCCGCAATCATGATTACAATCACTCATATTTGTCTCTCCTTTTCAAGTATATTGTTAAAACATTCCCAGATTTTTAAACAGGAATATCCATAAAAACATGGTAAAGCACGCGAATGCCGTGGAAAAGATCACGCAGTTGCCGGCCAGCTGTCCGTCGCTGTCCATGGACTGAGCCATGGTAAAGGACGATACTGCCGTCGGCGCGGCGAACATGGCGATCAGGGTTACAAAGGCGATGTCCCGGAATCCCAGCAAAGCCGCCGCTGTCAAGCCGATCGCCGGCACGATGACCAGCCGGGCGGCCACGCATACGACCAGATTCCGGCCGCATTTCCTGATGCTCTTAAAATCGATAGACGCGCCCAGAATGACAAGGGCCAGCGGCGTAGCCACAGAAGCCATGTCCCCCACGACGTCCTCCAGCACCGCGGGCAGCTTCAGTCCCGTCAGAACCGAAAGCAGGCCGGCAGCCGCGCCCAGGATCAAAGGATTGGTCAGAACTTTTTTCAAGATCCCGGCAAAATCCAGCGTCCCGCCGCGAAACACCTCCAGGGTCACTACGGCCAGCACGTTGTAAATGGGCACGATGACGGCCACCATCATGGCTGTCACCGCCAGGTTTCCATGCCCGTACATATTGACGGCGATGGGGATACCCATGATGACAAAGTTGCTCCGGTAGATGGCCTGGATCATAGCGCCGCGGCTCCTCGGGTCCTTCTCCACATGCAGGACCGCCAGCGTGCTGACTCCGTAGATCACAGCCACAGAGGCGATGCCGAAGATCATCAGCCGCCAGTCCACAGCCTCTTCGATATCCGTCCCGTACAGGTTGGTAAACATCATCGGCGGGAAGAACACCACGAAGATCATCTTATTTAAATGCCGAAGCTCTGTCTCCGTCAACAGGCGGAAACGCTTGACCCCCATGCCCACTGCCAGCATGATGAACATGGGAAGAACGGCCTCCAGCGATACGACAAAATTACTCAGCATCATTTATAAAAGGGACAGGCTCCGCACTCCGGCCTTCTCGGCGTATCCGGATCGCAGTGAAGCGGATAGATTCTCAGGTCGTGGCTCAGCTTATCGCCCATGAGAGACTTCAGCGCGGCGATCTGGCAAAGGGTGCCGGCGAATTCGGTCACGGTTCCCGACTTGATCTTCCGCATGGTCTCGCGATAGACCTGCGGCATATCTCTCTCATAGAACTCATCTCTGTACTCGTAGAACTGTTCAAATTCCGGCAGCTCCACCGGGTTGTAGACGGGACAGTAGAGAATACAGTTGTTGCACTTCTGACAGCCGTCCTCATTGACGAGGGGAAACTTCCTGCCGTCCTCCGCAGGAACCATTTTGATACAGGCATGCTTGCAGCCTACGACGCAGGCTGAACAACCGTTACAGCTTTTGACTCTTTCTGTCAGCTGCATAATAAATCTCCTCCCTTCCTAACGCATGGGACTATTGTAACATATTCTCATGGAAAATAAAAGTTTTTGAAAATTTTCAAAAAACTCTTGCTTTTCCTTTCGTTCTGTACTATAATAAAGCCAAGAAAGAAAGGTAAAGAAATTAAAAGTGTAGGAGATTTATTCGTTAGAACTCCGAAACAAAAGGAAGAAAACAGAGAACAAAAGAAGAAAAAAAGCGAACGCGAAGAAATCGCGAAAATAGGAAAGGAAGCGAGGAAATGATGAAACGCTGTCAAGGACCCGGAGACATCTCGGCGGCAGAATCCTTTGCTTCAAAGTCCGCATAGCAACGTCAGAAATTCAAGGAATCGACTTATCGGTATGAGGGGAAAGACCCGCCGAACAGACTACTGGCAGGAAGGCATGAAAAGGATGGAGAAGCACAGCAGAGATTCTGTCGGAAATACCACAATTTCATAAGACGTTACTGCTAATAGATCAATAAACAGAGAAAATTTTAGTAGTTAGTAAATTTTGGGACTGTCGCAGGCGGCAGTCCCTGTTTGTTTTGCATATTTCAACTCTACAGCTCA